>NZ_JBVIBK010000049.1:20011-29070 GCF_055573455.1 Streptomyces sp. NPDC030183
GGGGAACGGGCGGAGGCCCAGGAGCGGCCGGGGGCCGCGGGCCGGGCGGGTGTGTCGTGACCCGTCCGGTCCGCGGTCTCTCACAGCCAGCCGTTCTCCCTGGCGAGCCGGATAGCGTCGACGCGGTTGCGCGCGTTGAGCTTGGTGACGACCGTCGTCAGGTAGTTGCGCACGGTACCCACGGACAGGAACAGCAGGCGCGCGATGTCCGCGGCCTCCGCCCCGTCCGCGGCCAGCCGCAGCACCTCCGTCTCCCGGGGGGTCAGCGGGTTCTCACCGTTGTCCAGGGCCGCCAGGGCCAGCTGGGGGTCGATCACCCGCTTCCCCGCCGCGACGTCCCGGACCGCGTCGGCCAGCCGGTCCGGCGGTGCGTCCTTGAGGAGGAAACCGCCCACCTGGGCCGCCAGCGCCTTGCGGAGCGTGCCCGGCCTGCCGAGGCTGGTCAGGATCAACGTGCGGCAGGAGGGCAGCTGTTGGGCGAGTTGCGCCGCGGCGCTCAGGCCGTCGAGGCCGGGCAGGTCGACATCGATGATGGCGACATCCGGCTGGTGCTCCAGGGCCGTGGAGAGGATCCGGTCCCCCCGCTCGACCTCGGCCACGACCGTGAGGTCCCCCTCCAGGGCCAGCAGGGCCACCAGCGCTCCCCGCACCATGTGCATGTCCTCGGCGAGCAGGATGCGTATCAAGGTGCTCCCCCCGTGGGACCGAGAAGGTCACGCCGGCCCGTTTGACGAGGACACTACTTGACAGAGGGTGGCCGTAAAAGATCAGAGAGCGATTTCCTTTAGACTTCACCTTATTCGTGGGGCCACTGCGCCACCTCGATCCGCATGGCGGTCGTGACGGTGCTTTCCTGCACGGCCTCCACCTCCACCGGGATGGTGAAGGTGCCCAGTTCCTCGTCGGAGCGGAACCCGCCGACCGTCGCCCGAAGACTGGTGATCCGGTCCAGTTCGGCGTAGTCCGTGAAGTCGGTTTCTATGGAGGCGACCGACAGGCTGCACGGGTCGAGTCCGTGCAGCCGGGCCACGGAGGCCACCGCCAGCTGACGCGCGGCCTCCATCTGCAGATGGCCCGGCACATGGTCCAGCGGGTGGTCGAACACATGCGGGTGGCTGGTGTCCACCACCAACTGGCACGAGAAACGGCCCTGTTCGGCGTCCGCTACGGGCTCGGTGACGAACACGTTCCGCGCGTCGCGGCGCCCCACGGCGCCCGGCTCGGCCGCCGTGAAGCGCGGCAGCAGGAAACCGGGGTGGTCCGGCAGCTGCCGCCTGCTGCGCATGGCCTGGTAGGCGGTCCTGGGCAGGATCAGCAGCCCGCCCTCCCCGTGCATCGCGGGCCGTCCGTCGACCTCGACGTCCCCGGTGAAGTTGAACCCCTGGACCCGGCCCGCCCGGTTGCGCCGGGTCCGCACGTCGACGTCGACACGCAGATCGGCCGGGCGCCGGCCGATGCGCAGCGGTTCGAACGCCGTGACCCGGAGTCTGAGGTCGCGGAAGATGAACGCCGAGCCCAGCTCCACCCCCAAATGGCGGTGGGCGATCAGCACCCCGGCCTGCCGCACCACCTCCACCAGCAGCGTGAAGTCGTACGAGGGGGACGCCTCCCCGATCAGATGGCCGCGCGGCAGCTGGGCGGCGACGGCGAAGGCGTCCTCCCCCGTCTCGGCCGAGTCGGTGACGAAGACCTCGGCAATCGAGGCCCGGTGGACCAGGGTGCGGGGAACGGTCGCGTCGTAGCTCAGCTCCACCTTGGCGGCCGCGGTGGCGGACGTGGCGGACTTGGGGGCGGCCGCGGTGGCGGACGCGGGGGCGGCCGCGGTGGCGGACGTGGACATGCTCATGGTCGGTCCTTCCAGGGAAGTACTCGGTGTCGCGATCGGTTTGCCGGGCCCGGTCAGGGCCTCAGGGACGGTGCCGGGGCCGTGAGGGGCGCGCGGGACGGCAGCCGGGCGAGGAGCGCGTCCAGGCCGGCCGGGGCGGAGCGTGCCGCGACGACCCCGTCCGGCCGCACATACGCGATCCACGGGGACCCGGCCGTGCCGAGCGTCTGCCCCTGCTCCCGGGCGACGGCCAACACGCCCTCGACATCCGGGACTTGTCCGTCAGAGGCGCCCTGGGGCTGGATCCACAGCACCTCGGCGGTGTCGCCGGCGCCCCGCTCCCGCACCGCCTCGGCGGCCCGCGCGGCCGTCTCCCCGGCCGCCCCGGCGCCGTACACCAGCAGCGTGTGCCGTCCGGCCGCCAGGTGGTCGTGCAGCGACGTCGCCGCCGTGCCCCGCACCGGGATCAGCGACGCGTCGGGGGACCGCCGGCCGGGCCTCAGCGTGCGCGGCGCGCCGGCCACGGAGTCGGCCGCGGTCACCGCCGGGCTCCCTGAGTGGTCAAGGTCGAGCTGGGCGAGCAGCGGGATCGCCTTGCGCTCCAGCAGTCCGGTGGCGGACAGCGTCCGCATGACGGTGTCCCGCAGGAACCGGGCCGCCGGACGGCGCAGCAGCCACATCCGGGTCTGCTGGTCGCCGTTCGCGACCGCCCGCACGGACGCGGGGCGGCGTTCGGCCTCGTAGCTGTCGAGCAGGGCCGGGTCGCCGCCGCGCACCACGGTGGCCAGCTTCCAGCCCACGTCGTAGCCGTCCTGGACACCGGTGTTGAGGCCCTGTCCGCCGGCGGGGGAATGGGCGTGGGCGGCGTCCCCGGCCAGCAGCACGGGGCCCTCGCGGAAACGGGCGGCCAGCCTGGCCTGCACCTGGAATCTGCTGGTCCACCAGGTGCCCCGCATACGCAGCCCCCCGGGGCCCCGCTCGTCGAGGAACCGCTGGAGGAGCTCCTGCGACGGGGGGCCGGTCCGCCCGTCGGGCTCGATGTCGAGGAAGACACGGTGGGCGTCCGCCTGGGGGACGATCAGCAGGAGCCCGTCGGGAGTGATGTGGTACTGCGCCTCCGCCTCGGGCGCGGCGCCTTCCAGGTGGCCGTCTCCCATCAGGAACGTACGGGCGAAGGTGCGGCCCTCGAAGGGGATACCGACGCTTTCACGCACCAGGCTGCGGGTCCCGTCGGCGGCGACCAGCCACGGCACCGTCACGGTCTCCTCCCTGCCGCCCGCCGAGCTCAGGGTCACGGTCGCCGAATCCGCGGAGCCGCCGCGGTTGACGGTCACCGCCGTGGCCTCGGTCCCCCACTCGACGGATCCGCCGAGCTCCGTCAGCCGGGCGTGCAGGGCCTGTTCGGTGACGGGCTGCGGCACGCAGAGAGGGCCGGGGAACGCCGTGCCCTTCAGTCCGCCGAACCGCACATGGGCGATGCGCCTGCCCTTCGACCAGTACGACGCCCCGGTCAGGGGCAGGGCCGCCCCGGCGATCTTCTCGGCGACACCGAGGCGGTCCAGGCACTCCAGCGCGCCGCTCCACAGGGTCAGCCCCTTCGGGGCCGTACCGGGGCCCGGCCGCCGGTCGACGACACGGCAGGGCACACCGTGGTCCAGGAGCACGCAGGCGGCGGTGAGACCGGTGGGCCCGGCTCCGACCACCAGGATCGGCTCGGTCGTCATCGGGCACCTCCCGTGGCTCCGGCGGTCACGGCCACCGGGCGGTGGAGCAGGGCCGAGATCTCGCGGACGGCGCTGTCGGTGTCGGCGAACCGCACGGCGCGCATGCCGAGTTCGACGGCGGCCCGGCAGTTCTCCTCGGTGTCGTCGACGAAGAGGCACCGCCCTGGCGGGGTACCGAGCCGTTCGAACAGGATCCGGTAGAGGGCCGGGTCCGGCTTGCGTACGCCCTCCCGGTGCGAGTCCACCACGACGTCGAAGAGTTCGTCGACGGGCAGCTGGGCCCGCCACAGCGGTTCCCACTCGCGGACGTTGTTGGTCAGCAGTGCGAGCCGGTAGCCGTCGCGGCGCAGGGCGCGCAGGAAGGCCAGGAAGGGCTCATTGGGGCGCCGGCCCCGGAACCACAGCTCACCGAAGCTCTGCCCGTCCGCGAGGATCCGGCCCGCCCCTTCGGGGAGTTCGGCGAGAATCCGGTCCACCATCTGCCGCTCGGTGATCGTGCCGGTCTCCAGGGCGGCCATCGGGGTCTCCCCGTGGCGCTCCGTCGCCGCCAGGAACGCCTGGGCCAGGTCACCCGCGTCGATACCGGCGAGTTCGGCGAAGGCGGCGAAGGTCTCCACGAGCGGGTTCGTGAGCACTCCTCCGTAGTCGACGACGACCGTGTCGACCGCCATGGCGCGCTCCTCGCCCACCGCGACGCGGCGTACGGGCCGGGCCTGCGGCCCGTGCTGAGGTGTGGATGTCATCGGGCTGTTCCCCCTTGCTCTGGTTGACCTGGGCGATCTGGTTGCTCTGGTTGACCTGGGCGATCTCAGTGATCTCGGTGATCTCGGTGATCTGGTCGATCTGCTCGATCTGCTCGATCTGCTCGATCTGGTTGATCTGGTTGATCTGGGCGATCCGCTGGGCGGGGATCCGAGGGGTAGGAGCCGGCGCGGGTGAACCGGGCTGGGGCGGTGGGGCGGGTAGGGCGGGTGGGGCGGGTGAACGGGGCCTGTCGGCCGTCCGGTCGTCGGTCGGCTGGTCGTCGGCCGGCTGGTCGTCGGCCGGCTGGTCGACGGCCGGCTGGTCGACGGCCGGCTGGTCGACGGCCGGCTGGTCGACGGCCAGTCCGGGCGTCATGTCCTTCGGCGAGCCCAGCCGTTCGGGGCGCCGGGCCGTTCGGCGAGCCCGGCCGTTCGGGGCGTTCGGCGCGTCGGGCCGTTCGGGAGGGCCCGGCCGGTGCCGGCGGCCCTCGGTCGAGGCGGAGGGCCTCGCGGCGCGTTGCCGCGGCGTCCGCCCGACGCGTTGCCCGGACGCTAACGACGATCGCTTGCGCCCCGCCAAAGAGGTGCGGGAGGACCCGTCGAGGTCCTCCCGCACCTTGTTTCCCGCGTATTCACGTCATCGCGCGGCCGCGCGGCCGTGTGGCCGACGCGCCTCAGCCGGACTGTTTCCCGGCTGCCGCGCCGGCCCGTTCCCGCTCCTGCGTCACCGGCGCCGGCGTGTCCGCCGCGGGTGACGGGACGGCGGCGTCCGGCGTCTGCGACGAGTCCGACGCGGGCGACGTGTCCGACGCGGGCGGCGTCTCCGACGCGGCCGGTGCCGGTGCCGCCGGGGCCGGGCCGCCCTCACGGATGCCGAACCGCGCGTGCAGTCGGCGTAGCGGCCCGGGTGCCCACCAGGTCGCCCGGCCGGTCAGCGAGAGCATCGCGGGCACGAGGAGCGAGCGGATCACCATGGCGTCCATGAGGATGGCGAGGGCGACGCCCAGGCCGAGCATCTTCGTGTTGGTGATCCGGGAGGTGCCGATGGCCACCATGACGACCGACAGGACGAGTGCGGCCGCCGTGATGACGCCGCCGGTGCCGCGGATCCCCTCCACCACCGCCGCCCTGTGGTCGTGTACGCGCTCCTGCTCCTCCTTGATCCGGGCAAGCAGGAACACCCCGTAGTCCATGGAGAGTCCGAAGGCCAGGCAGAACATCAGCACCGGCAGCGACGTCTCGATGCTGCCGGTCGGTGTGAAGCCCAGCACCCCGGACAGGTGCCCGTCCTGGAAGACCCACACGATGGCCCCGAGCATCGCGGTCAGGCTCAGCGCGTTGAGCAGCACCGCCTGGACCGGCACCAGCACACTGCCGGTGAGCAGGAACACCAGGACCAGCGTGGCGAGCACGATGATGCCGACGGCCCACGGCAGACCGCGCCCGATGGCGGCCTGGCTGTCGACCATCGCCGCGGTCGTCCCGGAGGTGTACGTCGGGAAGCCCGCGTCCACCGCCCGTACGTCCCGCACGAGTTCCTTGCCCTCGTCGGAGACGGCCTCCACACCGGGCACCACCGTCAGGTAGGAGACGTCGCCCGCGGTGCGGCCGGGCTGCTCCGGCCCGGACGCCCGGCCGTCGGTGTAGCGGCCGGTGGCCGCGTCCACCCGCAGCACCCCGGGCAGCCGGGACAACTGCTCGGCGTAGCGGTCCAGTTCAGCGGTGGGCGCGCGCCGGGTGACCACCTCGACCACTCCGGTGGGGCTGCCCGCGAACCGGTCCCTGATGTCTTCCTGCACGACCCGGGACTCCGCGGACCTGGGCAGCTGACGGTAGTCGGCGGTGCCGAAGTCCGCGTTCAGGAAGGGCAGGCCGAGCAGCAGCAGGACGGCGAGGGTGCCGGTGGCCACGAGGGGCGCGCGGCGCATGACCCACCGGGCCAGCCGGGCCCACCCGGCACCGTCCTCGGCGGGCCGCCGTCGTGCGGCGGAACGGCGCCGGACGAGCTTGCGCATGTCCAGGGAGTCGATCCGCCGGCCCAGTACCGCCAGCAGTGCCGGCAGCACCACGAGGGCCGCGGCCGCCGCGAGCACCACCACGCTGATCCCCGCGTAGGCGAGGGACCTCAGGAAGTACATCGGGAAGACCAGCATCGCGGCGAGCGAGACGGCGACCGTCGCCGCCGAGAACAGCACGGTCCGCCCGGCGGTGTTGAGGGTGACGGCGAGCGCACCGGGCACGTCCCGGCCGTTCGCCAGCTCCTCGCGGTAGCGGCGCACGATGAGCAGCGCGTAGTCGATGGCGAGGCCCAGGCCGAGGGCGGTGGTGAGGTTGGTGGCGAAGACGGAGACGTCGGTGAAGGAGGTGAGGACCCGCAGGACCGCGTTGGTACCGAGGATCGCGATCACCCCGATGCCGACCGGGAGCAGCGCGGCGACCGCGCTGCCGAACACCACGATGAGGATGAGCAGCGTGATCGGCAGGGCGATGGCCTCGGCGAGCAGGAGGTCCTCACGGATGAAGGTCTGCTGCTCGTGCTGGACGGCGACGCTCCCGCCGATCCGGACGGTGAGATCCCCTTGCCGCCCGTCGAAGTGCCCGGCTATGCGGCTCTCCAGAGTACGGTCGGCCACCAGGTCGTCGCCGGTGAGGCGGGCCACCACGAGGGCCTCGCGGCCGTCCTTGGAACGCAGTGCCTCGGAGCCGGTGTCCCAGTAGGAGGTGACGCCGGTGACGCCCTTCTCGTCGGCGAGCCGGGCGGCGAGTTCCCGTCCCTGGCGCGCCGCCTCGGCGTCGTCGACCCCGCCGTCGGCCCGGGCCAGCAGGACGAGGTTGGGGCGGGCGCCGGGGAACTCCCGTTCCAGGACGTCCGCGGCGTACGAGGACTCGGAGGAGGGGTCCTCGACGCCTCCGCTGCCCCCGCTGCGGAGCCGGTCGGCGACGCCGCTGCCGAGGACGACGGCACCGGCCAGCAGGACCACGGTGAGGACGAGCAGCAGCCGGGACCGGCGGACGGCCAGCCGGGCGAGCGCGGTGAACGTGCCCCGGGGCGGGGCGGTTTCGGGGGGCGGGGCAGGTGTGGTGGCGGGGGACATGGGGGCTCCCGGAGGTCGGGGTGGGTGAGGTGCGGGCCGGGCCGTGCGCCCGGGGACGCCGACCGGTGTCGTCAGCGGCGGCGCAGGTGGAACTGGCCGGGCGTGGTGGAGGGGACGCCGGCCAGGACCTCGCGAAGCCCTCCGCTGACGACGTAGTCGCCGTACGGGGTCACGGCGACGGTCGAGGGGTCCTCGATCGGCCAGGTCTGGTCCTGCGTCGTGCGCGCGGTACGCCAGTTGTCGGTGGAGCGCAGCACCACGACCGCGTCCCGGCCGGGCTGTCCGCTGGACAGCGACAGGTCGTTGGCGACGACGACCAGCGAGCCGTCGGGTCGCAGCGCCATGCCGTCGATGGAGGTCGGCGCACGGTCCAGCCGAACCGGGCTGACGACCGGTCGCGCCGACAGGGGGCGGTCGACGCGGAACAGCTGTCCGCCGTCGTACTTGCCGACGAGAAGGAATCCGGCGGGGTGGTGGACGATCCCGTTCGGGCCCGTGTGGTCGGTGAGGAAGCGGTCGTCGCGGATGACCCGCAGGACCTTGCCGTCGCGGCTCACCGCGGTCACCGTGTCGGCCCCACTGTCGGTGACGAAGACGGCACCGCACGAGTCGACGGCCAGGTCGTTGGTGCGCGGGTGGGATTCCCCGGCGGAGGTGTCGACCAGATGCTGCACGGCTCCGGTGGCCAGGTCGAAGAAACCGACCCCGGACACCGGGGGCAGCGAGGGGTCGACCATGCCCAGCAGCCGCAGGTAGTAGTCGGTGTAGGCGGCCAGGACGCGGCGGCGGGGCGCGTCCACCTCGACGCCGAGGACCGACGCACGGGCGAACGGGGCCACCAGCGGGGTCACGGAGCCGTCGGCCCGGACCACCGAGATGGTGCCCTGCGCGCTGGACCCCACGAGGAACGCCTTCCTCGTGGGGTCCCAGGCGACGCCCTCCGGGTACAGGCCGGGGGCGGTGACGCTGAGGGTGCGCGGCAGCGGGCAGCGGGCGGATTTCGCGAACGCCGGCAGCGGGGTGGCGGCGAGCGCCCCGCCCAGGGAGGCGGCGGTGGCGAGTCTGAGCAGCGTGCGGCGGGAGGCCGGGGATGACACGTCCATGGTGTGCTCCTGGGAAAGGGGAAAAGGGTGGCGAGGTAACGGCAAGTGGGCTGGACCGATGCGTGGTCGCGCGGGCCGGGTCGTGGGGTGGCGCACCTGATGCCCCGCTGGGGGAGGCGCCGCGTCCGGCTGTCCAGCGGACGTGGGAAAGGGTCGCGAGCCGCTCTGGAGAACCACTGAACCTGCGCTGAACCGGCCACGGGCGGACGGATACGGCCCTCAGGTCCCGTGGGGCGCTTTGGCCCGGCGCAAGGCGGGCTGCCTAACGTCCCGGCCAGCCAGGTCCCGTCGGCACGTCACCGACGTCCGGGACGCCGGGGAGACGCCGACGGAATCCGGCCCACGCAGCGGCGCCGGACAGCGGAAAGCCAGAGGAGACGAGTCGCGTGACGGTAGACACCGTGGACATCGAAGAGGCCGAGCCGATGCCGGCCGTGATCCGCGCCAAGGAGGTGCACCGTCTGGACCGGGTGGTCATCCGGTTCGCGGGTGATTCGGGTGACGGTATGCAGCTCACCGGTGACCGTTTCACCTCCGAGACCGCCTCGTTCGGCAACGACCTGTCCACC
>NZ_JBVIBK010000050.1:0-27624 GCF_055573455.1 Streptomyces sp. NPDC030183
GCGGCCCCGGTCCCGTGCGGTCTCGGTCTCGTGGCGGTCCCCGCCCATCCGGTCCGTGCGACCCGGCACGGCTGCCGAAGAGTCCTGGCGAGGGGCCGGGTCCTCGGCGGGCGCGCGGTCAGCGGGGGCCGAGTTCACGGCCGGTGACCATCTCGGGCGCGATCCGCACGAAGACCTCGTTCCGCGTCGGCATCCAGGAGGCGGGGCCGCTGCGCGACAGTCGCTCGTGCTCGGCGGGATCGGTGACGACGTCGGCCCGGCCGGTGACGACGACGCTCCAGCCGGAGCGGGTGGCCGGGTCGAACTCGTCGCCCTCGAACGCGACGACGACACCGTCGATGGCCCGCACCAGGTCGGAGGAGGCCGACGTGCACAGCAGCACCGAGGCGTCGCTGTCGAGCGCGAAGTTGACCGGGAGCACCGCGGGCAGCGCGCGCCGCGTGTAGACCACCCGGCCGACCGGCACCTCGGCCAGGAGTCTCAGGCACTCCTGCCGGTCGAGCGCGCGAAAGACATCGTTCTGAACCATCAGTCCATCGTCGGCGCGCCGCTCGAACACGGGTAGGGCCGGTCGGCCCGTTCTCCGGCCCGGGGAAGCCCCCCGGGGCCCCCGCAGAGCCCCACGGGCCCTGCCGGGCACTCGTGTCGTCCGGCGGGAACCCCTGGTTCGTGTTCTGCTCGGTGAATGCGCGTGGCTCGGACAACCTCGCGTGGCTCGGACCTCACGCGCCGGCCGTACCGGCGCGCCCCCCGAGCGGCGCCATGGGCCGCCCGGCCCGCCGCCGGGACCGTAGGGCCCCGTCACCGCGGCCCTTCGGCATCCGGCGCGGCCGGGCGTGGGACGGCAGGGTGGGAGGCGCCGGGGCACGGTCCGGCCCACACGAAGGGAGACATGGCCATGGCCGTACACGAGCACCCGTACCGGATGTCACCGCGGTGGCCCGCCGCAGGGAGGCCCGCCGTCTCCAGGCCCGCCGCAGACAGGCCCGTCGTCCCGAGGCCCGCCGTTCAGAGGTTCGCCGCGTGGTCCGGGACGTAGGTGCGCAGATCGCGCGGAGGGCGCTCGTAGCCGGTCGAGGCAGGTCGCTCGGGCAGTTGCAGCACCGCCGGCGGGACCTCGTGGTACGGCACGGAGTCGAGCAGGTGGGCGATCATGTTCAGCCGCGCCCGCCGCTTGTCGTCGCTCTCCACCACGAACCAGCGCGCCTCGGTGATGTCGGTGTGCACCATCATCTCGTCCTTGGCCCGCGAGTACGCCTCCCAGCGGGAGATCGACTCCAGGTCCATCGGCGACAGCTTCCAGCGCCGCAGCGGATCCTCCAGCCGTTTGCGGAACCGCTCCTGCTGCTCGGTGTCGCTCACCGAGAACCAGTACTTGCGCAGCAGGATCCCGTCCTCCACCAGCATCCGTTCGAAGATGGGGCACTGCCGCAGGAAAAGTTGGTACTCCTCCTCGGTGCAGAAGCCCATCACATGCTCGACCCCGGCCCGGTTGTACCAGGACCGGTCGAACAGCACGATCTCCCCCGCCGCCGGAAGGTGCTCGATGTACCGCTGGAAGTACCACTGGCCGCGCTCGCGCTCCGTCGGCTTCGGCAGCGCGGCGATCCGGGCGACGCGCGGGTTCAGATGCTCCGCGACCCGCTTGATCGTGCCGCCCTTGCCCGCCGCGTCCCGGCCCTCGAAGATCACCACCAGCCGAGCGCCCGTCGTCCGCACCCACTCCTGGAGCTTCACCAACCCCGTCTGCAGACGCAGCATTTCCTCTTCGTACGCCGCGCGCGGCACCTTCGTCGCCTTCTTGCCGGCCATGCCGCCTCCACCACCCTCTGACCCCTGTCGATGAGTTCCGGAGTCACCCATGACCAAGGTCGAACACCAGAACGTCACCGTACTTTCCGACGACGAACTGCGCACCCTGGACGCCCACTGGAGGGCCGCCAACTACCTGGCGGCCGGACAGATCTATCTGATGGCGAACCCGCTGCTGACCGAGCCGCTGCGGCCCGAGCACATCAAGCCGCGGCTCCTCGGCCACTGGGGCACCTCGCCCGGCCTCAACCTCGTGCACACCCACCTCAACCGTGTGATCAAGGCACGCGGCCTCGACGCGCTGTGCGTCTGGGGGCCCGGCCACGGCGGGCCGTCCGTGCTCGCCAACTCCTGGCTCGAAGGCAGCTACAGCGAGATCTACCCCGATGTCCCGCGGGACGCGGGGGGCATGGAGCGGCTGTTCCGGCAGTTCTCGTTCCCCGGCGGGGTACCGAGCCATGTCGCCCCGGAGACACCCGGCTCCATCCACGAGGGCGGCGAACTCGGCTACTCGCTGGCCCACGCCTACGGCGCCGCCTTCGACAACCCCGGTCTGCTGGTCGCCTGCGTGATCGGGGACGGCGAGGCGGAGACCGGGCCGCTGGCGGCCGCCTGGCACTCGAACAAGTTCCTGGACCCCGTGCACGACGGGGCGGTCCTGCCGATCCTCCACCTCAACGGCTACAAGATCGCCAACCCGACCGTCCTGTCCCGGCTGCCCGAATCCGAGTTGGACACGCTGCTGCGCGGCTACGGGCACATCCCCATCCATGTGACCGGCGACGACCCGGCCCAGGTGCACCGCGCGATGGCGGCGGCCCTCGACGAGGCGCTCGACCGGATCGCCCTCATGCAGCGCACCGCCCGCGAGGACGGCGTCACCGAGCGCGTGCACTGGCCGGTGATCGTGCTGCGCACCCCGAAGGGCTGGACCGGCCCCGCCGAGGTCGACGGGGAGCCCGTCGAGGGAACCTGGCGTGCCCATCAGGTCCCCCTCGCCGGGGTGCGGGAGAACCCGGACCACCTGCGGCAGTTGGAGGCGTGGCTGCGGTCGTACCGGCCGCAGGACCTGTTCGGCCCCGACGGGCGGCCCGTCCCCGACGTCCTCGCCTGCGTCCCCGAGGGGCCCCGCCGTCTCGGCGCCACGCCGCACGCCAACGGCGGCCTCCTCGTCCGTGACCTGCCCATCCGCTCCCTCGACGACTTCGCCGTGCCGGTGGACAAGCCCGGCACCACGCTGCACGAGCCGACCCGGGTCCTCGGCGGACTGCTGGAAGCCGTCATGAACGACACCCGCGACCGCCGGGACTTCCGGGTCGTCGGCCCGGACGAGACGGCCTCCAACCGCCTCCAGGCCGTCTTCGACGCCAGCGGCAAGGCATGGCAGGCCGGGACGCTGCCGGTGGACGAACATCTGGACCGGCACGGCCGGGTCCTGGAGATCCTCTCCGAGCACACCTGCCAGGGCTGGCTGGAGGGCTATCTCCTGACCGGCCGGCACGGACTGTTCTCCTGCTACGAGGCGTTCGTCCACATCGTCGACTCCATGGTCAACCAGCACATCAAATGGCTGCGGACCTCGCGTGAACTGCCCTGGCGCGCACCCCTCGCCTCCCTCAACTACCTGCTGACCTCCCATGTGTGGCGGCAGGACCACAACGGCTTCTCCCATCAGGACCCCGGCTTCGTCGACCACGTCCTGAACAAGAGCCCCGAGGTGGTCCGGGTCTATCTGCCGCCGGACGCCAACACGCTCCTGTCCGTCGCGGACCACGTCCTGCGCAGCCGGGACTACGTCAACGTCGTCGTGGCGGGCAAGCAGCCCTGCTTCGACTGGCTGTCCATGGACGAGGCCCGCGCCCACTGCGCGCGCGGCGCGGGCATCTGGGACTGGGCCGGCACGGAGAACGGCGGCGAACCCGATGTCGTCCTCGCCTGCGCCGGGGACGTCCCCACCCAGGAGGTGCTGGCCGCCGCCGGGCTGCTCCGCCGGCATCTGCCCGGACTCGCCGTCCGCGTCGTGAACGTCGTCGACATGACCCGGCTGCTGCCCCGGGAGGAACACCCGCACGGGATGAACGACTTCGAGTACGACGGACTGTTCACCACCGACAAGCCGGTGATCTTCGCCTACCACGGCTACCCGTGGCTGATCCACCGCCTCGCCTACCGCCGCACCGGCCACAAGAACCTGCACGTCCGCGGCTACAAGGAGTCCGGCACGACCACCACGCCGTTCGACATGGTCGTCCGCAACGACCTGGACCGCTACCGCCTGGTCATGGACGTCATCGACCGCGTCCCCGGCCTCGCCGTGCGCGCCGCCGCCGTACGCCAGCAGATGGCCGACGCCCGGACCCGTCACCACGCCTGGATCCGGGAACACGGCACCGACCTGCCCGAGGTCGCCGAGTGGGCCTGGAACGCCTGACGAGTGGCTCAGCCCGCCGCGGCGGGCACCGGCCCCGTCGGCTCCTCGGGCAGCCGGGGACGCACCTCGAAGACGTCGGTGAGGCCGGTGCAGCGCAGCAGCCGCAGAAAGCGGGAGTTGTCGGTGACCAGCCGGAGCCGGCCGTGCCGGGCCCGCGCCCGATTGCGGGCCCGGCACAGCACACCGAGCCCGGAGCAGTCGATGAACTCGACCGGACGCAGGTCCAGCACCAGGTCGGGATGGGGACGTGAGGTCAGGGCGTCCAGCCGGGCCGCGAGCGCGGGAGCCGTCACGACGTCTATCTCGCCCCGCAGTGTCACGACGGTCGCGCCGCCGGAGGTGCTGTGCGAGCGGGAGGGCGCGGACCCGGTGTCGTTCTCGTCCATGGGACGAGACAAGCCCTGGTGACCGGGTCGGTGGTAGGGCCGTTCGGTCCCTTTCGGGTCGGCCCGGGCGGGACGAGGTGCCCTCACCGGCGCACGGGCGGCCCGTGCGCGCCGGGCCGCGGGCGGACAAGCTGGATATGCGGGGCATTTCCCGCATGTGGGGTATTCCCGGTACTTCGGAGAAGGACGGTGAGGAGCGTCATGAAAGGCTTCGTCTTCCACGGACCCGGGCAGTCGGCCTGGCAGGACATCCCGGACCCCGCGCTCAGGGACCCCACCGACGCGGTCGTACGGGTCGACGCCGTGACCATCTGCGGCACGGATCTGCACATTCTCAAGGGCGACGTCCCCGACGTGCCTCCCGGCACCGTCCTCGGCCACGAGGCCGTCGGCGAGATCGTCGAGATCGGCGGCGACGTGCGGACCGTACGCCCCGGCGACCGCGTCCTGGTCTCCTGCATCAGCGCCTGCGGTCGCTGCCGCTTCTGCCGGGAGAGCGCCTACGGCCAGTGCCGCGGCGGCGGGGGCTGGATCCTCGGCCATCTGATCGACGGCACGCAGGCCGAGTACGTCCGCGTCCCCTACGCCGACCTGTCCGTCCACGTGCTGCCCAGCACGGTCGGCAACGAGGACGCCGTGCTCCTCGCCGACATCTTCCCGACCTCCTACGAGGTGGGCGTGCTCAACGGGCACGTCCGGCCCGGCGACACCGTCGCCGTCGTCGGGGCCGGACCCATCGGCCTCGCCGCGATCGCCACCGCCCGGCTGTTCGCCCCCGAGCGGATCGTCGCCGTCGATACCGCCCCGGCCCGGCTGGAGGCCGCCAAACGGTTCGGCGCCGACGCCGTGGCCGACGCCCGCGAGGACCCCGAGCAGCTCATCGCCGACCTCACCGACGGACTCGGCGCCGACGTGGTCATCGAAGCGGTCGGCCTGCCGGAGAGCTTCGAGGCGTGCACCCGCATGGTGCGCCCCGGCGGTCACGTCGCCAACGTCGGCGTCCACGGCAAGCCGGTCGTGCTGCACCTCGAAGACCTGTGGATCAAGAACGTCACCCTCACCACCGGGCTGGTCGACACCAGCTCCACCCCCACCCTGCTGCGCATGGCCGCCGCCGGCCGCCTGCCCACCGGGGACCTGGTCACCCACACGTTCCCGCTGAACCACATGGAGGAGGCGTACGACGTGTTCGGCCGGGCCGCCGACACCGGCGCCCTCAAGGTGGTGCTCGGCGACCTGCCGCACCGCGAGGTCGCCGTCCGCGCGGCCTGAGACCCGCCACGCACACGGGACGGAGCGACACCGCGGGGGATCGGTGCCGCTCCTGACTCCAGTGTCCCTCCGACCCCACCGCCCCGCAGGGGCCGAAGGTCCCGACCTCGGGGCGGTCTCGACCGCACTCGCCTGCCCTTCGCCGCAGTCGGATCTGCCCGCCCGGTCCCCGCCGGGTCGGCCGGATTCGCTACCGTGCCACGCGGCCGACCATTACGTTGGCCACAGGCCGGACCGGTGGGGTCCGTCGGACAGGGGACCGGAGGAACCGTCAGGTGGGAAGCTCCCAGGAGGCCCGGGTACGGCTGCCGCAGCTGAGACTGGACGAGCTGCTGGAGGAGCTCCAGGCGCGCCTGGACGCGGCCCGCGGCACCCGGGACCGGGTCCACAGCCTGCTGGAAGCGGTGCTCTCCGTCGGCCGGGAGCTGGACCTGGAGCAGGCCCTGCGCAGCATCGTCGAGGCCGCCGCCGTCCTCGTCGACGCCGAGTACGCGGCCCTCGGGGTGATCGGCCCCGACGGCAAGCGTCTGTCCGCCTTCCACACCGTCGGCGTGAGCGAGGAGCAGATCGCCCGGATCGGCCCCTTCCCCGAGGGCCACGGCATCCTGGGCGAGCTGATCCGCCACCCCGAGCCGCTGCGCCTGGCGAAGCTCTCCGAGCACCCGGCGTCGTACGGCTTCCCGCCCCACCACCCGCCGATGAACACCTTCCTCGGCGTCCCGATCCGGGTGCGCGACCAGGTCTTCGGGAACCTGTACCTGACCGAGAAGCGCGGCGGCGCGCAGTTCGACGAGGAGGACGTCTCGGTCACCCTCACCCTGGCCGTCGCGGCGGGCGTCGCGATCGACAACGCCCGGCTCTACGCGGAGTCCCGGCTCCGCGAGCGCTGGCTGCGGGCGAACGCCGAGATCGTGCACCGGCTGATGGCCGGCGGGGACCGCACCGAGGTCCTCGGCCTGATCGCCGACCGGGCCCGCGAGATCACCGGCGCCGCCCTCGCCGGGGTGGCCATGCCGATGGAGGAGACCGACTCGCTGTCCGTGGAACTCGCCCTGGGCCAGGAGGCGGAGACCCTGCACGGTCTGGTCCTGCCCGTGGAGGGCAGCCTGCTCGGCGAGGCATTCGCCGGGGCGACCGCCGTCACCAGCGCGGACGTCGTCCACGACGTACGGGTCTCGGCGGGCGCACCCGGCTTCACCGGTCTCGGACCGGCCGTGGCCGTCCCCGTCGGCACCGGTGAGAGCGGTGTCCGCGGTGTGCTGCTCCTGGTGCGGGAAGCGGGGCGGACGGCGTTCACGGAGAACGAGATCGACCTCCTGCGGGGCTTCGCCGCCCAGGCGGCGATCGCGATGGAACTCGCGGAACGCAGGCTGGAGGCCGAGGAGGTCGCGGTGCTCAAGGACCGCGACCGGATCGCCCGGGACCTGCACGATCTGGCCATTCAGAGGCTGTTCGCCACCGGCATGACCCTGCAGAGCGCGGGCCGGTTCATCGAGCACACCGAGGCGTCCGAACGTGTCTCGCGGGCCGTCGACGACCTCGACGAGACCATCAAGATCATCAGGTCGACGATCTTCGGCCTGCGCACCCGCGAGGGAGCCGCGGGCAGTGGTCTGCGGGCCCGCGCCGTCCGGGTGGTCGGGGACGCGGCGCCGGTCGTGGGCTTCGCCCCCAGCGTCCGGATGGAGGGCCTGCTGGACACGGACGTCCCCAAGGACATCGCCGACCACGTGGTGGCCGTCCTCTCCGAGGCGCTCACCAACGTCGCCCGCCACGCCCGCGCCGACCGCGCCGAGGTCGTCCTCGCCACCGACGGGCAGGAGCTGCGCCTGTCGGTCACCGACAACGGCGTCGGCGTCCCGGCGGAGGGCCGCCGCAGCGGGCTGCGCAACATGGCCGAACGCGCCGAGCAGCTCGGCGGCGGTTTCGACCTCACGGAACCCGCCGGGGGAGGCACCGCCCTGGTGTGGCGCGTACCGCTGAAGCACCCCTGACCAACCCGTTGCCCCTACGTCGGCCCTTCGGAGGTCGTACTGCCATGAGGGTCCATCACCTCAACTGCGGGACCCTGCTCCCGCCCACCGCCCGGCTGGTCTGCCATGTCCTGCTCGTCGAGGCGCCGAACGGCCTGGTCCTGGTGGACTCCGGCTTCGGACTGCACGACATCGACGATCCCGGACGGCGCCTCGGCGGGTCACGCCGTCTGCTCAGGCCCGTTCTCAAGGCGGACGAGACGGCCGCCCGCCAGGTCGAGGCCCTCGGCTTCCGCCGCGACGACGTCCGGCACATCGTCCTCACCCACTTCGACCTGGACCACATCGGCGGACTGTCCGACTTCCCCGACGCCCAGGTGCACACCACCGCGGCCGAGGTCCGCGGGGCCATCACCTCACCGTCCCGGCGGGAGCGGAACCGCTACCGGCCCGTCCAGTGGGCGCACGGCCCGAAACTCGTCGAGCACACCCCGGACGGCGAGGCATGGCGCGGCTTCGCCGCCGCCAAGGAACTCGACACCATAGCCCCCGGCATCGTCCTGGTCTCCCTGCCGGGCCACACCCGGGGCCACGCCTGCGTCGCCGTCGACACCGGTGACCGCTGGATCCTGCACGCCGGCGACTCCTTCTTCCACCGCGGCCTCGTCGACGGCCGCACCCCGGTGCCGCGCGTCCTGCGCGCCACGGAAGCGCTGCTCGCCCACGACTTCCCGCGGGTGCGCGCCAACCACGCCCGGCTGGCCGAGCTGTACGGGCGGGCCGACGCGGACCTGACCATCGTCAACGCCCACGACCCGATCCTGTTCGAACAGGCACGCGCCGGGCATCCCGGCGGCCCCGCCACTGGCCGCTGAGGCCCCCTCTTTGACCGCGAGGACCAGTTCTTCCCGGCCCGCCGCTCCGTAGGTTCCCCTCAACCCCTCGACGAGGGGACCGCGAACGGCCGGACAAGGGAACGGGTTCATGGAAACAAGCCGGTACGACACATGCGTGATCGGGGCGGGGCCCGCGGGGCTGGCGGTCGCCAGGGCCCTGACGGAGCGGAACCTGCCGTACACCCACCTCGAACGGCACACGGGGCCGGGCGGCATCTGGGACATCGACAACCCGGGCGGCCCGATGTACGAGTCGGCCCACTTCATCTCCAGCAGGACCCTCTCCGGCTTCGGCGGGTTCCCGATGCCCGACACCTTCGCCGACTACCCGCCGCACCGGCAGATCCTGTCGTACCTGACGTCCTTCGCCGACGCCTACCGGCTGACCGAGCGCATCGAGTTCGGCGTGGAGGTCGAGCACGTCGAGAAGAACGCGGACGGCACCTGGACGGTCACCCGGACCGACGGCCGGCGGACCACGCACGGCCAGGTCGTGGTCTGCACCGGCGCCCAGTGGCACCCCAACGTCCCCGACATCCCCGGCCACTTCACCGGCGAGGTCCGCCACACGGTCGGCTACCGCAGCGCCGAGGAACTGCGCGGCAAGCGCGTCCTGGTCGTGGGCGCCGGCAACTCCGGCTGCGACATCGCCTGCGACGCCGCCCGCAGCGCGGACCACGCGGTGATCAGCATGCGCCGCGGCTACTGGTTCATTCCCAAGCACCTCTTCGGCCGGCCCGTGGACACCATCGCGAGCGGCGGTCCGCACCTGCCGATGTGGCTGGCCCAGCGGGTCTTCGGCACCCTCCTGCGGATCGTCAACGGCGACCCGGCCCGACTCGGCCTGCCGAAGCCGGACCACAAGCTGTTCGAGACGCACCCCGCCATCAACTCCCTGCTGATCCACCACCTCCAGCACGGGGACATCACCGCCAAGCCGGGCATCGCCCGTACCGAGGGCCGCACCGTCCACTTCACCGACGGCACCCGCGACGACTTCGACCTGATCCTGCTGGCCACCGGATACGTCCACAAAGTGCCGGTCGCGCAGAAGTACTTCGGCGACGAGCAGCACCCCGACCTGTATCTGTCGTCGTTCTCACGCGAGCACCAGGGCCTGTTCGGCGTCGGCTTCGTCGAGACCAACTCCGGCGCCTACCGGCTGTTCGACACCCAGGCCCAGCTGATCGCCGGGTACATCCACGACGCACGGCACCGGCTGCCCAACGCGGAGCGCTTCGCCCGCATGATCCGCACCGACCGCCCCGACCTGTCCGGCGGCATCAAGTTCGTCGCCTCGCCCCGCCACACCGGCTACGTCGACAGCACCACCATCGTGAAGCACCTCTCCCGGATCGCCGCCGACATGGGCTGGCGCACCGAGGGCCAGCCCCCGCCCGTGCGGTCCGCGCGATGCTCGGAGGCGCTGTCATGAGCCGCTACGACTTCCACGACAAGGTCATGCTGGTGACCGGCGGCGCCGGCGGGATCGGCAGCGCGCTCTGCCACCGCTTCGCCGCCGGCGGCGCCCGCTGTGTCGTCGTCGACCTCGACGAGGCGCGCGCCGAGCGGGTCGCCGCCGAACTGCCCGGCACGGGCCACACCGCCGTCGGCTGCGACCTGACGGACCGGAACCGGGTGGAGCACCTCTTCCAGCAGGTCGCCGACCTGTACGGCCGGCTGGACGTACTGGTCAACAACGTCGGCATGACCAGCGCCGAACGCTTCGACACACGCACCGTCGAGAGCATCGAGCGGGAGATCACCGTCAACCTGACCTCGCCGCTGGTCACCACCAGGATCGCCGTCCCGTTGCTGCGGGCGTCGCGGGACGCCCGCGTGGTCACCACCGTCTCCCTCGGCGGGATCCTCCCCCTCGGCGAGACGCCGGTCTACACGGCCTCGAAGTTCGGGCTGCGCGGCGCGATGCTCGCCATCGGCCTGGACCTGAGGAGCAAGGGCATCCGGGCCGGGTCCGTACTGCCGTCGGCGACCGACACCCGGATGCTGCGCCAGGAAGCCGTCGACGGCGGGAACTCCCTGCAGTTCCAGGACGTGCCGCAGCAGCCCGCCGATGTGGTGGCGGCCGTGCTGAGCCTCCTCGACCGGCCCCGGCTGGAGGCGTACCCCCGTCCCGGCGAGTCCCGTCTGGTGCGGCTCGCGATGCTGGCGCCGAACCTGCTGCCGAAGGCGTTCCCGCTGTTCCGGCAGCGCGGCGAACGCGGCATGGCCCGCTACCTGGACGACCTGCGCCGCCGCGGACTGGCCCGGCAGGTCGACGGACGCTGGGAACTGGTGGAGGAGGGATGACCGTGATCGAGAGTCCCGCCGAGGGCCCCGCCGTGCTGGCCGTCGTCAACCCGGCCACCGGGGAGCGGATCACCACCGTGCCCGCCACCGGCGCCGAGGGGGTCGCCGAGGCCGTCGAACGGGCCCGGCGGGTCCACGAGTCCGGCGTCTGGTCGGGGCTGCCCGTCCGGGAGCGCGCCGCGGTGCTGCTGCGCCTCGCCGACCTGATGGAACGCGACACCGGGATCCTCGCCCGGCTGGACAGCGAGGACGCGGGAAAGCCCATCACGGAGTGCCTCACCGGTGACGTACCGGGAGCCGTCGAGTCGGTCCGCTGGTTCGCCGAGGCGGCCGACAAGGTCTTCGGCCGGGTCTCGACGGGCGGGCCCGACGCCCTGGGCCTGATGACCCGGGAACCGGTCGGGGTGGTGGCGGCGATCCTCCCTTGGAACTACCCGCTCGCCATGACCGCCTGGAAGGCCGGCCCCGCCCTCGCCGCCGGCAACTGCCTCGTGGTCAAGCCCGCCGAGGCGACCCCGCGTTCCGCCCTGCACCTGGCCCGGCTCGCCGCCGAGGCCGGTCTGCCCGACGGCGTCCTCACGGTCCTCACCGGCCACGGCTCCGTCACCGGAGCCGCCCTCGCCCGCAGCCCCGTCGTGGGGGCCCTGTCGTTCACCGGCTCCACCGCCACCGGGCGGCGCGTCCTCAAGGACGCGGCCGACAGCAACTTCAAACGGGTCTCACTGGAGATGGGCGGCAAGAGCCCCCAGGTCCTGATGGCCGACGCCCTCTCCTACGGTGACGAACTCATCGACCACATGATCGAGGCCGCGTTTCTGACGATGGGCCAGAACTGCACGGCGGGTTCCCGTGTCCTGGTCCACAGCGACATCGCCGACGAGGTGCTGGAACGGTTCACGACCGCCGCGCGACGCCTGGTCGTCGGCGACCCCGCGGACCCGGGCACCCGGGTGGGGCCTCTGATCGACCGGGCGGCCTTCGACCGGGTCGCGGCGGCGGTCGACGCCGCACGGGACGGCGGGGCCCGCGTCCACACCGGCGGACTGCTCCACGGCCTGCCCCGGCACGGGGCCTACTACCCGCCCACCGTGATCACCCGCGCGCCCGAGGGCAGCGACGTCCTCACCAGGGAACTGTTCGGCCCGGTCGTCACCGTCCAGACCTTCACTGCCGAGGACGAGGCGATACGTCTGGCGAACGCCACCGAGTACGGGCTCGCCGCCTCGGTGTGGACCCGCGACCTCGACACCGCGCTCCGACTCGCCCGCGGCGTCCAGGCCGGTGTCGTCTCCGTCAACGCCTACAGCGAGGGCGACATCACCACGCCGTTCGGCGGCTGGAAGCAGTCCGGGTTCGGCGGAGCGGAGAAGTCGACCGACGCCTTCCACCAGTGGACGCGTGAGAAGACGGTCTGGATCCGGACCCGTTGAGACCGGGCGGGCCCGGCGGACGACCGAGGCCCGCCCGGACCCGCCCGTCGCGGGGCACGCCCCTGCCCCGGCAGGGAGCCGTCACCCGTCATCCGGGCCGTCGGCCGGTGGGCTTCCGGCGCTCCAGCAGCCTCGCGCGCAGCTCCACCGGTGTCACACCGTGCCAGCGGCGCACCGCCCGCCGGAGCGCCCGCACATCCGCGAAGCCCGCCTGCCGCGTGATGTCACGCAGCGTCAGCCCGGGCCGGCGGAGGAGCTGTTCGACCCGCTCCCGGCGCACGCCGTCGACGAGCGCCTCGTACGTGGTGCCGCACTCGGCGAGGCGGCGGCGCAGGGTGCGTTCGCTGGAGGCGTGCCTGCGGGCCTGCTCCACGAACGAGGGGACGTCCGGTAGGCGCTGCGCGATGGAGATCTCCAGCACTTCGAGGAGGTCCTGCTGGTCACGGCGTGACGCCAGCTGCGCGTCCAGCATTTCCAGGGTCGAGGCGTACGTGATGGGGTCCCGCCCCGGCTGGGCCGCGCGCACCCAGCGCGCGGGGAACACCAGACGGTTGGCGGGGGCGCCGAAGCGCAGCGGGCAGCGGAACAACTCGTCGAACCGGCGGGTGTCGCGCGGCGCGGGGAACGTGAGGTCGACGGCCTCCGGGGCGAACGAGGCGCCGACGTTCAGCCGGGTGAGGGTGGCGGCGCTGGAGAACGCCTCCTCGATGAGGAAGACGGCGACCGCCGGGTCCAGCGCCGGGTCCGGCAGGTCGACGCGCAGGACGTAGCCGTCGCCCTCCCAGCGCGCCGACCACACCAGCATCGCCCCCGAGAGGTTCTGGTAGCGCAGCCCTGTGTCGATGGCCTGCTGGAAGGTGTCGGCGGCCATCATGGCGAGGCCGAGCGGCCCCCACGCGGTGAGGTGCTGCGCCGCGCCCACCCGCAGTCCCAGGTGCTCGTCGCCGGTCCGCTCCAGCGCCCGGCGGATGACGTCACTGCCCTGCCGGTACGAGACCCGCAGCGCGGCGGAGCGCATCACCGTGGCGTCGAGCCCGGCCTCGTCGAGCACGGGCCGCAGATCGACACCGTCCTCCTCGGCGACCCGCGCGAGATACCGCAGGATGTTCGGCGCGATGGTGGCGGAGGTGCTGCGGGCGGTACCAAGGGGGGCGGCGGCTGCGGCGGCGGTCGGTTCGGCCAGGTCGGTCGGGGGGCCGGGGGTGGCGTTCGGAGAGGGCGCCGGGGCCGTGGTGGCGGACTCCGGTTCCGGCGCCGCCGCGCTCGTGGCGGTCGCCCGAGCGCCGCGCGGGGGCGCCCCGGTGGTGACCTGGTCGGGAGCATCGTGCATCGCGTTCCCTCTCACCCGGGCCGTCCCTCGGCTCACTGTAGGCAACCTGGCCCCGACCTGTCCCGGGCGTGGCCGCCACGGCCCCCTGCCCGGCCGCCGACGCCCCGTCCCGTACGCGTCGGCCCTCTGCCGTCCCGTACGCGGCGCCCCCCTGCCGTCCGTACGCGCCGACCCGCTGCCGTCCCCCCTGGCGGGCCGATCGCTCAGGCCGAGCGGTGATCCCCGCGGGCACCCGCCGTCCGGGCCTCCAGGGCGCGCACCACGGCCGCCATGTCCTCGCCGCCGTGCCCCTGGTCGACGGTCTCTCCGAACAGCGCGTGGCAGACGTCGAGGAGCGGGGACGCCACATCGGCTCTGCGGGCGGCTTCCGCGATCAGACGGTTGTTCTTGAGGACGTCCGCGGCGGCGGCCTGCACGGTGAAGTCACGGGTCAGCAGCTTGGGCCCCTTCATCCGGGAGACGGCGCTGGCCATGGGGCCCGCGTCCAGGACGTCCCGCAGCAGCCCTTGGTCGAGCCCGTGCCGGTCGGCGAAGTGGAACGCCTCCGCGAGCCCGGTGACCAGCGTGATCAGGAACAGGTTCACGGAGAACTTCATCAGCAGCGCCCCCGGGACGGCACCGCACACGAACGTCTCCCGGCACAGGGGAGCCAGCAGGGGCCGTACGGCCGCCACGGCGTCCTCGTCACCCGCGAGCATCCCCACGAGTTCGCCCCGCTCGGCCGGGACCCGGGAGCCGGAGACCGGCGCCTCGACGTACCGCCCGCCGGACGCCCGGATGCCGTCCCGCAGACCGGCCGAGTACTCGGCGGAGGTCGTACCCATGTGCACGACCGTGCGCCCGGCGACGCGGGCGGCGAACTCCGGGGTGCCGCGGCCCAGGACCGCGTCGACGGCGGTCTCGTCGGCCAGCATCAGGAACACGGTCCCGGCCCGGTCGAAGACCTCGCCGGGCCCCGCCGCGACCTCGGCACCGGCGGCCCCCAGCGGCGCGCACCGCCCCACGGTGCGGTTCCAGACGACGAGGGGCGTCCCGGCACGGGCGAGGTTGAGGGCCATGGGCTGCCCCATGACCCCGAGGCCGATGAAACCGACGTTCACGATCCCCTGCCTTCCCGGCCCACCCGCGAGCCGTGCCGCCCCGACCGCCGACTATGACAGCGGTCATAGTAGCCGCGTCTATGACGGCGGTCATAGGGTGGCGCCGAGAGGACGGGCCGCGACGGCCGGTCACACCCACCAGGGTCGGAGACGCTCGGGACGCGGGAGGACAGGGATGGCGCAGTCCGAACGGGGGCCGCGGGAGCGGATGGTCTTCAGCGCGGCCCAGCTGATCCGGCGCGAGGGCGTCGCCGCGACCGGGATGCGGGAAGTCGCCGCGCACGCGGGGGCGCCGCGCGGCTCGCTCCAGCACTACTTCCCCGGCGGCAAGGAGCAACTGGTCAACGAGGCGGTGGACTGGGCGGGCCGGTACGCCGGCAAGCGGGTCGCCCGCTTCCTCGCCGCGCTGGACGAGCCGACGCCCGGCGGGCTGTTCACCGAGATGGTGCGGCAGTGGACCGACGAGTACGAGACCGCCGGATTCGCCGGCGGCTGTCCCGTCGCCGCGGCGACCGTGGACTGCGCCGAGTCCACCGCGTCCACGCGTACGGCGGCAGCCGCCGCGTTCGCCACCTGGGCCGGTCCGGTGGCCGGCGCGCTCACGGACATGGGCGTACCCGAGGAACGGTCCGGGGCGCTCGCCACCCTCATGATCAGCGCCCTGGAGGGGGCGATCCTGATGGCCAGGGCCGAGCGCGACATCCGCGCCCTGACGACCGTCGCCCGGGAACTCGGCCCCCTCCTCGACGCGGCGGTGCGCGAGGCCGGCTGATCGCCCTACCGCAGCGTCGCCAGGAACTTCCCCAGCCGGGCGATGCCCTCGCTCAGGTCCTCGGCCGACGCCGCGTACGACAGCCGTACGTGGCTGTCCGCCGTGCCCACGCCGAAGTCCCGGCCCGGAGTCAGCGCGACATGCGCCTCCCGCAGGGCCCGTTCGCAGAACTCCCACGAGGTGAGCCCGGTGCCGCCGACGTCGAAGTAGACGTAGAAGGCGCCGTCCGGTGGCACGGGGACGGGCAGCCCGACACGCTCCAGTCCGTCCAGGACGAGCGCCCGCCGCTCGGTGAACTCGACCCGGCGGGCCTCACAGACCGCCAGGGACTCCGGGGTGAAGCAGGCGAGGGCCGCCTGCTGGGCCGGGGCGGACGCGCACAGGAAGTAGTTCTGGGCCAGGCGTTCCAGCGCCGGTACGAGCGGCTCGGGCACGACGCACCAGCCGAGCCGCCAGCCGGTCATCCCGAAGTACTTCGAAAAGCTGTTGATCACGACGGCACCGGGGTCGAACGACAGCGCGCTACGAGGCGGCCGGCCCCGCTCGTCGTGGTCGCCGAGGTCGAGGTAGATCTCGTCGACGAGGCGCCACGCGTCCCGCTCGCGGGCCGTCTCGCAGATCGCCGCGAGTTCGCCGGCCGGCACGGAGGTGCCCGTCGGGTTGGACGGGGTGGCGACCATGACCCCGCGCGTGTTCTCCGTCCAACTCGACCGCACCGACGAGGCGGTCAGCTGGTACCGGCCCTCGGCGGTGGTCGGGACGAGACCGACGCGGGCGCCGAAGCTCTCGACGATCTGGCGGTTGCACGGGTACGCCGGGTCCGCGATGAGCACCTCGTCGCCGGGGTCGACGAGCGCGGCGGCGGCCAGCACCAGCGCCGCCGAGGCGCCCGCGGTCACCACGACCCGCGCCGGATCGACCTCGACGCCGTGCCGGCCCGCGTAGAACCCGGCGATGGCCTCCCGGAGGGCGGGCAGCCCGAGGGCGGCCGTGTAGGAGAGGGGCCGGCCGTCCATGGCGTCGCGCATGGCGTCCAGGACGGCCGGCGGCGCGCCGAAGTCGGGCTCCCCGAGGCTCAGTTTGACGACGTGGTGCCCCTGGGCCTCCAGGGCGGCGGCGTACTTGCCGAACTCCATCGCGTAGAACGGGGCGATTGCCCGGGCACGTGCCGAGATCCGTACGTTGCTCATACCGGGACCTTAGGCGCGCGGCACCCGCCGCACACAGCCCCGTCCACCCACCGGCCTCCCCGAGGCCCGCCCGCCCCGCCGCCCGGTTCGTCCCGACGCCGGGTTCGTCCCGACGCCGGGTTCGTCCCCCGCGGCCCGCGGGCGCGGGGGACGACCTCGCTCAGCGCTTGAGCGTGAAGGTGAAGTCGCTGGACGTCCTGCCGTTCAGGGGGACCGTCGAGACGAGTTTCCCTTCCCCGATCAACCGCTCGACCTCGGCCCGCGGGAGGGCGCAGCCCTCCGCGATCAGCCGGACCGGGCGGACGGGGATCCGCGCCGCGAAGCGGACCGACACATCGATCACCTCGCGGTCCAGATGCTCCCGGCCGCCGGTGTCGAGACGCCAGGCGCCATCCCAGTCGAGGGCGACACGGCTACGGCGCCGCACGACCGGGTCCTGAAGCAACTCGGCCGCCAGCGCGGGATCGTTGTCGTGCAGCCGGTCCAGCAGCTCCGGCCGTACGGAACGCACATGCGCCCGCTCCAGGACCGGAAGCTTCGCGGTGTCCCCGCACCCCGTGCAGAGCACGAGGAGCCAGGCGTCGATGAGCTTGTGGTTCGCGTTGACACGGAACTTGCCGTTCGCCCGGAAGCGCTGGGACGCGCACGCGGGACAGCGACGCACGACGAGCGGCAGGCAGGTGGGCATGACCACCCAGGTGGTGAGCACAGAAGTACACCGGTTTCAGTGAGAAGTCCGCAGCAGGAAGCAGCGCGGCGCGGACGAGCGCGACGCGCGACAGATCAGCAGTCGGGAGGTCTCACACGGTGTACAACGGCACGTCCTTGATCGGGGGACTCGGGTCGGCAGCACGGTAGCGGCGCACGTCGGTGCCGCTCCACCGATTTACGGCGGACGCGGGTACCCGCCCGTCACCGCGCCGCCGGCGGGCGGGGCTCTGTCGAACCGGTTCGCCGGAAAGTAGCATCGCCGCCCACGCCTAGCAATGGTTCCGGCAGGGATCCAGACTGGGTATGACGGAGTTCGGCACGAGGCATTGACAGTGTCCCGGTCCGCTCCTAACTTCCTTCACGCGAACCGGTTCGACGACCGGCTCGCCCCAGAACCGGTTCGAGCAAGGAGTCGCCGTGAACATCGGTGAGATCGCCAAGCGGGCCGGTGTCTCGCGTTCCACCGTGTCGTACGCGTTGAGCGGGAAGCGTCCGGTGTCGGACGAGACGCGCGAGAAGATCCAGCGCGTCATCGATGAGCTGGATTACCGTCCGAACGCGAGTGCGCGGGCTTTGGCCAATGGACGGACCAGCACGATCGGTCTGGTCTTCCCGCCGGCCGGCAACCACTACACGGGCATGCAGCTGGATTTCATCGGCAGTGTGGTGGAGGCCGCGGCGGCGTACGACTACGACGTGCTGTTGTCGCCGAGTGGTGTGGACAGTGACCGTTCGTTCCAGCGGTTGCTGGGGGAGCGGCGGGTCGACGGGGCGATCCTGATGGAGATCAGGTTGCAGGACGACCGGGTTGATCACCTGGCTGCTCTGGACTTCCCCTCCGTCGCCATCGGCCGCACCGCCCATCCGGAAGGCGGCTGGTGGGTGGGCCTGGACCACACCGCGCTCGCGGCGGCCTGCGTCCACCATCTGGCGGACCTCGGCCACCGCCGTATCGCCTTCGTCAACCGGCCCGAGCAGTTGCTGCGGGCGGGCTACGAGTCCGCCCACCGGGGGCTGGACGGCTTCACCAAGGCCGCAGCCGAACGCGGGCTGACCGTGCGGACGTACTGCTGCGGGGACGATGCCGCCTCGGGGCAGGCGTGTCTGGAGCGGATTCTGGCCGAGGACCCGACCACCACGGCTCTGGTGACCCTGAACGAGGCCGCCCTCGGCGGTCTCTACCGGGGGCTCGCCCACGCCGGCCGCCATGTTCCACGCGACTTCTCGGTGACCGGAGTGGTGGCGTCCCGGTGGGCTCAGACGGTGACCCCGCAGCTCACCGCGGCGGACGTACCGGCGGAGGAGATGGGCCGGCGTGCCGTCGACCTGCTCATCGAGCGCCTGGACCACCCCGGCGCCGCTCCCCGCCACCACCTCCTCGCCCCGCCGATCTCCCTGCGGGCCAGCACCGGCCCCGCGGGCGGCGCCACCTACGCCGACCCCGCCGGCGCCTCCTGAACCACGCCCCCCGAGCCGCGAACCCCCTGAACAGCGACTCCTGAACCGCAGATCACGGGCCCTTCCCGTTCCCCCCTCTCTGCACCGGCCACCCGGACCCGACACCCCTGACGCGGCCGTTCGGTGTGCCCGTATGCCCTCTTCGCCCCTGTCACGGCACAGCTGTGCCTGGAACCAAGGAACCCGCCATGCGTAGAACCACCAGCCGCCGTCTTATCGCTACGGCTCTGACGACTGTTGTCGCCGTCGTCGGCACCGCCTGCTCCTCCGGATCGGGCAGCACCGGCGCCGCCAAGGACGCGGACGGGGGCACCTACACCATCTGGGACCCGTACCCGCAGTTCGACAAGACCTCGGCCTGGGCGAAGCTGCTGGACGACTGCGGCACCCAGGCGGGTGTGAAGGTCAAGCGGACCGCGTTCGACACCAGCGACCTGTCGAACAAGGCGCTGCTGGCGGCCCAGCAGGACAACTCCGCCGACGTGCTCATCGTCGACAACCCGGTGGTCTCCACGCTGGCCGAGGCGGGCGTCCTCACCACGACCGACGAGAACAAGCTGGACACCTCCAAGGTGGACCCGAACCTGCTCGCGGCCGGCCAGTCCGGCGGCAAGACCTACGGCATGCCGATCGGTGCCAACACGCTCGCCCTCTACTACAACAAGGAGGTGCTGAAGAAGGCCGGCGTGGATGTCGCCTCGGTGAAGGACTGGAAGTCGCTGACGGCGGCGCTGGCGAAGGTGAAGAAGGCCGGCAAGAAGGGCATCACGTTCTCGGCGATCGGCACGGAGGAGGGCAGCTTCCAGTTCCTGCCCTGGTTCTGGGGCTCCGGCGCCCAGCTGACCGACCTCGACTCCGACCAGGCCGTCTCCGCCCTGTCGCTGTGGAAGGGCTGGCTGGAGAAGGGGTACGCCCCGAACTCGGTCATCAACAACACGCAGACCACCAGCTGGCAGGAGTTCGCGAGCGGCGACTACGCGTTCGCGGAGAACGGCACCTGGCAGCTCGCCAACGCCGAGAAGGCCGGCTTCGACTACGGCGTCCTGCCCATACCCGGCGTCAACGGCGGCAACGCCGCAGCCCCGACCGGCGGCGAGTTCGTCACCCTCCCCGTGCAGGGCGACACCGCCCGCTACGCCACCGCGCGGAAGCTGGCCACCTGCCTGACCAGCACCCAGAACCTGCTCGACACCGACACCACCCTGTCCTACGTGGCGCCCACCGCCGAAGTGCAGGACAAGCAGGTAGCGGCCAACGCCCAGCTCAAGCCCTGGGTGGACGCGGTGAAGGCGGCCAAGGGCCGCACCAGCGACGACCTGGGCACCAAGTACCCGAAGATCTCCGAGCAGTTGTGGAAGGCCGTCCAGTCCGCCCTCAGCGGGGCCGGGTCGCCGAAGGACGCGCTGGCCAAGGCGCAGTCCGCAGCCCAGTAGCCAGGAACGGCCGGTCCGCAGATGAACCACGTGACACAGATGCCGGACCGTCGGCCCGCACAGGTCCGTAAGGGGGCGGCGGCCACCGCCGCCCCGCGACCGGCCGACGCGCGAGCACGGCGCCGCCCGACCTCCCCGCAGTGGGCCGCATGGGCGTTCCTCGCCCCGGTCACCTGCTACCTCGCCCTCTTCTACGCCTATCCGCTCTACCGCAACCTCGACCTCAGCCTGCGCAACTACACCGTCCGCTCCTTCGTCCAGGGCGACGCCCCGTTCACCGGCCTGGCGAACTACACGAAGATCTTCGACGACCCGACCTTCGCGCCCGCCCTGCTGCACACCGTCGTCTTCACCACCGTGTGCCTGGCCTTCCAGTACGCGATCGGCCTGGCCCTCGCGGTCTTCTTCCACCAGCACTTCCGGCTCTCCGCCACCCTGCGGGCGCTGTTCCTGGTGCCGTGGCTGCTGCCGTTGATCGTGTCGGCCTCGACCTGGTCGTGGATGCTCAACAGCGACTCCGGCATCGTCAACGCGGCCCTGCACGCCGTCGGCGTCGGCCCGGTGAACTGGCTGACCTCGCCCGACTGGTCACTGACCTCGGTGATCATCGCGAACATCTGGATCGGCGTCCCGTTCAACCTGGTCGTCCTCCACAGCGGCCTGCAGTCCATCCCCGGGAGCCTGTACGAGGCCGCCGCCCTCGACGGCGCGAACGCCTGGCAGCGGTTCTGGCGGATCACCTTCCCGCTGCTGCGCCCGGTGTCGGCGATCACGCTGCTGCTGGGGCTGGTCTACACGCTCAAGGTCTTCGACATCATCTGGATCATGACCAAGGGCGGCCCCGCCGACTCCTCGACGACCTTCGCGACCTGGTCCTACCAGCTGGGCTTCGGCAACCTCCTGCCCGCCTTCGGGCCCGGCGCGGCCGTCGGCAACCTCCTCGTCGTCGCGGCCCTGGTGTTCGGCCTGATCTACCTGAAGGTCCAGCGAAAGCAGGCACTGTCATGAACCGAAGCGCCGCACGCTCCTGGTGGAAGACGATCACCGGCCTCCTCCTGACCGGGATCATGCTCTTCCCGGTCTACTGGATGCTCAACGTGTCCCTCACCCCCGAGCAGGACATGCGCAAGAGCCCACCGGACCTGTTCCCCGCGCACGGCACCCTCGACGGCTACCGCACCGTGCTGGACGAGCAGGTGCCCTACCTCGGCACCAGCCTCGTCGTCGGACTGGGCACCGTCGTCCTCACCGTGACCCTGGCCGCGCCCGCCGGGTACGCGCTGGCCAAGCTGCGCCCGCGCGGTGGCGGCATCCTCAGCTTCCTGCTGCTGGCCGCCCAGATGATCCCCGGCATCATCATGGCGATGGGCTTCTACGCCATCTACCTCCAGCTCGGTCTGCTCCAGTCCGTGCCCGGCCTGATCGTCGCCGACTCCACGCTCGCCGTTCCCTTCGGCGTGCTCATCTTCACCGCGTTCATGTCCGGCATCCCCGGCGAACTGCTCCAGGCCGCGAGGACCGACGGCGCCGGGGCGCTGCGGACCTTCGTGTCGATCGTCCTGCCGATGAGCCGCAACGCCGTCGTCACCGTGTCGCTGTTCGCGTTCCTGTGGTCCTGGTCCGACTTCGTCTTCGCCGGCACCCTCGTCAACGGCGGCGCCCACGAGCCGATCACGCTCGGCATCTACCACTACATCGGCAACAACAACCAGGAGTGGAACGCCATCATGGCCACCGCCGTCGTCGCCTCCCTGCCGGCCACGGTCATCCTCGTCCTCGCCCAGCGCTACGTCGCCGCCGGCGTGACCGCCGGCGCCGTCAAGGACTGACCTTCCTCCCCCCTGTCACGGCTGCACCGCCTCCCGGTGGCAGCGCGATCCCCCCTGCCCGAGAAACGAGTGACCTCTCATGACCGCCGTACCGTCCGGCCCGGCCTTCTCCATCCATGACATCCCCTTCAGCACATACGGGTCCTGGTTCGGCATCTCACCCGTACTGGCGGAGAAGACGCGCGCCGAGGACCTCCACCTCGTCTCCCACCAGAACGGCATGCACGCCGTCCTGCGCCTGGTCCCCCTGGACGCGACCTCGGGCGACCGTGCCGACACCCGCGTCGAGGCGACCCCCGGCCTGCTCAGCTGGACCGGTGCGGACGGCCGCGTCGACCTCGCCTACGAGACGCCGGACACCGTACGGCTGCGGGGCAGCGGCCTCGCCCTCGCCCTGCGGGCCGCCGCACGGACCCTGACCCCGTTCAGCGGCACCTACTTCTACCGGGAGCCCGGCTGCGAGGCGTACGTCTTCACCTCGTACGAGACGGGGCGCCGTTATCGGATCACCGTCCTGTCCGGCACCGTCGACGAGGTGCCCGGCGCGCAGGTGCTGGGCGGTGCCGAGCGCGGTGTCACCGTCGGCGCCGAAGCGGGCCGGGCCTGGGAGGTGGCGGTCGAGGAGTACGAGACCGCGCGCCGCCCCTACGCCTCGACCACCGCCTTCGACCAGGTCGTGACGGCCGCGCGCACCGCCTTCGCCGCGTTCGCCGACACGGTGGCGCCCTGGCGTTCGGCCGACACCCCGGCCGCCGAACTCGCCGCCTATGTGCTGTGGTCGGCGACCGTCCGGCCGCGGGGTTTCGTGACCCGGCCCGCGGTGCTGATGTCCAAGCACTGGATGGACAAGGTCTGGAGCTGGGACCACTGCTTCAACGCCCTGGCCCTCGCCCCCGGCGCCCCCGACCTGGCCTGGGACCAGTTCTCCCTGCCCTTCGACCACCAGGACGAGACCGGCGCCCTGCCCGACTCCGTCACCCACTCCGAAGTCCTGTACAACTTCGTCAAACCCCCCATCCACGGCTGGACCCTCGGCCTGCTGCGCCGACGGCTCCCCGAACCGCTCACCCGTCAGCAACTCACCGAGGCGTACGACCGGTTGAGCCGTTGGACGGACTTCTGGCTCACCGCCCGGCGCGCACCCGGCGGCGCCCTGCCCCACTACCAGCACGGCAACGACAGCGGCTGGGACAACGCCACCACCTTCGACCCCGAACGCGTGGTCGTCACCGCCGACCTGGCCGCCTTCCTCACCCTGCAGCTGCGTGAACTCGCCTCCCTCGCGGATGAGTTGGCGCGACCGGACGACGCCCGCCGCTGGACGCGGACGGCCGAGGCGACCCAGGCCGCCATGTTCGGCGAACTGTGGAAGGGCGACCGGTTCGCCGCCCGTTCGGCCGGCACCGGGGAGACCTGGACCAGCGCCAGCCTGCTCGACCTGATGCCCATCGCCCTGGGGGACCACCTCCCGCAGTCCGTCGGCGCCGTCCTGGCCGACCGGATCAAGAACCACCTCACCCCGTACGGCCTGGCGACCGAACAGCCCGGCTCACCCCACTACCTGCCCGACGGCTACTGGCGCGGCCCGATCTGGGCGCCCTCCACCGTCCTCGTCGAGGACGGGCTGCGCCGCGCCGGTCACCACCGGCTCGCCGACGAGATCAGCGCCCGCTTCCGCGCCCTGTGCGAGGCGTCCGGCTTCGCCGAGAACTTCGACGCCCTCACCGGCACGGGCCTGCGCGACCGCGCCTACACCTGGACCGCCGCCGCCTACCTGCTCCTCGCGGAGGCCCACACCCGGCGGGACAGCCGCTGACTGCCGCCTCCCTCAAGCCCCGGGACCGACCGGGCCCGGTCACACACCCTTCTCCCGTCCATAGGAGCCGCACGATGACGTCACGCACCGCACCTCCCAGAGCAGCAGCTCGCACCCGGCGACGAGTGACTTCCACCGTCGCCGTGCTCCTGGCCGCACTGGCCACGACCCTGGTGCCCGCCGGCCCGTCCCGGGCCGCCGACACCAGCGTCGCCGTCGACTTCGCCACCACCGGGGGCGCTCCCACCTACCGCGCCTCGGGCACGATCTACGGGATGACTGAGAACGGCTCGCTGCCCCAGGACCACTTCTACAAGGACATCAAGTGGAAGTTCATGCGGGCCGGCGGTGCCCAACTGGACAGCCCGGGCGGCTGGGTCGCCGGCAAGTACGATCGCCGGTGGAACAGCACCCTGGCCCAGTACAAGCGGACCAAGGCGCTCGGCGGAACCTTCGTCCTGCTGGTGCACGACCTGTGGGGCGCGGACGGGACCACCACGCCCACCTTCCCCGGTGACAACGGAGACTGGTCCGGCTTCGACGCCTTCTACGACCGGCTCCTCGGGGACGTGAAGGCCGCGGGTATGACCGACATCGAGTGGGACATCTGGAACGAGCCCGACTGCCGCTCGTTCTGGGGCTCGGGCCAGGCCCAGTACCTGGAGATGTGGAAGCGCTCCTACCAGAAGATCCGGGCCGCCGTCCCCGGTGCCGTCGTCGTCGGGCCGAGCACCTGCAGCAAGCCCTCCGGGAGCAACACCTGGTGGAACACGTATCTCGACTACGTCAAGGCGAACAACGCCGAGCCGGACACCTACAGCTGGCACGATCTGCCCGGTGACCCGGTCGCCGACAGCAACGCGGTGAAGTCCATGCTGTCGGCACGGTCGATGACCACGAGCCGTCCGTTCCAGGTCAACGAGTACGCCGGCACCACCGAGCAGAACCCGGGCCGTGGCGGCTGGTACATCTCCCGCCTCGAACGGGCCGGGGCCGACGGCCTGCGCGCCAACTGGGCGTCCGCGAACAACCTGCACGACTTCCAGGCGAAGCTGCTCACCAAGAACAGCGCCGGCCAGTACCTGCCGCTGGGGGAGTGGTTCCTCTACCGCTACTACGGTTCCCAGACCGGCAACGTCGTCAAGGTCACTGCCGGCACCGCCACCGACGGCCTGGCGACCAAGGACAACGCCGCGCGGAACGCGAAGATCCTGCTGGGCAGCAACGGCAACACCGGGAACGTAACCGTGAACCTCGACCGTCTCGACACCACCGGCGTGGTCGAGAACGGGCAGGTCCGGGCGATCGTCCAGCGCGTCCCGAACAACGGCGGAGCCGCCGTGACCGGCCCGGTCACCGTCTCCGACCAGACCCTGACCGTGAGCGGCAACTCCGCCTCGGTGACCGTCCCCTGGACGGACTCCAGGGACGGCTACACCGTCACCCTGCTGCCCCCGTCGAACACCACGATCTCCACGGTCGCCGTGGTCCAGCACAGCGGCCAGTGCCTCGACGACACCAACCTGTCCACCGCCAACGGCACGCAGTACCAGCAGTACCCCTGCGAGGGCGGCTACCAGCAGATGCTCGACTTCAAGCCGGTCGCCGGCAAGGCGGACACGTACACCATCGTCAACGAGCACAGCGGCAAGTGCCTGGACGTCAGCAGCGCCTCCACCGCCGACGGCGCCGCCGTCATCCAGTACACCTGCAACGGCGCCGACAACCAGCAGTTCACACTGCGCCCGGTGACCGCGCTCGGCAACGCCAAGGACTACCAGCTCGTCGCCGTCCACAGCGGCAAGTGCGTCGACGTCAGCCAGATCTCCACCGCGGCCGGCGCGAAGATCCACCAGTGGCCCTGCGACTCCGCGAGCGCGCTGAGCACCAAGAAGAACCAGATCTGGCGCCTCCTCGGCAAGAGCTGACGCCCGCGGGGGGCCGCGGACGACGACCGCGGCCCCCTCGATCATGTCCGGCCCGGCGGCCCGGAAAGGTTCCGCCGGTAGAGGGCGACGGCCTGCTCGGCCGGGAGGTTCGGGACGGCGACGGTCTCCCCGGTCCCCTTCGCGACCACGACCTTGGCGCCGCCGGGCGGAGCCGGCAGCGGGCGGCCGGAGGGATCGGTGCGGGCCGGGAGGACGGCGTACACCAGATAGCCGATGTCGAACTCGTGCACATGCAGCTCGGCGGGGGTGCCGTCGGGGAGCAGCGGCCGGGCGTACCGGGCGCGGACCAGCTCGACGGCCTGCTCGGGAGTGGTGGGCGGCGTACCGGGAGCCATGGGGGTCGTCCGTCCTGGGTGTCCGTACGGGGAGGGGCGGCCGGCGGTCAGAGCTCGGCGGGGGTGCCGCCGAAGCCGATCTCGTTGCCGTCCGGGTCGTGGTACGTGATCTTGCGGACGCCGTTGGCGTAGGTCTCCCGGTTCGCGGGCTTCAGCCCCCGGCCCGTGATCCCCTCGACACGGGCGTCGAGGTCGTCGACGAACACGGTGTGCAGCGCGTGGCCGCCGCGCCCCGGCCGGTGCTCGATGTACACGTACCGGTGCTCCGCCAGCTCCCACACGGCCTCCGTGTCGTTCGGGATGAACGTCGGCGGCGAGCCGAACAGGCGCTCGTACCAACCGAGTGCCGCTTCGTAGTCGTTGACGAGGATGCCTGCGAACAGATCGACGGACATGACGCCATGGTAGGGCCGAGGCGCTCACCGGGCCGGGGACGCGATCACGGGGGCCGGCGCGGCGCTCCGTACAATTTGGAGCCGAACGACATCTGAGATCCGATGGGCCCCCGTGGCCTCGAGGAGTGTGCCCGTGCCCGGCCAACGATCCGTGACCCAAGCCGAGAAGCTGGCGGAGGCGAAGCTCGGGGGCATCCCCGTCCGCCATGAGCAGATGGCCGTCGTCGCCAACATCTACCGGGCCGCGTCGGCGGTACGGCAGCACCTGGAGAACTCGGTGCTGCGCGGCGCGGACCTGACCTGGACGGCGTTCGTCGTGCTGTGGGTGGTCTGGATCTGGGGCGAGTCGGAGACCCGGCACGTCGCGGAGGAGGCCGGTATCTCCAAGGGGACGCTCACCGGGGTCTCCCGGACGCTGGAGAAGCGGGGCCTGCTGCGGCGGGCCGGGCACCCCACCGACGGCAGGCTGGTCCTGCTCAGCCTCACCGAGGAGGGCGAGGAGCTGATGCGACGGGTGTTCCCCGCGTTCAACGAGGAGGAGGTCTTCGTCACCGCGCGACTCGACACCGAGGAGTGCCGCGGCCTCGCCGACGGACTGCGGCGCGTCGTCCTCCAGGTCGAGGAGCGAGGCGAGGAACGCCGCCGCACCCTCCTCGACGGCGCACCCCCGGCCCCCCGCCGCAGCGGCCGCCGCCCGCAGTCCTAGGCCCAATGCCGGTGACTTAAGTGGTTTTGTCTCGTTGTCGTTCGTGTGGCGAGGGTGGGGCAGGCCAGGACGCCTGCGGGTGAGCGGTTG
>NZ_JBVIBK010000051.1:0-27611 GCF_055573455.1 Streptomyces sp. NPDC030183
CGGCTGGCTGCACACCTACAATCACCACCGCGGACACACCGCGCTGAAGGGCCAACCACCCGCCAGCCGCGTCCCCAACCTCTCAGGGCAATACATCTAGGGCCCGTCAGAAGGGCCCCGGGGGTACGGCCGCCGGTGCGGACCGGCGGCCGTGTCTCGATGAGCGGCTCGCGAGGACGTCGTGGTGTCAGTCGAGCAGGCCGTCGTAGTCCGGGAGCTTGAACGTGCGCTCGGCGTGGCCGCCGACGAGGTCGGTGGTGTTGTTGCCGACGTTTGCGATGATCGTGTAGCCGTCCGACTCGATGTCCGCGCGCGAGGCGGTCTTGTAGGCGGAGACCTCCGCGAACAGGTCGGGCAGGTCACGGACGTAGAGGCCGTCGACGGGGTAGCCGACCGACTTCAGGTTCCACTCGGTGATGCTCTCGATGATGCCCGGGCGGGCGGTCACGAAGAAGACGGAGACGCCGCGGGACTTGGCGTACTGGGCCAGCTGGAGGGAGGGCTTCAGCGCCGGGGTGGGCAGCTTGTACCAGGGCGTGTAGTGCGTCTCCAGCGTGGTGTTGTCGATGTCGAAGACGATGGCGAGCTTGCGCCCGGCCGTGTTCGCGGTGCGCTGCTGGACATAGGGCGTCGCCGTGTCGATGACGGCCTTCACGTCCTTCTGCCAGGTGCCGTAGTCGACTTCGGCGGCCGCGGTCGCGCTCACCGCGGCCCGGCTCGGGGCGGCGGCCGCCGGCACCGCGGCGGTCACCGAACCGCCCAGACCCAGGACGGCCACCGCGGCGACCGTCGTGACGCGGCGTCCCACACCGCTAGCTGTCATGTTCGTCCCCTTCGCATGTGAAAGCGGCGAGGTCGTTCGAACCGTCGCCGCACTCGTCATGGTCATGCCCGTCAGTGGCCGGGAGACTACCCGAGAGTTACTGATTGGTAGAGGGGTCGCGACGATCAAAAAACGGCGGGCCGGGGGCGATGACGGCATCCTGTCGATGTGAAGATCGCAGAAGTCTCGGCAAAGCCCAACCAACGGGTCTACATTGCCCGTTGACTCTGCTTCCGCCACAGAAGATCCAGGAGCTGATGCCGTGACGGAGAACCCGGCAGCCTCGGACTTCCCCTCCTCGTCGCTGAACAGCCGTATCGTCACCACCCGGCCGGTCGCGGCGCGGATCTGGAACTACTGGCTCGGCGGCAGGGACTACTACGAGGTCGACCGGAAAGCCGGGGACGAGATCAGCCGGATGCACCCGAGCATCCATGACTACGCCCGCGCGGACCGGCAGTTCCTGGGGCGGGCCGTGCGCCATCTGGCCGCCGACGTCGGCATCCGGCAGTTCCTGGACATCGGCGCGGGCCTGCCGACCGCGGAGAACACCCATGAGGTCGCCCAGCGGATCGCGCCGGACGCGCGGGTCGTCTACGTCGACAACGACCCGCTGGTCCTGGTGCACGCCCGCGCGCTGCTGACCAGTTCGCCCGAGGGCCGCACGGACCACGTCGACGAGGATGTGCGCAACGTCGACTCGGTCCTCGAACACACCGCGCGGACGCTGGACCTGAGCCGGCCGGTCGCGCTGATGCTCCTCGACGTGATGGCGTTCATCGGCGACGACGAGGACCCGTACGGCATCGTGCGCCGTCTGATGGACGCCCTGCCCACGGGCAGCCATCTGGTGCTGTCGCACACCATCACCGGGCCGGGCTGGGCCGACGTCGACACCGCGGCGGCCTGGTGGAACGTGCACGGCACCCCGCGGCTGAACCAGCGCCGCCCGGAGGCGGTGGCCCGCTTCTTCGACGGTCTGGACCTCCTCGAACCGGGCGTGGTGTCGTGCACCCGCTGGCGCCCGGAGCCCAACGGCGACGACGGGGAACCGGAGGAAGTCGCCATGTACTGCGGTGTGGCCAGGAAGCCCGGATGACGATCGACCGGGTCGGCCTCCGACCGGGGTGAACCGGAGACCGGGCCATGTCGACGCCGACCGGTGAACACGCGCCCTTCACCGCACGTATGGAAGAAGGGCGCTCAAGGACCGGACGCCCTCGCGGCGTTGGCGCCGTGTCGTACGGGGTTCGGGAGCCAGGTAATGAGGCACGCACGACGACGAGTCGTGAAGCGAGTGGCACGGCTTGCGGCCGTGGGAGGACTGCTCTGCGGGGGCCTGATGGTCACGCAGGCGGCGATGGCGACCGAATCCACCCCCTCCCCGCCCGCGACGCGCAGTTCGGTGCTGGCGGCCTCCGGTACGGGGACGGGTCTGGTGAGCAGGCTCGGCTCCTCCCGTACGGCGGGCACCTGGATCGCCGACGACGGGCGACCGGTCGTCGCGGTCACCGACGAGGAGGCGGCGGCCGAGGTGAAGAAGGCGGGCGCCCGCCCCAAGATGGTCGAGTACAGCGGTGAGGAGCTGAAGTCCGCGACCGAGGCCCTGCGGTCGGCGCCCCGCGTCCCCGGCACGTCCTGGGCCGTCGACCCGGCGTCCAACGAGGTCGTGGTGCGCGCCGACAGCACGGTCTCCAAGAAGGAGTGGGCCGGGCTGACGGACCTCGCCGAGGAGATCGGCGGCTCGGTGCGGATGGAGCGCACCAAGGGCGCGTACACGATGCGACTCAACGGCGCGCAGCCGATCTTCGGTACGGGCGGCCGCTGTTCGATCGGCTTCAACGTGACCGACGGGGAGAACACGTTCATGCTGACCGCCGGGCACTGCGGTCCGACGGGCTCGGTGTGGTTCTCCGACAACCAGGGCCGGGAGGAGATCGGCCGGACCGTCGAGTCGAGCTTCCCCGGCAACGACTTCTCGCTCGTGCGGTACCTCAAGGACGCGCCGAGCAACGCGAGCAATGTCGTCGCCGTCGGTGACGGGCGCGGGGTGCGGATCACGGGGATCGGTGACGCGGCGGTCGGTCAGCGGGTGTTCCGCAGCGGCAGCACGAGCGGATTCCGCAACGGTGAGGTGACCGGCCTCGACGCGACGGTCAACTATCCCGAGGGCACGGTCTCCGGGCTCATCGAGACCACGGTGTGCGCGGAGCCCGGCGACAGCGGGGGTCCGCTCTTCTCGGAGGGCGTGGCCCTCGGCGTCACCTCGGGCGGCAACGGTGACTGCACGCAGGGCGGGACGACCTTCTTCCAGCCGCTGGGGGACGCCCTGGACGAGTTGGACGTCCAGCTGGCGGGTGTTCCCCAGGCCCAGGCGACCGCCGGTGCCGACGCTCCCTCCGACGACGCGGAGCAGGGCGCGGCCGCGCCGGGGGCCGTGGAGCCGGGGGCGGTGGGGCCGGTGGACGCCTCCGGCGCCGCGTCGGATCTGATCGACCGCCTCGCCGACCCGCGCAATGTGGGTCCTGGCCTTCTGGTCGTCGCCGGGAGCATGGTCGCTCTGGCCGCGACCCGCTTCATCCGGACGGAACAGGACCGGCAGGCATACCGCCGCCAGTATTCGCAGACGTGGGGCTGAGCGCCCCGTCACGATCAGCCACGAGTCAGCCGCGGCCGGGGAGCTACTGGGCCGCGGCCCACTCGAGGACGAGGCGCTCGTACTCGCCGCGCTGCTCCGTGTTCAATGTCCCGCCGCTCCGGAACCACAGGGCCCGGATCTCCTCGTTGACCTCGGCGGCCGTTCGTACCGGTCTTTCCGCTCTTTCCAGGACGACATCAGGGGTAGTGGACATGCTGTAAACCCTATGTCGTCGAACGTGAAGCCCGTGTGAGTAAAGGTCCCACTTCGGACATTACGGACCGTGAAGCTGATCACTCTGCGTCGAGGATTCGGCGGCCCCGAGTACCAGGACCTGGATGGCGAGCACGGCGGCGCCGCGGGCCCAGTCGTGGAAGTCGGAGACCTTGGTCTCCAGCGGGACGGGTGCGGCCAGGGGGTGCCGGTTCGCGCGGACGGCGTCGTCCACCGACCGCCCCGCCACCTCCATCAGCCCGACACCTTCCCCGGCGAGCAGGATCTTCTGCGGCATGACGAAGTTGGCGATCTGGGCCACGAGCGTGCCGAGCGCACGGCCGGCCTCGCCGATGACGCGCGCGCACATCGGATCGCCGTCCGCGGCCCGCGCGAGGATCTCCTCGTACGCCACCTCGCGCCCGGTCGCCGCCTGGACCTGGTAGCGGATGGCCGGGATGGTGAGCATCGAGACGGCGCTGCCGCGCTCCCCGTTCGGGGTGAGCGGGCCGGCGGGGTCCACGATCCAGTGGCGTCCGAAGCCCCGGTCCTCCTCGGCGCAGGGGACCCGTCTGCCGCCCAGGACGAGTCCGTAGCCGAGGCCCGCGCCGATGGTGAGGACGACGAAGCGGTCGAGTCCGCGGCCGGCGCCGAACCAGGTCTCGGCCTCGACGAGTGCGGCCACGTCGTTCTCCACCACCACGGGCAGTCCGGTGCGCTCCTCGACGAGGCCGGCCAGCGGGACGTCGCGCCACAGCAGGAAGGGTGACTCGCCGACCACGGCCCGGTGCTCGACGAGTCCGCCGACACCGATGCCGATGCCCGCGAGCGAGGGGTGGCGGCCGGCGAGTTCACCCGCCATCTCGGCGAGCAGATCGGCGACCCGCTCGGGCTCGTGCGAGGTGAGCGGGCGGTCGTGGCGGTCGACGATGTCGCTCCTGAGGGTGGTGACCACGCCGTAGACCATGTCGTCGGTGATCTTGAAGCCGAGGAAGGTGCGGGACTCGGCGACGATGTCCAGCGGCTGGGAGGGGCGCCCCTGCCGGGTCTCGGGGAGCGCGGCGCCCTCGGCGGTCTCGACGAGGAGGCCCGACTCGATCAGCGGTTTGGTCAGCCGGGTGAGGCTGCCCGCGGACAGGCCGAGACGCCGGGCGAGGTCGGTGCGCGAGAGCGGGCCGTGCACGAGCACCTCGATCGCCACGGCGCGCTCCCCGGCGCTGAGTGGCAGCCAACTGGCAGCGAGAGCGGTCATGGAGGTCACACTCCCACAAGAGATTTCTTTTATGACGGAAGCAATGCGACCACTCTAGGACCATGACCGCAGGCTTCAGAAGATGTCGGCCCACCTCTTGACGTCAGAATATTTTCGCGACGAAAGTAAGTGGCGAACGTTGAGGCCGAGCCGCCGACGAGGGAGCCTCCGATGACCGTCGCCTCCAGCAGCCCGCCGTCCCCCACGAGAGCGCGTACCCGGGGCGACGGCCCGATCGCGGCCCTGTTCATCGCCCCGGCGATGCTGGGCTTCCTGGTGTTCCTGCTCTGGCCCACCCTCCGGGGCGTCTATCTGAGCTTCACCCGCTTCAACCTGCTCACCCCGCCAGAGTGGGTGGGCCTCGACAACTACGTCCGTATGGTCAACGACCCCATCTTCTGGGACTCGTTGACGGTCACGGTCGAGTACGTCGTCATCAACATCGGGGTGCAGACCGTCGCGGCGCTCGCCATGGCCGTGCTGCTCCAGCGGCTCACCCAGTCCGCCGTCCTGCGCGGGATCGTGCTCACCCCGTATCTGATGTCCAACGTCGTCGCCGGACTGGTCTGGCTGTGGATCCTCGACACCCAGCTCGGCATCGGCAACGAGATCATCGGCGGCCTCGGCGCCGACCGCATCCCCTTCCTCGCCGACGAGACCTGGGCCGTTCCCACCATCGCCCTGATCAATGTGTGGCGGCACGTGGGCTACACCGCCCTGCTGATCTTCGCCGGTCTCCAGGCCATCCCGAACGACGTGTACGAGGCGGCGAAGGTGGACGGCGCGAGCGAGTGGCGCATGTTCTGGCGGATCACCATGCCGCTGCTGCGCCCGGTGCTCGCGGTCGTGCTGATCATGACCGTGATCGGTTCGTTCCAGGTCTTCGACACCGTGGCGGTGACCACGGCGGGCGGCCCCGCGAACGCGACGAACGTACTCCAGTACTACATCTACGGCTCCGCCTTCGGCCGTTTCCAGTTCGGCTACGCCTCGGCCATGTCCGTCGCCCTGCTGGTCGTGCTCAGCGCGATCACCATCCTGCAGTACCGGCTCACCCGGGCCGGCCGAAGCGACCTCGGCTGACGGAAGGGAGACACCGACATGGCCACCGTGACCACTCCATCGCCCCCGGCCCCGGCATCGACGCGGGCTCCGGCCGCCCGCCCGCCCGGGCGCCGCTTCCCCGCCGGACGGGTCGCCGCCTGGACCGTGATGGGCCTGATCGTCCTCATCACCCTGCTGCCGTTCTACTGGATCCTGCGCACCGCGCTGTCCAGCAACGCCGGGCTCAACGCCGACCCCGCCGACCCGTTCCCGGTGGATCTCACCACCAGCGGCTTCGAGCGGGCCCTCGGCCTCCAGTCGGCCGAGGAGGCCGTCGCCCAGGGCGGGGCGGGCGGCGGGCTCGACTTCTGGCGTTACCTGCTCAACTCGGTGATCGTCTCCACCCTGATCACCGGCTGCCAGATCTTCTTCTCGGCGATGGCCGCGTACGCCTTCGCCCGGCTGCGCTGGCGGGGCCGGGACCAGGTGTTCGGGCTGTTCCTGGCCGGGCTGATGGTGCCGACCATCTTCACACTGCTGCCGAACTTCGTGCTCATCAAGGAGCTCCACCTGGTGGACTCACTGCTCGGCATCGCACTGCCCAGCCTCTTCATGACGCCGTTCGCGGTCTTCTTCCTGCGCCAGTTCTTCATGAACATCCCGCGCGAGGTGGAGGAGGCCGCGCTGCTCGACGGCGCCGGGAAGATCAAGATCTTCTTCCGGGTGGTCCTGCCGATGGCGTCCACGCCGGTCATCACACTGTCCGTACTGACGTACATCACCGCCTGGAACGACTACTTCTGGCCGCTGATGGTCTCCTACAGCGACAGTTCGCGCGTCCTGACCGTCGCGTTGGCGATCTTCCGGGCGCAGACCCCGGCCACCGGTGTCGACTGGTCGGGGCTCACGGCCGCGACGCTGATCGCCGCACTGCCGATGCTGGTGCTCTTCGGCTGCTTCGCCCGCCGCATCGTCAGCTCCATCGGCTTCACCGGGATCAAGTGAGGAGACTGTGATGCGACTTCGTACGCTGACCGCGCTGGCCGGCGCGCTGGCGCTGTCCCTGGTGACCGGCTGCGCGCAGGGCGGCGGCACCGGCGCCTCCTCGAACACGGTGACGTACTGGCTGTGGGACGCCAACCAACTGCCCGCCTACCAGGCGTGCGCGAAGGGGTTCGAGAAGGAGAACCCCGGACTCGACGTGCGGATCACGCAGTTGGGCTGGTCCGACTACTGGACCAAGCTCACCGCGGGATTCATCGCGGGCACACAGCCCGATGTGTTCACCGACCACATCCAGAACTTCGGCCAGTTCGCCGATCTGAAGGTCCTCGAACCGCTCGACGACCTGGGCATCGAGGACTCCGACTACCAGCCCGGGCTCGCCGCCAACTGGGTCGGCAAGGACGGCCACCGCTACGGCGCCCCCAAGGACTGGGACACCGTCGCCCTGTTCTACAACTCCGAGATGACCGACGAAGCCGGGCTCAGCGCCGAGGAGTTGAACAACCTCTCGTGGAATCCCGAGGACGGCGGCACCTTCGAGAAGGCCATCGCCCACCTCACGATCGACCGCAAGGGCAAGCGGGGCGACGAACCGGGCTTCGACAAGAACGACGTCGAGGTGTACGGCCTGGCCACGGGCGGTGGCGGCTACGGCGACGGCCAGACCCAGTGGAGCACCTTCGCCGCCTCCGCCGGGTGGAACTATCTCGACAAGGCGCGCTGGGGCACGGAGTACCAGTACGACAGCAGGACCTTCCAGTCCGTGATCCGGTGGTACTTCGGCCTGGCGGAGAAGGGCTACATGCCGCCCCTGTCGGACTACAACGTCCAGTCCAACCAGCAGAACACCCAGATCGCCGCGGGCAAGGCCGCCACCGCGTTCGACGGGGCCTGGATGATCTCCACCTACGCGGGCTTCAAGGGCAAGGCCATCCGGACCGCCCTGACGCCGGCCGGTCCGACCGGCAAGCGGGCCACCATGATGAACGGCCTCGCCGACTCCATCACCAAGGCGTCCAGGAACAAGGAGGGCGCCCGCAAGTGGGTGTCCTATCTGGCCTCGGACAAGTGCCAGAAGGTCGTCGGCCGGTACGGCGTCGTCTTCCCGGCCACCCCGGCCGGTACCGAGGCCGCCGTGGCCGCGTACCGGAAGAAGGGCATCGACGTGTCGTCGTTCACGCGGCCCGTGGCCGACAAGAAGCACTTCCGGACGTTCTCGTACCCGATCGCCAGCTACTCGGCCGACATGACGGCGCTGATGCAGCCCGCCATGGAGGACATCTACGGCAACGGCAAGCCGGTGAGCAGCCTCGACGAGACCAACGACCAGATCAACCGCATCCTCGCGCAGTGACCTCCCGATCCACGAAGGGCTCTTCCATGACGTTCTCCCTCGGCATCGTGGGCGCAGGCCAGTTCTCCGGCCAGTTCGCCACGCTGTTCCAGGCCCACCCCGGCGTCGGCGACGTGTACGTCACCGACCTGCTGCCCGAGCGTGCCGAGCGACTGGTCGCCGCCCAGGGGCTGGCCGGCACCTTCCCCTCGTACGAGGCGATGCTGGAGTCGAGGGCCGTCGACGCGGTCGCGATCTTCACCCAGCGCTGGACGCACGGGCCGCTGGTCCTCCAGGGCCTGGGCGCCGGCAAGCACGTGTACTCCGCGGTGCCCATGGCGATCACCACGGAGGAGATCGCGGCGATCATCGACGCGGTCCGGGCGACCGGGCTGACGTACATGATGGGCGAGACCAGCCAGTACAACCCGGCGACCGTGCACGCCCGCAACCAGATCGCCGAGGGGGCCTTCGGTCGGCTCTTCTACGCCGAGGGCGACTACGTCCACGACATGGACCTCGGGTTCTACGAGGCGTACCAGTACAGCGGCGGCGAGAACTGGAAGCGGACCGCCAGCTATCCCCCGCTGCTGTACCCGACGCACTCGGTGGGCGGGGTGCTGGGCGCCTGGCAGACACACGCGGTGAGCGTCTCCGCGATCGGTGTCGTCGACGGGCGCGGGGACGGGGTGTTCGACAAGGACGTCAGCCAGTTCGGCAACGACTTCTCCAACGCCACCGCCCTGTTCGAGGTCGCGGGCGGCGGTTCGTTCCGTACCAACGAGTTCCGGCGGGTGGGCTACCCGTCGCACATACGGGAGTCCCGTTTCCGGTTCTTCGGGACGGAGGCGAGCATGGAGCAGCTCGCCACGGTGGCGCTGTGGCAGGACAAGAAGGGGGTGAAGGACATCAGCGAACTGCTCGAACCCAAGCCGACGCTGTCGCCCGACGATCCGTCCCTCCAGCACATCGCGCCGGAACTGCGGGCCGCGTTCACCTCCGGTTCGGCGCCGGTGCACGACCGGTCGCGGCTGCCCCGGGTCTTCGACAACATGCACAACGGTCACGAGGGCAGCCACCACTTCCTGGTGGACGACTTCGTGACCGCCGTGAACTCCCGCACCCTGCCGTCGGTCAACGCGTGGGTGGCGGCCCGTTACACCCTGCCGGGGATCGTCGCGCACGAGTCCGCGCGGCAGGGTGGGGTGCGGCTGGAGATCCCGGACTTCGGGGACGCGCCCGAGGCGTGACGCGCACGGCGGTCCGTGGGCCGGGCTCCTGGCGGTGCGTCAGGTGCCCGGCTTGCGGCCGTACACGTAGACGTCGTCGCCGTTCTTCAGCAGCGACCAGTACTTCTTGGCGTCGGCCTTCGTCAGATTGACGCAGCCGCGGGAGCCGGGCGGGTTCCACATGCTGACGGCGGCGGCGTGGAACGCCTGCCCGCCGTCGAAGAACTGGCTGTACGGCATCGGCACGTGGTAGATCGACGACACGTGGTCGATGTGCCGCCAGTAGATCTTCTTCAGACCGGTACGGGTCTCGTAGCCGTCGCGGCCGGTGCGGACGGGCACGGGCCCGTACACGAGCTTGCTGCCGTCCTGGATCCAGCTGAGCTGGAGCGTCAGGTCGACGCAGGCGATGCGGCCCTTGTTGACCGGGCACTTGCCGGCCTTGTTCGGGTTCTTGCCGACGGCCTTCTGCTTGTTCATCAGGTCCATCACGCCCCAGGTGACGGAGCCGGCGTAGCCGATGTTGGGGGTGATGCCGTGCTTGGTCTGGAACGCCTTGATGGCCTGGCAGTCGGCGGCCGACTGCCGCCCGTCGACCGGTCGGCCGAGGAACTTCTCGACCTGCTTCTGGTACGGCCCGGTCGATGTCGTGCAACTCGCCGCCTGCGCGGGCGTCGTGCCCAGTGCGAGCGTGAGCGGTGCCAGCAGTCCGGTGACGGTCAGTGCGACGGCGCCTCTTCTTCCTATGTCCCCCATGGCGGGCCTTTCCCTTTCACGCGTTTTGTAGGTTCTGTGGAGGTAGACAGCCGGCGCGGCTCGACGGTTGTGGCGTGGCCCGCTTCGAGACGAAACAGTTACACGGCGAGTTATTCGCATATAGAGTTCTCCCCATGAGCAACAGCGATTCCATATCTCGCGTGGCCCTCAAGAAAATCACCCCGGATGCGTCCGCGGCAATGGGCTCCCTGCACTCCGCCGCTGTTTCCGCGGCGCGGGACGCGAAGGTCGAGCCCGAGATCCTCGAACTGATTCGCATTCGCGCCTCCCAGATCAACGGCTGTGCCTTCTGTCTGGACATGCACACCAAGGACGCCCGCGCCCAGGGCGAGACCGAGCAGCGGATCTACGCGCTGAACGCATGGCGCGAGACGCCCTTCTTCACCGCCCGGGAGCGGGCCGCGCTGGCCCTGACCGAGGCCGTGACCTCGGTGAACGACGGACATGTGCCCGACGCCGTCTACGCGGCCGCGGCCGAGGTGTTCGACGACGAGCAACTCGCGGCACTGATCTGGGCCGCCACCGTGATCAATGCCTACAACCGGATCGCGATCGCGACCCGGATGGCCCCCGGCGCCTATCAGCCGGTGCGGAAGTGAAATTTCACAACTGGTGCGCCGACCAGTGCGCCCCGGTAGTGCGTGCTTGAATGCGCCGGGCCGTTTCCATTCGGCCCGGCGCTTGCCTCTGCTCCGGTGTTCCCTATGTTTCCGGCAATGGCTCCATAATGCTGTCCAGCCATTTCCGCCATTTCGGAGCGTGGACCGCCCGGCCGGCGGTCATGGGTCTGCCGGTCCAGGCGGCGACGGGGCGGATCCCGTGCAGGGCGTTCACCAGCCACACCTCGCGGCCGTCCAGGTCGGCCAGGGAGCGCTCGCGGTGGGCGACGCGGACCCCGGTGCGGGCCGCCCGCTCCAGGACGAGCGCCATGGTCACCCCGGGCAGGACGGGCAGCCGGGGCGGCGGCAGGCAGAGGGTGTCGTCCTCCCACCACAGCACAGTGGAGTTGGCCGCCTCCAGGACCAGGCCGGACGGGGCGATCAGGACGGCCTCGTCGGCCTGCGCGCCGGAGGCCCGGCCGCGCACCCGGGCGAGGGCGTCCAGGTCGGGTCCCTTGCGGCGGGGCACGGTGCGCGGGTCGGGCTGCCCGGCCGCCCACACCCGCACCTCGGCACCGAGGGGCGGGGCGGGCCGCAGCAGCAGACGCAACTCCAGTGATCCTGCGGCGAGTTCCACTCGGGGGAACCACTCCCCCGTGCGCGGCAGGGCGGCCGTCATGTCCGTCCAGAAGTCGACCACCCGGCGCGGCGGCGGTGCCCCGCACTCGCCGCAGGACCGCAGGAACCGCTCCCGGTGCCGGTCGAGACCACGCACCCGCCCGTCGCGCACCAACCAGGAGTCCGCGACGAGAAGACGTCCGCCCTGGGGCGGGCCGGGGGTCAGACCGTGCTCGGGGGACCAGGTCGACAGACCTTCCGCGAGGGCCGGTTGTGTCACTCGGTACTCCTGTTCGTTCATGCCCGGTTCAGTACTTGCGGCCCGCGACGGCCGGGGCGCCGTGACGGGGGCCGTACGGCGCGTGCTCCAGCCAGGCGCCGCACCGGGGGACGACGGGGGCGAGGGCCGCCGCCGCGCGCTGTTTGACGCGGACGATACGGCGGCGGGGCCGCAGATGGTCCAGCGCGGTGCCGGCGGCGGCGCTGTTGAAGAGGCCCGCGGCGCGCCGTACCTCGGCGAACCCGGCGACGGCCTCGGGAGTGCCGTCGGCGATCGCCCGGGCGGCGGCGGCCGCGTCCGCGATCCCGCTGTTCATGCCGCGCGCCCCGAACGGCGGGAAGAGGTGGGCGGCCTCACCGGCGAGCAGCACCCGGCGGTGCGGGTCGGTGAAGTCGGCGGCGACCTTGCGCAGGAAGCGGTAGGTGGACACCCACAGGACGCGGTCGGCGTGACCGTCGCCGACGACCTCGGGCAGCCAGCGCCGTACGGCCTCCTCGGTGCCGTACTCCTCGGTCGTGTCGTCGTCCCGGCACTGCAGGTCGAGTTGGAAGCCGCCGGTGAACGGCACGCGCATGACGCTGCGGTGGCCGAGCGCCGGGTGCTCGTAGTGGAAGACCCGCTCCAGGGGCAGTTCGGCGCCGGGGATGTCGGCGACGTCGACGACGACGTGGAAGCCCTCGCCGTGCGTGCCCTCCAGGGCGATGCCGAGTTCGCGCCGTACGGCGGAGCGGGCGCCGTCGGCGGCGACGGCGTGGGTGCCGGCCCAGGTGCGGCCGTCGGCGTCGGTGAGCCGCACCCCGGCCGGGTCGGTGTGCACGCCGGTGATCCGCGTATCCCACACGAACTCCACTCCGGCGTCCTCGCAGGCGGCGCGCAGGAAGCGCTCGGTGTCGGCCTGGCGGAGGCTGGTGAAGGGCGGGGGGCCGGTGGGCGTCGGGAAGGTGCGCGCGTAGACCTCGCGGCCCCGGTAGAGGGTGCGTCGGGTGTGCCAGGTGCGGCCGTACGCGGTGATCCTCGACGCCAGTCCGGGACGCATCCCCTCCAGCAGCTCCAACGTCTCGCGGTGGACGAACAGGGCCCGGCTGCCGCGGCGTTCGCGGCCCTCGGGGTCGGCTTCGATCAGGACCACGGGGAGGCCGCGGGCGCGCAGGGCGAGGGCGGCGGAGAGACCGACCGGGCCGGCGCCCACGACGAGTACCGGGGGCGTCGTCATGTGCGGGCGCCCTCGGTGAGCATGCGGGTGATCTCGACCCGCTTGACCTTCCACGTGGCGGTCATGGGCAGGTCCTGGAACCGCCACTGCCTCGGCTCCGCCATGGCCGGCAGGTCCGCGGTGGCCTCCCGCCAGCGCACCGGGTCCAGGGGAAGCTCGCCGCGTACGCAGACCACGGGGACGGGTTCGCGGTCGGTGCCGGGGACGATGACGACCTCGCGCAGCTCCTCCAGACGGGACATCAGGGTGTCCTCGACCTCCAGGTTGCTGTGGACGGAGTCGATCTGGTCGATCTCCCGGTCGATGAGGTGCAGGGCGCCCCAGCGGCTCTGGTAGCCCATGTCGCCCATCTGCCACCAGCCGCCGTCGAGTTGGCGCAGATAGCGGTCGCGGGCGCCGAGGTAGGTGAGGATGCGGCCGCGGGTGCGGGCCTCGATGCGGCCGGGTGTGCCGGGGGCGACCCGGCGGCCCGTCTCGTCGGTGACCCGGACGCGGGTGAAACCGGGGATGCCGATGCCGACCCGGCGGCCGTCCGCGCGGGCGGCGCTGCGGCGGGTGAACCACTGGAAGGCGACCGGGCCCGTCTCGCTCTGCCCGTACAGCTGGATCAGCCACGGGGTGCGCCGCCGGGACGCGTCGAGCAGCCGCCGCACCGTCCTCGGGTGGATGGCGTCGAAGGTGGAGCCGTAGGAGCGGACGCGGGACAGCGGGGCGCCGGGCGCGTCGGCCAGTTCCTCCCACAGGACGAAGGTGTTGGGGTGCGTCTCGACGATGCCGGGGCGGTGGCGGGCGAGCAGCGGGCCCACGTTCGCCGGCTCGGGGTCGACGACGAGGACGAGCGGGCTGCCGAAGTGCAGCAGGACGCCGAGCAGATGGTAGAAGCGCGAGTGCGCGAACGACATGTGCAGCGCGGCGGTCTCGCCCCGGGTGGGCCAGCCCATGGCCTTCTGCGGGACGAGCCGGTTCCACATGGTGTGGGGGCAGTGCACGGCGAGCTTGGGGACGCCGGTCGTGCCGGAGCTGTGGGTGATCAGGGAGGGCTCGCGGGGATGGAGGCGTACGGCGGCGGGGGTCGCCGCGCCCGCGTACTTCTCCAGCGGTTCGGCTCCCGGGGCGTCGTCCACGGACAGTGCGCGCCGGACGGCGCCGGTGAGGTCGGCGTCCCGCAGCGGGCCGTCGAGTGTGGCCCGGTCGGTGATCAGCCAGGGCCGGTGGAGGCGTGCGAGGAGCTGTCCGACGACGGGGCCCGCGAGACCGGGCGACAGCAGCACGGGGACGGCGCCGATACGGGAGACCGCGCAGGTCAGCAGGACGATGTCGACGTTGTCCGCCTTGTGGACGACGACCTGCTCGGAGGGGCGTACGCCCGCTTCCCAGAGGCGGCCGGAGAGTTCGTCGACGAGGTCGGCGAGGGTGGCGTACGTGAGGTCGGTCCCGGCGGCGGGGGCGACGTCGAGGGGCCGGTCGAGGGTGACGAAGACCGGCCCGTGGCGGTCGGCGGCCTCCCTGAGCATCGAGCCCAGGTAGAAGCCGCGCCTGGCCGGTACGGGCGACGCGCTCGGCCCGGCATGCTGCTGGTGTCGCATGGTGCCCAACCTTTCTGCGGGGGCTGGTGCGGGGACGGGGGCTGCTGCGGGGACGCGGGCCGGCGGGCCGGCCATGGCTCACCACGCCCCTCGGCGGACGAGGTGCCGACGGAGCTTGCCGGTCGCGGTGCGGGGCAGGGTGGGCACGAAGCTCACGCCGCGGGGGACCTTGTAGGCGGCGAGGTTGTCGCGGGCCATGCAGACGAGTTCGGCCTCCAGCCCGACCGCGATGGGCGGGACGGGCACGACGAAGGCCCGCAGACGGCTCGCGCCCCGTTCGTCGGTGACGGCGACGACGGCGACGTCCCGCACCGCCGGGTGGGTCCGCAGCAGGTCCTCCACCTCCAGCGGGGAGACGGTGATGCCGCCGACCATCTCCATGTCGTCGGCGCGGCCCAGGTGCCGGTAGGTGCCGTCGGGTTCGCGGCGGGCCCGGTCCCGGGTGCCCAGCCAGCCGCCGGCCAGGGCCCGTTCGGTCTCCTCGGGCCGGTTGAGGTAGCCGGGCGTCACCGTAGGGCCGCGCACCCACAGTTCGCCGGTCTCGCCGTCCGGCACGGGGTTCCCGGCGCGGTCCCGCAGTTCGATCTCGAAGCCGGGGACGGGGCGGCCGACGGTGCCGGGGTGGTTGTGGTCGAAGCCGTTGGCGCAGAAGGCGTGTCCCGCCTCGGTGGAGCCGATCTGCTCCAGGACGGGCGCCCCCAGCAGTTCGGTGACATGTTTCCCGAGGCCGACGGGCATGCCCTCGCCGGCGGAGACCGCCGCGCGGACCGAGGCGAAACAGTTCTCGTGGCCGTCGGCCAGGTCGGTGACGAGGGCGGCGTACGCCGACGGCACCGAGTACAGCAGGGTCACCCGGTGGCGGGCGACCAGCTCGTCCACGACCGCGGGGGTGGGCCGGCGGTCGGTGAGGACCGCGCTGGAGCCGGAGAAGAGGGGGAAGACGAAGGCGTTGCCGAAGCCGTAGGCGAAGTAGAGCCGGGAGACGGAGAGGGCGACGTCGTCGGGGGTGACGCGCAGGACCCGGCGGCCGATGAGGTCGTGGTAGGTCCTCGGGTCGCCGTGGACGTGGACGACGCCCTTGGGGCGGCCCGTGGTGCCGGACGTGTACTGGATGTAGAGCGGGGTCCGGGCGTCCGCCGGGTGCGCCGTGCGCATGGGCCGCGCCGTCGCGGCCAGCGCGGTCAGCTGGTCGGAGCCGAGGCGCGGCGCTCGGGGGGCCGCGGCGGGCGGGGTCGTGCGGGCCGGGGGGGTGCGGTCCAGGCCGGGTCCCGTCACCCACAGCGCGGCCTCGGCGTCGTCCGCCATGAACCGCAGGTCGGGCGGCGGGAGTTCGGGGTTGGCCAAGACCGCGACCGCGCCCAGTCGGGCGAGTGCGAGGAAGGTGGTGACCCAGGCGAGGGAGTCGGGCAGGGCCAGCAGGACGCGGTCGCCGGGGCGCACCCCGTGGTCGTGCAGCACGGTGGCCGTGCGGGCCGCCAGGTCGTGGATCTCACCGTGCGAGTGGGCCCGGTGGCCCTGGTGGAAGGCCGGCCGGTCCCTCCAGCCGCGGCGGTCGGCGAGGGCGGCCAGGTGGGCGGCGAGGTTTCCGGGGGCGTCGGCGTCGGCCTGCGCGGCCGCCGAGGGGGCCGAGGCGGCGGAGGCGGCGCGCTGGGCGGGGATGCCGGCGACGGTCCCGGTCGGCGAGGGGTGCGGTGTCGTCGTCATCGGGCGGTCTCCTCGGTGACGGCGGGAGCGGAGGCGTGTTCGCGGTGGGCCCGCATGAGTGCCGCGGTCTTCAGGAGCATCTCGTCGTACTCGGCGGCGGGGTCGGAGTCGAGGACGATCGCGCCGCCGGCGCCCAGGTGCATGCGTCCGCCCTGGAACACGGCGGTGCGGATGACGATGTTGAGGTCGGCTCCGCCCCCGCAGCCGAGGTAGCCGAGGGCACCCGAGTACACGCCCCTCGCCTCGGTCTCCAGGGTGTCGATGATCTCCATCGTGCGCAGTTTGGGCGCCCCGGTCATGGAGCCCCCCGGGAAGCAGGCCCGGACGCAGTCCACGGCGTCGGTGCCCTCGCGCAGCCGCCCCTCGACGGTGGAGACGAGCTGGTGCACGGTGGCGTACGTCTCGGTGGCCATGAGGCGGGGGACGCGTACCGTGCCGGTCCGTGAGACCCGGCCGAGGTCGTTGCGGAGCAGGTCGACGATCATCAGGTTCTCGGCGCGGGTCTTGGCGTCCGCGGCGAGCCGGTCCCGCAGCCGGTCGTCCTCCTCCGGTGTGGCGCCTCGTGGGGCGGTGCCCTTGATGGGTTTGGCCTCGGCGACGCCGTCGCGGGTGATCCGCAGGAAGCGTTCGGGCGAGGAGCCCGCGATGTCGAGGTCGCCGAACCTCAGGAAAGCGGCGTACGGGGCGGGGTTGACACGGCGCAGCGCCCGGTAGAAGTCGTAGGGGTCGTACGGGGCCGGTAAACGGACGGCGTTGGTCAGACAGACCTCGTAGCTGGTGCCCGCGCGCAGTTCCGCCTTGCAGGCGTCGATGTCGGCGAGGTAGGTGGCGCGGTCGCGGACGAGCCAGGGTTCGGCGGCGCGCGGGTACGGCGCGGACGACCGCGGGGGCGGGGTGGGGCGGGCGGCGATGAAGGTCAGCTGGGCGAGGGCCGTGTCGAGCCAGTCGCCCGCCTCACGGGCGGCGGCGGGGGTGTCCTCGGCGAGGCAGAGGGCGTAGGTGTGGCCCTCCTGGTGGTCGACGGCGATCAGCCGGTCCGCGAACAGCCAGCAGGCGTCGGGAGTGTCGGCGGTGTGGCGGTTCGGGGAGCCGCCGTCGGCCTTGAGTTCGTAGCCGAAGTAGCCGACGTAGCCGCCGGTGAAGTCGAAGGGGAGGCCGGTGGCGTCGACCTTGCGGCTCGCCAGCTGCCGTTTGAGGTAGTCGTAGACGCTCGCGCGGACCCGGCGGGTGGGCCGTCCCTCGCGCTCGATCTCGCAGACGCCGCTGTCGACGTCGTAGCGGACGAGCTCGGCGAGGGGGCCGGTGCCGTCGCCGAAGAACGAGAACCGGGACAGGCCCTCCTCGACGCGGGAGCTGTCCAGCCAGAAGGCGCGCGACGCGTCGGCGTGCATCCGGGTGAAGGCGGCCTCGGCGTCGACGGCGGTGGCGATACGGCGGGTGTGCAGCCGGTACGCGGGGCCGGGGGCGCGGCGGGGGCGGGGGATGGCGCCGGACAGGGGGGTGACGGCGGTGCTCGCCGTGCGGGCCGGCGGGATGACCGGCGCGGTGGTCGCCGTACGGGCCCGGGGGGTGACCGGGGCGGTGCTCCCCGGCGGGGCGGGGAGAGGGCCGTGGGAGCTTCTCGTAGGGGGGCCGCCGGCTCGTTCCGCGGTGAGGTCGCGGAAGTTCTCCAGCAGGCGGTGGCCGTGGTCGGTGAGGACGGACTCCGGATGGAACTGCACGCCCCACAGCGGCCGTTCGCGGTGGCGCAGGCCCATGAGGACGCCGTCCTCGGACCAGGCGGTGGCCTCCAGGGCCGGCGGGAGCGGTTCGCGCACGGACAGCGAGTGGTAGCGGACGACGGTGAAGTTCTGCGGCAGTCCGCGGAACAGGTCACGGCCGTCGTGCCGGACCGTGGAGAGATGTCCGTGGCGGGGCCACGGGGCGGGCTCGACGTCGGCCCGCTCCCCCGCCGCGATGCCCTGGTGGCCCAGGCAGACGCCCAGGACGGGGATCGCGGCCTCGGCGATGACGCGCGCGGCGATGCCGAGGTCACGGGGCTGCGAAGGGTGGCCGGGCCCGGGCGACACCACGACGTTGTCGAACTCCCGCAGTTCCGGGATGCCGTCGGGCGAGGCGTCGTTCAGCACGACCACCGGCTCCTCGCCGTTGACCTCGGCGATCAGCTGGAACAGGTTGTACGTGTACGAGTCATAATTGTCGATGAGCAAGGTCTTCAACCCGCTCACCCCCCTCTGATCGTTCCCGGACCTGGGCAGTCCGACGTTTGTGCCGGCCGCGCAGCGCCTGCAGCGGCGGGTACAGCCATTTCTTGAGCGATCGCTGGAGTCTCGGCATGAGAATCCAGGTGACGATGGCCGTCACGGACAGACACAGCAGAAGTGTTCGGAACAGTGGATTGAGATCGGCGAGATAAGGGAGCACCAGCATGTTGAACAAGAGCACGGGCGGGAACACCGCGCTCATATTCACCAGCCAGAGTTTCCATTTCGGGGGCGGACGCGGGGCGGACGGCGCCGGCTCCCGGGCGGTCTGCGAGTCGAACCACGCCTTGGAGCCCGTCACGCTCCGGCGCCCGGTCTCCTGGGCCAGCCCTTCGGCGCGTGCCGCCCATTCGGCTCTGGCCAGGGAGTTCTCCCAGGTCCTGGCCGAATCCTCCGTGGCGAAGCGGTAGACCACATGCCATTCCGCCTCTCCGTCGACCAGTACGCCACCCCCCAGAAAGCCCGGCCGGCACGCGCTCGCGCGCAGCGCGGCCCACCCCCACGAGTGGAAGTCGGCCTCACGCCCCGGCACCACGTGATACGCCACGGTGACGGTAACGGGATTCCTGCTCACGCCATCGAGTACGTGAAGAACTGACGCCCCGTTCAAATATTCAACGAACTTTTCAAGCTGTCCGGATCGTTCGCGTATGACGCTCTTTCAGCCGCCTTGCAGTCGTCTGTAGGGGGGTACGTCGGGGCAACTTTCAGCAATTCCGGCAAGCGCGAGAAACGCAGGAAATAAAAGGGGGAAGGGAAAGGGCGCGCACCGCGTGCCGCCGTCCGCCGCCCCTACGCGTCGTCCCCGTGATCCGGGCGGCGTCCTCGGAGGCCAGGAACGCGACGGCGTGCGCGACGGCCGCCTCGGCGGAGTCCCGGTCGCCGACGTCGCAGCGTCGAGCAGCACGCCGTACCCCGCAAAGCGTCCCGTCGTCTCCGTACGGCGGAACGTACTGCGCGACCGATCACCCCGGCAGAAGCGACGCGATCTTGCTCTCGGCTACGGTGCGGCCATGTCAATCTTCATCCAGCAACTCCCGGCCCTGCTCGGCGTGGTGATCGGCGCGCTCGGCTCGTATCTCGTCGTCGTGCGCGGTGACGAGGCCCGCTTCCGTCGTGAGCAGGCCGCGCGGTGGGAGGAGCGCCGCCTCACGGTGTACGCGGACTGGGCCCGGTCCTTGAAACAGTCCGTCACCCTGGCCTACCGGGTCGCCTCCCACCTCGGTGACGATCCGCATCCCCACCCGCTGTCCCCGGAGGAGGCCGCGCCGCTCCAGGCGGAGGCGACCGTCGCCCGTGACCCGGCCGGTGAGGCGCTTCTCCTCCTCGGCAGTCCGGAGGTGGTGGAGAAGGCTCGGGCGTGGGTCGTGGTCGTGCTGGAGATGGAGGAGTTCCTGCGGGCCGGGACCCGTGACCCCGGCGCCTGGCAGGTCCTGCTGGACCGTCAGCGCGCCGGGCGTGAAGGCTACTACGCCGCCGTACGGCAGGATCTGGCGCTGGAGCCGGGGCACCCGGCGCGCTGGCAGGTGCAGTCGCTGGGCGGGGGTCAGCGGTAGCCGGTGGTGTCGGCCGGCTTGTTCGCGTCCTGGACCTCGACGAGGTAGCGCCAGGCGTCCGGGCGGCTGCCGTCCAGGTCGGTGAAGCCGTAGACCTGTGCGAGGCCGCCGCTGGAGAGGGACGCGCCGTTGTGGCGGGCGACGTCCGGGTCGGCGGCGAGTGCGGCGACGGCCCGGCCGACGTAGCGCGGGGTCTCGGAGATCGCGAAGTGGGGGACGCTGGCCAGCGCGTCGCGCCAGTTGTCCTCGGTCACGCCGTACGTGTCGAGCATGATCTCCGAGCGCAGCCAGCCCGGGGTGAGGGCGACGGCCGTGGCGCCGCGCGGGCCGAGTTCATGGCCGAGGGCGAACGCCATGCGCAGGACGGCGGACTTGGCGAGGTCGTAGAAGAAGGAGACACGGTAGGTGTCGCGGTTGTAGTCGGCGGTTCCGTCGGTCATCTCGACGACCAGGCCGCCGGGGTGGCGCAGCATCAGGGGCAGCGCGTGGTGGCTGGTGATCGCGTGGGTCTCCACGGCCAGCCGCAGCAGCCGCAGACCGTCGTCGAGGTCGTGCTCCCAGAGCGGGGCGTCCCACGCGAAGAGCTTCTCGCCGCCCCAGATGTCGTTCACCAGGACGTCGAGTCGGCCCTGCTCCTTGTCGATCCGGCCCACCAGGGCCTTCACCTGGTCCGGTTCGAGGTGGTCCGTGGGGACGGCGATGCCGCGTCCGCCCGCCTCGGTGACCAGGTCGGCCGTGTCCTCGAGCGTCTCCGGACGGTCGTACTCCGACCGCCGCTGCCGTGTGCTGCGCCCCGTCACGTAGACGGTGGCCCCGGCCGCCCCCAGTTCGACCGCGATGCCGCGCCCCGCTCCGCGGGTCGCCCCCGCCACCAGCGCGACCTTTCCGTCCAACGGCTTCACCATGCCCGACCTCCCGTGTGCGTACGACTGTCACCTTGACCGACGCCGGGTGCGTCCCGGCGTCCTCGACACGAGCCTCTCCGAGAAGCCGGACATCCTCTGTCGCCTTTTCTCGCTTTCCCGCGCGGTGTGCGCCTGGCAGGATGCGCGGATCATGGACGAGACGGCACCCTGCGCACGGTGTGGTGGAACGGTCGCCCCGGACGGGCACTGCTGGGACTGCGGCGAGGCCCGGGCCGCCTTCCGCGCCCGCCTGGAGATCGAGGCGGCCGGCGGCGGTGCGGCCGGGGTGAGCGACCGGGGACTGCGGCGCGAGATCAACGCGGACGCGATGGCGCTGGTCACGCGCGGGGCGTGGACGATCGGCGTCGTCTGCGACGGCGTGTCGATGGCGCCGCGTGCCGAGCGGGCCGCCCGCCTCGCGAGCGAGGTGAGCGCCACCTCGCTCGCGAGGCTGGTGGATTCCGGTGTGCTGCCGGAGGTCGCGCTCGTCGAGGCCGCCCGTCGCGCGGGGCGGGCGGTGGCCGGGCTGGCCAAGGCCGGGGCCGAGGGGCGCAACGGGGTCGCTCCGGCGTGCACCTGGGTCGCGGGCGTCGTGGGACCGGAGGGCCTGTGGAGCGCCTCGGTCGGTGACAGCCGTGCGTACTGGCTGCCGGACGAGGGTGCCGGCACGGTGCTCACCGAGGACGACACGGGTGAATCGGAGGGCCTCACCGCATGGCTGGGTGCCGACGCGGACGAGGCCGTGCCGCACGTCCGAAGCCGTCGGCCCGGCGGCCGTGGCCGGTTGCTGCTGTGCAGCGACGGGCTGTGGCGGTATCTGCCGGACGCGGGCGGGCTCAGGGACGTGGTGCGCGGGGTCGGCCCGCTCGCCGGGGCGCGGGCGCTGGTGTCGTACGCCCTGGAGGCCGGCGGACGGGACAACGTCACCGCGCTCCTCCTACCGGTCACGGCGGCGACGGGCTGAGGCGAACCGATCGGACGCCCCGCCCGGCAGCCTTGGACACGCCCGCCCGGCCGGCGCCCTGGGACACGCCCCGGCGGCAGCCTCGAACCGCCGCCGTGGGCCGTCGGCTGCTGAGGCAGGCCGCGACTCGTGGGCTCCGGCACCCCGGGGGTGCCGGCTGCCATGCCTTCGCGGCAGCCGGCACCACGCGGAGCGCGGGTGCCAAGTGGGGCGCCGGTACCACGTGGGGCGCGGGTGCGGAGTCGGACGCGGCGGGGCTCAGTGGCCCCGGTCGATCCACTCCTGGAGGCTCGGCGCCTCGGCGCCGATGGTGGTGCTGTCGCCGTGGCCGGTGCGGACGACCGTGTCGGGCGGCAGGGTCAGCAGGCGGCCTCGGATGGAGTCGATGATGGTCGGGAAGTGGGAGTAGGAACGGCCGGTGGCGCCGGGACCGCCCGCGAAGAGGGTGTCGCCGGTGAAGACCGTGCCGAGGCCCGGGTCGTAGAGGCAGACGGCGCCCGGCGCGTGGCCGGGGGTGTGCAGGACGGTGAGGTCGGCGCCCGCGGTCTCGATGATCTGGCCGTCGGCGAGCCAGTGGTCGGGCTGCCGGTCCGGGTGGGTCTGCTTCCAGAGCGGCATGTCGTCCGGGTGCAGCCAGATCGGCGCGCCGGTGCGGTCGGCGAGGGCGGGCGCGGCGTCGATGTGGTCGTTGTGGGCGTGGGTGCAGATGATGGCCGTCAGCCGGCGGTCGCCGATGGCCTCCGCGATGGCGTCGGCGTCATGGGCGGCGTCGATGACGACGACCTCGTGGTCGTCGCCGACGATCCACACGTTGTTGTCGACGTCCCAGGTACCGCCGTCCAGGCTGAACGTGCCGGACGTGACGAGGTGTTCGATACGGGTGGCCATCAGAGCGTCACCACCGAACGCAGGACGTCCCCGGCGTGCATCCGCTCGAACGCCTTCTCCACGTCGTCGAGTCCGATGGTCTCGGTGACGAACGCCTCCAGGTCCAGACGGCCCTGGAGGTAGAGGTTGATCAGCATGGGGAAGTCCCGGTCGGGCAGGCAGTCGCCGTACCAGGAGGACTTCAGGGCGCCACCCCGGCCGAACACGTCGAGGAGCGGGAGTTCCAGCTTCATGTCGGGGGTGGGCACGCCGACCAGGACGACCGTTCCGGCCAGGTCACGGGCGTAGAACGCCTGCTCGTACGTCTCGGGGCGGCCCACCGCCTCGATGACGACGTCGGCGCCGAAGCCACCGGTCAGCTCGCGGATCGCCTCGACGGGGTCGGTCTCACGGGAGTTGACGGTGTGGGTGGCGCCCAGCTTCTTCGCGGTGGTCAGCTTCCGGTCGTCGATGTCGACGGCGATGATCTTCTCGGCGCCGGCCAGCAGCGACCCGGCGATGGCCGCGTCCCCGACGCCGCCGCAGCCGATGACGGCGACACTGTCGCCGCGGCCCACATTGCCGGTGTTGATGGCGGCGCCGATGCCGGCCATCACCCCGCAGCCCAGCAGTCCGGCGACCGCCGGGGAAGCGGCCGGGTCGACCTTGGTGCACTGCCCGGCGGCGACGAGCGTCTTCTCGGCGAAGGCGCCGATGCCGAGGGCGGGCGACAGTTCCTGACCGGTGGAGGCGAGGGTCATCTTCTGGGCGGCGTTGTGCGTGGCGAAGCAGTACCAGGGCCGTCCGCGTCGACAGGCGCGGCAGTTGCCGCACACGGCACGCCAGTTGAGGATCACGAAGTCACCGGGCACGACGTCGGTGACGCCCTCGCCGACCGACTCCACCACGCCCGCCGCCTCATGGCCGAGCAGGAAGGGGAAGTCGTCGTTGATGCCGCCCTGCTTGTAGTGGAGATCGGTGTGGCACACCCCGCACGCCTGCACCTTCACCACGGCCTCCCCGGGCCCCGGATCGGGCACGACGATCGTCTCGATCCGCACCGGTTCGTTCTTGCCCGGTGCGATCACGCCGCGTACTTCCTGCGCCATGGTGAACCCTTCCGTCGATCCGTACGGACGGTCTCCCGTCCACGGTCACCCTACGGACCGACCAGCGGGTAGGCCCTCCCGTACGGGCGGATCACTGGCCGAAAAGCTCGCCCGCGACGGGCACCCGACCCTCGCGCCGCAGCCCCTCCGCAGCCACTCCGCACGGCCCCCGAGACGCTTCCCGTATACCCCCCTGGGTATCTCTGCTACCGTTGCCTGCATACCCCCGGGGGTAATTCACCTCCGGGGACTCGGGCATCTGCTGCCGGAACGAGGAGAGGAGCACTGCCGTGTACTTCGTCGACACGATCGAGGTGCCGGGGCTGGGCAACCGCAGCTACCTGGCGGGCGGTCCGCGGGGTGCTGTGGCGGTCGATCCGCCGCGCGACATCGACCGGATGATCACGGCCGCGGCGCGGCGGGGCGTGCGGATCGCGTACGTCGTCGAGACGCACGTCCACAACGACTATGTGACCGGTGGGCTGGAGCTGGCCCGGCTGACCGGCGCCGCGTACCTGGTGCCCGCCGGGGCGCGGGTCGCCTACGACCGGGTGCCGGTGCGGGACGGCGACACGGTGGAGATCGACGCGGAACTGACCCTGCGCGCCGTGGCCACTCCGGGGCACACCCCGCACCACACCGCGTACGTCCTGGAGGAGTGCGGCCGGGCGGTGGCCGCGTTCACCGGCGGTTCCCTGCTCATCGGCACGGTCGGCCGCCCTGATCTCGTCGAGCCCCGGCTGACCGGCGAGCTGGCCCGCGCGCAGCACGCCTCCGTGCGCCGGCTGGCCGACACGCTGCCCGAGGAGACGACCGTGCTGCCCACGCACGGCTTCGGCAGTTTCTGTTCCGCCGGGCGGGCGACGGGCGGGGCGACGACCGTCGGGCACGAGCGGATGACCAACGAGGCGCTGGTCAAGGACGTGGACACCTTCGTCGCCGGCCTCCTGGCCGACCTCGACGACATTCCGGCGTACTACGCGAGGATAGGGCCGGTGAACGCGCGGGGGCCCGCCCCGGTGGACCTGACGCCGCCCGCCCCGGCGGACGCCGAGGAGATCGCCGGAAGGCTGGCGGCGGGCGAGTGGGTCGTGGATCTGCGCAACCGGGTCGCGTTCGCCGAGGGACATGTGGCCGGGGCGGTGAACTTCGAGGCGGAGGGGCAGCTCGCCACGTATCTGGCCTGGTTGCTGCCGTGGGGCAGGCCGGTGACGCTGCTCGCCGAGTCACCCGAGCAACTCGCCTCGGCTCAGCGGGAGTTGGTGCGGGTCGGGATCGACCGGCCGGCCGCGGCGGCGACCGGCTCACCGGCCGACTGGGTGCGGGAGGGCGAGAGTCCGCGCTCCTTCCCGCGCGGCACCTTCGCCGACCTGGCGCGGGTCCACGGTGTCGAGGGGACCGTCGTCCTGGACGTCCGGCGCGACTCCGAGCGGGCGGCCGGCCATATCGCGGGTTCCCTGCACATCCCGGTTCACCGGCTGCGCGACCGGCTCCCCGAGATACCCGGCGGCACGGTGTGGGTGCACTGCGCCGGAGGGATGCGGGCCGCCATCGCCGCCTCCCTGCTCGACGCGACCGGCCACCGGGTCGTCGCCATCGACGACGCCTTCCCCCACGCGGCCGAGGCGGGCCTGCCGATGGCCGACCCCACCGGACGGGTGCTGTCGACGGCCGACACCGCCGCGGGCTCGACCTCCCCGGCATCCGCCGCACCCGGTGCACCCGCCACGGGCCTCCGGGTCGTATGAGCGCTCTCGTTCTCGCCCTGCTCGCCGGTGGTGTGGTCGGGGTGGCGCTCGGGGCGCTGGGGGGCGGGGGGAGTGTGCTCGCCGTGCCCGCGCTGGTCTATCTGCTGGGGTTCGGGCCGGCCGCGGCCACGACCGCGAGTCTGGTGATCGTCGTGTTCACCTCGGCGACCGCGCTGGCCGCGCACGCCCGTTCCGGTGCGGTCCGCTGGCGCGGCGGGATGCTCTTCGCGGTCGCCGGGCTGGTGCCCGCGGCGCTCGGCGGGGCGCTGACCACTCGGCTGCCCGACAGACTGCTGACCGTGGCGTTCGCCCTGGTGGCGGGGCTCGCCGCCCATCGGATGCTGCGCCCGTCGGCCACCCGCCGGGCGGAGTCGGCCGTACGGGCGAGCCGGGTCGCCGCGTCCGGCGCGGGGCTCGGCGCGGTCACCGGTGTCCTCGGTGTGGGCGGCGGGTTCCTCGCCGTACCGGCCCTGGTGAACGTGGTGGGGCTGCGGATGCGCGACGCGGTCGGGACCAGCCTGCTGGTGATCACCGTGAACTCGCTGGCCGCGCTGGCCGCCCGCTCAGGGACGAGCGCGCACCTCGACTGGGCGGTCGTCGCCCCGTTCGCGGGGGCCGCCGTTCTCGGCGCCTGGGACGGCAGACGGCTGGCGGGCAAGGTCTCCGGTGACACCCTGCGGCGGATCTTCGCCTGGGCGCTGCTGGCGATGGCCGCGCTCATGCTGGTCGACGCGCTCGTCTGACCCGGCGGGGTCCGGGCGCCCGGTACGGGCCGCCCCATGACAGCGCCGCCGGGGCGGCGAAGCCCCCGCCGGGCCCACCCCTCCCCTCAGGCCAGCGACAGGAACAGCTTCTCCAGCCGCGCCCGCATCTGCTCCGTCGTCTCCCCGTTCCGCTCGTGCCTCTCGGTGTCGGTGAGGCACTGTTGCAGACCGGTGGCGATGATCGCGAATCCCGCCCGGTCGAGGGCCCGGGAGGCCGCGGCCAACTGCGTGACGACGTCCTCGCAGTCGCGTCCCTCCTCGATCATCTTGATCACTCCGGAGATCTGCCCCTGCGCCCGGCGCAGCCGGTTCAGCACCGACTTCAGCTCATCGCCCTCGAACTGCAACTCCACGACCGACCCACTTCCTCTACATACCCTTGGGGGTATTTTACCGCCCCCCTCAGGAAAGGATCGCAGGACCATCATGTCCACTCCCGTCACTCCTCCCCCGACCGCCGCTCCTCGCCGCCTCGCCGTCGACGAGGTCCGCGAGCGCCTGGCGGACCTGACCGTCGTCGACGTCCGCACGCCCGGCGAGTACGCCTCCGGGCATCTGCCCGGCGCCCTGAACATCCCGCTCGACCGCCTTGAGCGCGCGCTGCCCGCACTGGCGGCGGCCCCCGGCGAGCTGCTGGTCGTCTGCCGGTCGGGCGCGCGGTCCGCCAAGGCGTGCGCCCTGCTCGCCGAGCACGGCGTCGCGACGGCGGACCTCGTCGGCGGTACGACGGCCTGGGCGGCCGGGGGCCACGAACTGCGCCGCCCGGAGGGGGGCGCCCGGGCCACCTGGGCGATGGAGCGTCAGGTCCGGTTCACCGCCGGCGCCCTCGTCCTCGTCGGCCTCGGCCTCGGGCTGCTCCACCCGGCCTGGCAGGTGCTGTCGGCTGCCGTCGCGGGCGGTCTCGTCCTCTCGGCGCTCACCGACACCTGCGGGATGGCCGCGCTGCTGGCGAGGCTGCCGTACAACCGCCCGCGCCCGGCCGACCTCGACACGACGCTCGCCACGCTGAGGGCGTCCGGCAGGCGCTAGGTGTATTGCCCTGAGAGGTTGGGGACGCGGCTGGCGGGTGGTTGGCCCTTCAGCGCGGTGTGTCCGCGGTGGTGATTGTAGGTGTGCAGCC
>NZ_JBVIBK010000052.1:0-27222 GCF_055573455.1 Streptomyces sp. NPDC030183
AGCTGCAGTTACTCCTCGCGGTCTGGACCGGCGCCTGTCCCACCTGTCACCGCAACATGCCAGAACTGATAACGACCTGACCAAGCACTACTAGGTCGATGCCGTGGACGAGGGCGGTGCCGTACGCCACGTACACGACGTCGGCGAGCTCGTGCGCCAACCGGTCGAGCGGGCCCCCGACGGCCACCTCGGCGACCTCGGCCGCCTCCTCCGCCAGCAGTTCGCCGCGGTGCGCGGCCAGCTCGGGGGACACCTCGGTCGGCTCGGTACGGGCGTCGAGACCGAAGGCGCGATGGAACTCACGGACGAGGTGGGCGGGAGAGGGACGCATCCCCCGACCCTACCGACCGCCGCCCGGCCCATCCCGTTTCGTGAACCCCCTTGCTCTCGCGGTCCCTTGATGACCTATCAGTTCCCCGGGGGCGGTGTCGGACGCGGTGACCCGGAACCGTACGCTCCGTTGAGTCTTCAAGTGCCCTCCCCCCATGATTGAGGACCGAACGTGAGCGCTGCCCCCACCCCCTCCTCCCACCGGGCCACGTCCCGCGTGACCCGTCGTGCCGTGCTCGGCGCGGCCGGCGCGGTCACCGCCGGCGCCGTGATCACGCCGACGGTGATGGCCACGACCAAGGACTCCGAGCCGTCCCCGGCCGGCCCGGACGACACCGGCGGCGGCACGACGACCGAGACCTTCCCCAGGACCCGCGCCGAGGCCGCCACGGGTGAGGCGCCCGTCGAGGCCGCGTTTCCCATCGGCTACATCGGCGTCGCCTGGGGCGGCACCGACGAGACCACCGGCGGCGGCATCCGGCTCCGGAACGCCGACGGCGGCCAGGGCGCCTGGACACCGCTCGGCGACGGCGGCTGCTCCGTGGCCAACGGCGGCGGCGTGCTGATCACCGCCGGGCAGGCCGCCGGCTACGAGCTGAGGGCACCCGACGGCGCCACCGGCCTGCGCTCGCTGGCGCTCGACACCCGGCACGGGCCGGGCAGGAAGGTGCGGGTACCGACGGACCCGACCCGGGTGCGGGGCGTCGCGTACCTCTCACGGGCCGCGTGGGGCGCCGACGAGAAGCTGCGGTTCAAGCCGGACGGCACGGAGAACTCGCCGACCGCGTTCTATCCGTTCCAGACCATCACCGTGCACCACACGGCCATGGCCAACGACGACCCGGACCCGGCCGCCACCGTCCGCGCGATCTACCAGCTGCACGCGGTCACCAACGACTGGGGCGACATCGGCTACCACTTCCTCATCGACGAGGAAGGACGCATCTACGAGGGCCGCTACTCCGGTGACGACGGCATGCCCGCGCACGACAAGGACGGCAAGGTGGTGACCGCCTTCCACGTCGGCGGGTTCAACTCCGGGAACCTCGGGATCGCGCTGCTCGGCACCTTCACCGAGCACGGGCCGAAGGAGCCGGCCCGTGAAGCGCTCACCCGGCTGGTCCGGGCGCTGACCCGGCTGCACGGGGTCGACCCGCAGGCCCGGGTGACGTACACGAACCCGGTCAACGGCGTGCGGAAGGAGGTCCCGGAGATCAGCGGCCACCGGGACTGGATGGCGACCGAGTGCCCGGGCGCCGTCATGTACCAGGAGCTGGACCGCCTCCGCACCGCGGTGGCGGTCCGCCGCTGAACCGCGACTCGGGGCCGCGGTCCGCGGCCGACCTGAGCCTCGGGGCCGCGATCCTCCGCCGGCCCACGACGTACGGTCCCGGCAGCGCGCGGCCGGGCGGCCCGCTCGGAGACGGGTATCGCCCGGCGCACGCTCGCATCACCCCCGTGTCACGAGCTCGCACCGGATGGGCCCGATCCTGGCCGCCCGTCCGGTGACCTGGCAGGATCTCGCGCATGGTCCAGGTATTCCCCCGCATCGGCGGGCGTCGCGCGCTACTGGGCTCGGCGGCCTCGTTGGTGGTCCTCGGGCTGCTGGCTTGGTGGCTCTGGCCGCGTGAGGCGCCCCCGAGCGGGACGATCACCCTCAGCACGGGAGCCCCGCAGGGCGTCTACCAGGAGTACGGCAAGCTGCTGCGGGACTCCATCGGCGGGGACACGCCCGACCTGCGGATCGCCCTGAGGAGCAGCAACGGGTCCCAGACGAACGTCGAGCGCGTGGCCACCGGAGAAGCCGACTTCGCCATCGCCGCCGCCGACGCCGTGCAGACCTATGTGGACCAGGGCAAGCCCGGCGCCCACAAGCTGCGCGGTCTCGCACGCCTGTACGACGACTATGTGCAGCTGGTGGTCCCGGCCACCTCGCCCATCCAGCGGGTCGCCGATCTGAAGGGCAAGCGGGTGGCCGTCGGTCCCGAGGGCTCGGGGGTGCGGCTGATAGCCGGGAGGGTGCTCGCCGCCGACGGGCTGGACATCGACAAGGACATCGACGCCCGCAGCGACACCATTCGCACCGGCCCCGACGCCCTGCGCGAGGGCAGGCTCGACGCCTTCTTCTGGTCGGGCGGACTGCCCACGAAGGGCCTCGCCGACCTGGCCAAGAAGGACAGGTACGACTTCCGCTTCGTGCCCATCGAGAGCGAGCTCGTGGCGAAGCTGCACGACCAGGGCTCCGTCTACAGCCACTACCGCGCGTCCGTGATGCCGGCCGACGCCTACCCGACGATCCTCAGGGGCTCCACCGTGCCCACGATCACCGTGGCGAACCTGCTGATCACCCGTGAGGACATGGATCCCCGGACGACCGAGTGGCTGACCCGCATGGTCATCAAGAGCCGGGACCGGATCGGCAAGAAGGTCCACGCCGCCCAGCTGGTGGACCTGCGCACCGCGATCTACACCAATCCGCTGCCCCTGCACGAGGGCGCGAAACGGTACTACCAGTCCGTCAAGCCGTAACCCGCCCGCCCGCGGCCGGGCGGCCCTCCGCTTCGCCGGTCAGCCCTGCGGGCGGGACCGCGGCACCGTCACCGTCACCTTGAGGCCGTGCGGCTTGTGGTGGGCGTACGCGATGGAGCCGCCGCCCGCGGCTATCAGGGCCCGCGAGATCGAGAGCCCGAGGCCCGAGCCCTTGATGTTCTGGTGCGCGGTGCTGCGCCAGAAGCGGTCGCCGACGCGCTCCAGCTCCTCGTCGCTGAGGCCGGGGCCGCCGTCGGTGACGACGACCGTGCAGTCGGGGCCGTTCGTGGCGACCGCCACCTCGACGCGCTCTCCGGCGGGCGTGAACTTCAGCGCGTTGTCGATCACCGCGTCGAGGGCGCTGGACAGGGCGACGGGGTCGGCCCAGGCCGTGGTGGCCGGGCAGGTGCCGACCAGCGTCACCCCCTTGCCCTCGGCGAGCGGCGACCAGGACGCGATGCGTTCGGCGGCCAGCTCCCCCACGTCGGTGAGCCGGAGATCGGACTCGGCGTGCTCGGCGAGCGCCAGGTCGAGCAGGTCGTCGAGGACCTGCGCGAGACGTTTGCCCTCGGTGCGGACGGAGGCGATCTCCTCGTTGCCCTCGGGCAGTTCCAGGGCCAGCAGGTCGATGCGCAGCAGCAGCGCGGCCAGCGGGTTGCGCAGCTGGTGGGAGGCGTCGGCGACGAAGGCGCGCTGCTGCTCCAAGACGTCCTCGACGTTGTCGGCCATCTCGTTGAACGACCGTGCGAGGCGCCGCAGTTCGGGCGGTCCGCTGGCGACGGCGACCCGTGACTTCAGCCGTCCGGAGGCGATGGCGTGGGTGGTGGTGTCGAGGACGCGCACGGGCTTGAGGACCCAGCCGGTCAGCCGCAGGGCGGCGCCGACGGCCAGGAGCATCGCGGCGAACTCGCCGGCGACGATGATCAGCCAGCCCCGCAGGATCTTGGAGCGCATCTGGTCGGTGGGCGAGTCGGTGACGACGACGGCGACGACGTCACCGTCGTGGATGACCGGGGAGGCGACCACGAGACGGCCGCGCTGCCACGGCCACACCTGCTCCGGGTCGTGGGGGCGCCGCCCGAGCAGCGCCTCGTCGAACGCGTCCTTGCCCTCGCCGGCCCGGGGCGCGTCCCAGTTGTACGGAGCGTTGGCCATGGTGGCCCCGTCACGGTAGAAGACACCGGCCTTGATGCCGTACACGCTGTGGTACTGCTCCAGCTCCCGCTTGAGGGTCTCCCGGCGGCCGTCGCCCGAGGTGTCCGTCCGGGACCGGCTCGGGGACTCGGTGACGAACTGCGCGAGGGCCGCGAAGCGCGCCGTGTCGTCGATGCGGTCGACGACGACCTCCTGTTGGCGCGCCGCCGCCAGGCTCACCGCCAACGGGATGCCGAGTGCCAGCAGCACGGCGGCCATCAGGACGATGAGCAGCGGAAGAAGACGAGTGCGCACGCGGGAACGCTACGGCGTCGGGGCCACCAGCCGGTAGCCGACCCCGCGCACGGTCTCGATCAGGGCGGGCATCCGCAGCTTCGACCGCAGGGAGGCGACGTGCACTTCGAGGGTGCGCCCGGTCCCCTCCCAACTGGTACGCCACACCTCGCTGATGATCTGCTCCCGGCGGAACACCACACCGGGGCGCTGGGCCAGCAGCGCGAGGAGATCGAACTCCTTGCGGGTCAGCTGGACGACCACGCCGTCCACGCTGACCTGCCGGGTGGGCAGCTCGATGAGCACCGGCCCGAGGCGCAGCCCGCTGTCGCCGGGGGCGGCGGACTCGTCGGGGACCCGGCGCCGGGCGACGGCGTGGATCCGGGCGAGCAGTTCGCCGGTGTCGTACGGCTTGACCACGTAGTCGTCGGCCCCGAGGTTGAGGCCGTGGATGCGGGAGCGCACGTCGGAGCGGGCGGTCACCATGATCACCGGGATGCTGGTGCGCTTGCGGATCTTGCCGCAGACCTCGTAGCCGTCCTGGTCGGGCAGGCCGAGGTCGAGGAGGACGACGCCGAAGCCGGCGCCTTCCGGGACGAGCGCCTGGAGGGCCTCCTCGCCGCTGCGGGCATGGGTGACGTCGAAGCCGTGCCTGGCCAGGACCGCGGACAGCGCGGCCGCGACGTGGTTGTCGTCCTCGACGAGGAGCAGCCTCATTCCGGCCCCCTCCGGTTCGGTCGGGCTTACGTTTGTCGGGCGTACGTTCGGTCGTACATACGCTCTCGGCTGGCACACCTTACGCGCCGCACCCTGGCCGCGGTCGATTTCCCGAACACTCGTGCGTGTGACGAGGGGGCATGCGGGGACCCGGCTGCTGTAGTCCGCCCACCTGGGCAGTGACACCGATGAGTGAGGACGCCGTCAAGGCCGTACAGGTTCCGCGAGGGTTCCGTTACCCAGCCGAAACGCCCCCGCGCGGGACCGCTACGCGCAGTGTCCGACTGCTACCAGATCGTTATGCTCAATTTCCCCTCAGATGTAATGACGCTGGTCGTCGCCGGTCACTACTGTCCTCCGAAACCGAGGAGGACGGAGCCAGAAAGCGATGACCGAAGTTTCGGTGGTCAAGGACGCGGTGCCCGCGACCGACGACCTGGTCGTCCTGAAGAGCGTCAACAAGCACTTCGGCGCGTTGCACGTACTCCAGGACATCGATCTGACGATCACCAGGGGCGAGGTCGTCGTGGTGATCGGGCCCTCCGGGTCCGGTAAGTCCACCCTGTGCCGCACCATCAACCGGCTGGAGTCGATCGACTCCGGCGAGATCCTGATCGACGGCAAACCGCTGCCCGCCGAGGGCAAGGCGCTCGCACGGCTGCGGGCCGACGTCGGCATGGTGTTCCAGTCGTTCAATCTCTTCGCGCACAAGACCGTGCTCGAGAACGTGATGCTGGGACAGCTCAAGGTCCGCAAGGCCGACAAGAAGCAGGCCGAGGAGAAGGCGCGCGGCCTGCTCGACCGGGTCGGCGTGGGCACCCAGGCGGACAAGTACCCCGCGCAGCTCTCGGGCGGTCAACAGCAGCGTGTCGCGATCGCGCGGGCGCTGGCGATGGACCCGAAGGTCATGCTCTTCGACGAGCCGACCTCGGCCCTCGACCCCGAGATGATCAACGAGGTCCTGGAGGTCATGCAGCAGCTCGCCCGCGACGGCATGACCATGGTCGTGGTCACCCACGAGATGGGCTTCGCCCGTTCGGCCGCCAACCGGGTGGTGTTCATGGCGGACGGCCGCATCGTCGAAGAGGCTGTGCCGGACCAGTTCTTCAGCAACCCCCGCAGCGACCGGGCCAAGGACTTCCTTTCCAAGATCCTGCACCACTGACCGCCCGACGAGGCCGGTCCCGGCCCCAGGCACCCACACCATGACGGTCCGCATCTTCACCAGTCAAAGGATGTTCACCATGAAGCTTCGCAAGGCAAGCGCCGCCGCCTCCGCCGCGATCGTCCTCGCCCTGACCGCCACGGCCTGCGGTGGCGGCGACAAGGACGACAACGGCAGCGGCGGTGACGGCAACGGCAAGGTCACCATCGGCATCAAGGTCGACCAGCCGGGCCTCGGCCAGGAGACCCCGGACGGTTACGCGGGCTTCGATGTCGACGTCGCCAAGTACGTGGCCAAGGAACTCGGCTACGACGAGGGTGACATCGAGTTCAAGGAAGCGCCGAGCGCGGAGCGCGAGAACCTGCTCCGCCGCGGTGACGTGGACTTCATCGTCGCCACGTACTCGATCACGCCCGAGCGCAAGGAGAAGGTCTCCTTCGCCGGCCCGTACTTCCTCGCCCACCAGGACCTCCTCATCCGGGCTGATGACAACATCACCAAGGGCGAGGACCTGAACGGCAAGAAGCTCTGCTCGGTCACCGGTTCCACCTCGGCGCAGAACGTCAAGAACAAGATCGCCCCGAAGGCCCAGCTGCAGGAGTACGGCGGCTACTCGGAGTGCCTGAGCGGCCTGGAGAGCGGCGCCGTCGACGCCCTCACCACGGACGACTCGATCCTCGCCGGCTACGCGGCCCAGGAGCAGTACAAGGGCAAGTTCAAGCTCGCCGGGCTCAGCCTGAGCGACGAGAACTACGGCATCGGCATCAAGAAGGGCGACACGGAACTCCAGGGCAAGATCAACGCCGCGCTGGAGAAGATGGTCAAGGACGGCGCCTGGGAGAAGTCCGTCAAGGAGAACTTCGGCCCGGCCAACTACAAGAACGAGCCCGCCCCGGCCATCACCGAGAAGAGCTGACGGTTCCCTGACGGGGGGCCACCGGCTCGGTGACGCGCCGCCCCACCTGGGGCGGCGCGTCGCGCCCAACGACACACGCGGAAGCGCGGGAGATCGTGTTCGACTTTCTTTCTGACTATCACAACCCAAGTCTGTTGGGTGCCTTCTGGGTGACGGTGCAGCTCACCGTGTTCTCGGCCATCGGCTCCCTTGTCTGGGGCACCATGCTGGCCGCGATGCGGGTCAGCCCCGTCCCTCTGATGCGGGGCTTCGGCACCGCCTACGTGAATCTGGTGCGGAACATCCCGCTCACCGTCATCATCCTCTTCACCTCGCTGGGTCTGGCCGACACGTTCGGTGTCTCCATGGGTGCGCCTGACGACGTCAAGACGAGGGTGTTCCGACTGGCCATCCTCGGCCTGATCGCGTACCACGCGGCCTTCGTCTGTGAAGCGTTGCGCTCCGGCATCAACACCGTGCCCGTCGGCCAGGCGGAGGCGGCCCGCGCCATCGGCCTGTCGTTCACCCAGGTCCTCACCCTGGTCGTGCTCCCTCAGGCCTTCCGTTCGGTCGTCGCACCACTGACCAACGTACTGATCGCACTGACCAAGAACACCACCGTCGCCGCGGTGATCGGCGTGGGCGAGGCGGCCTACCTGATGAAGGAAATGATCGAGAACGAAGCCGAGCTGCTCCTCATCTCCGCGATCTTCGCGGTCGGCTTCGTGATCCTCACCCTGCCGACCGGTCTGATCCTCGGATGGGTGGCCAAGCGCGTGGCGGTGAAGCGATGACTTCCGTTCTGTACGACGCCCCCGGCCCCAATGCCAAGAAGCGCAACGTCGTCTACACCGTGGCGTTCGTGGCCGTCATGGCCCTGGTCGCCTGGTGGTTGATCTCCGTCATGGTCGACAAGGGCCAGTTCGACTGGGCCAAGTGGAAGCCGTTCATTACCTCCGAGGCATGGGAAACGTATCTGCTTCCCGCGCTCGGCAACACGCTGAAGGCAGCGGCGCTCGCTCTGGTCATCGCCCTTCCGCTCGGTGCCCTCTTCGGTATCGCCCGGCTCTCCGACCACAAGTGGATCCGGGTTCCGGCCGGTGTGGTGGTGGAATTCTTCCGCGCCATCCCCGTCCTGATCCTGATGCTCTTCGCGAACGAGCTCTACGCGTCCTTCACCGACGTCAGCAGCGACATCCGCCCGCTGTACGCGGTGGTCACCGGCCTGGTCCTCTACAACGCCTCGGTCCTCGCCGAGGTGGTGCGGGCAGGCATCCTGTCCCTCCCGAAGGGGCAGACCGAGGCGGCTCAGGCCATCGGCCTGCGTAAGGGCCAGACGATGACGAACGTCCTGCTGCCGCAGGCCGTGACCGCGATGCTGCCGGCGATCGTCAGCCAACTCGTCGTCATCGTGAAGGACACCGCCCTGGGTGGTGCCTTGATCGGCTACGCGGAGCTCCTGCGCTCCGTGCGGACGATGAGCGGGTACTACGCGAACGTCATCCCCACCTTCATCGTCGTCGCCGTGCTGTACATCGCGCTGAACTTCCTGCTCACCAGCTTCGCCAGCTGGCTGGAGCGCAGGATCCGCGGCGGCAAGCGCTCCACCGGTGCCGTGGTGGGCGCCGCCCAGCTCGACGAGTTGGAGACCGTGGGGCCCGAGCCGACCACCGACAAGAAGACGGGGCCGTAGCCGCCTTCGAGTGATCGATCCGCGCAGCCAGAACGGAGCGGTCCTCGGTTCTTCCCTCGAGGAAGGACCGAGGACCGCTCCGTGTCGTTTCAGCCGATGGGCTTGATGGACGTGCTGCCGGAGGCGCCGTCCGCGTTGAGCTGGTGGATGGTCAGGGTGACGTTCGCCTTCAGGTCGCCCATGGGCGACAGCACGACGGACTTGTTGCATCCCTTGACGGTGGTCTCGACCGTGTCGACGGTCTTCCCCCACTTGACGGAGGCACGCGCCTTCCACCAGGCGCACTTCTTGTACGTGATGCGGATCGAATGCTTCCGCAGGTTCTTGAGGGAAGTGCTGCGATACTGCTTGTCGACCCAGGTGTACGGGTAAACGATGATCTTGATTTTGCCCTGGCGCTTGCCCAGGTACTTCTCGGTGGGACCGTCGGCCGTCGCCGCGGGAACGGCCAGCGCGGAAGCAAGCACCGCCGTCCCCATGACCATGGCGCCACGGCGCACCGCTCCGCCCATGCCCTTGCCGTACATCAATGGCTCCCTTCAGAAGCCTCTTGTTCGAACCATCGGGTGATCTTGAGAGCTGGGGCGCCTCAGGCGGGGTAGTCGCCCCAGTTCCAGCGCCAGGTGTCCTTGAACGGCGTCCTCTTGGCGTCGCTGTAGACGATGGTCGACGTGGCCCAGAACTGCTTGCACTTGTTCTTTGGCGGCATCCCCTGGATGACAGTCGAGTACGGCGCCTTCTTGCTCGCCACGTTGACCCGGTAGACGCGCTTCTTGGTGGTGGTGCAGTAGATCTCGCCGCTGAAGTTGGCGATCTTCCGGCCCTTCTTGCAGCCCTTCGCCGTCTTGAACCACACCTTGAGGTAGGTGCCGAACTGGTCCGAGTCGTACCACGCCTTCAGTTCCGGAGCTCCGCACTTGGCCTTGACCGCCGCGGCCGGCGCCGCGACGGGCGCGGCCTCCGCGGCGGGCGCCGCCATGACGCCCATCGCCAGAGCGCAGACAGCGGCGGCGACCGCACGCCCCGCTCTGCTGCTCGTCCTGTTCCCCGTCATGACGTTCCCTTCTCATCCAGAACGGTGTGTACGGCCATCACTGTGGCTCGGACGGATGCGAGGGAATCTCCCCGGCAAGGGGGAGGCCCGAAAGGTCACCCCTGGAAAGGGGATTGACATGAAGGGGGACGACCGAGGAGCGGGGGTCCGTCACGGCACACGCCCTCCCCAAAGGCCGATTGACGCGTTCTCGCGAGAGCCGGAGGATCGGGCCGAAGCCACGTCGAATGCCGACCCGCTCGGCGACGGCGGCTCAGGTGCCATCACGCTCGTGACGACCACAACGGGGACCGGATGCTACGGGTGGGAATCATCAACGACAGATCGCTCTCGCGCGCGGGTCTGCGCGGGATGCTTCAGGCCCTGCCCCCGGAGACAGCACACGAACTGCGCAGCAGTGTCGTGTGCGAGGGAAGGGTCGACCAGGCGCCGGCGCTCGTGCGCGTCACCCGCCCCGATCTCCTGGTCAGCGGTGACACCTGCGGTCAATCCTCACTCGTGCTCCTGAAGTCACTCGCCCGGCTGGCACACCCTCCGTTGGTCCTGGTCATCGGTGAACGCGTCTCGGAGAGAGACGCCCGCACCCTCCTCTGCCACGGCGCCGCGGGCATCCTGCTGCACCGCTCCGCGGCCAGGAACCTCGCCTGGGCCCTGGCCGCCGTCGTGGAAGGCAGCCGTGCGCTTTCCCCCGAGCTCGCCGACGCGGTCATCAACGGACGTTCGGACGTGCCGCACGGCCCGGGCACGGACAGGGAACGCCTCCGCAGTCTCAGCCCGCGCGAACTCGAAGTCCTCGCCCTGATCGGGGACGGTCTTCCGAACCGTGCCATCGCCGAGACACTCCACATCAGCCCCGACACGGTGAAGGACCACGTGCGCGCCCTGTGCGGCAAACTCAACGCCACCAGCCGCATCCAGGCCGCCCGCATCGCCTGGCAGGCCGGGGTCGTCCCGGCCGCCGTCTGACCGGCGACGCTCGCGCGATCAGCCCCGGTCCGCGTGCCGCTGCTCCTCTGGCGACCTCGCTATGGGTCCTTGCCTCAACGCATCGTCGTCAGGCTTCGGCCCGCCACCGTCGCCGTCACTTGACGCAAGCACCGGCAATGGGTTGCATACGTTCTGTGATCGTGCACCCTGCTCCAACTTCTTGTTCACCTACGTCCTCCGGGACGCCGCTGCGGGCAGGGGGCGCCGCGCCGTGGACCCGGTGATCATTGTCGGGGCGGGGCCCGTGGGGCTCACGCTCGCGCTGGCGTTGGCGCGTCAGGATGTGCCGTCCGTCGTCCTCGACGAGGGGCCGGGCAAGGACGAGCAGCGGCTCGCGCGGACCGTCGTACTGCAGGAGGACACCGCCGCTCTGCTGGAACGATTGTCCGGCGTCCCCCTCACGGAAGGGGGACATCGCTGGACCGGATGGCGGTCGATGCGACGCAAGCAGACGGTGCGTCAGGTGCGGTTCGGGGAGATCGACCCCGACGAGATGGACGGCTCCGCCCGGGAAGGGGCGAGGGGCCCCCGCAATGGCGCCGACGACACGGTCGAGGGCTCCGCCGGCCTCCCCCCGCTCCACATCCCGCAGCACGTCCTGACGACCGCGCTGCGCGACGCCATCGCCGGGGAGCGGCTCGTCAGGGTCGCCGTGGAGAGCCGCGTGGACGCCATCGAGCAGGAGGCGTCCGGGGTCACGGCCCACACGCGCGGCCCCAAGAGCACCTGGTGGCGAGGCAGTTTCCTCGTGGGGTGCGATGGGCCGCGTTCCACCGTGCGCAAGCTCCAGGACATCCGCTTCCCGGGTCGCACGGCCGTGGAACGGCACGCCGTGGCGGCGCTCCGCGTGGAACTCCCCTGGCCAGGTGAAGCGTTGCTGCACCGTATGCCGCCGTGGCGGACATCGGGCCCCTTCGGCGGTGAGGTGACCGCTCGGCCGCTCGACGACGGGGTCTGGCGCCTGGACTGGCTGCTGCCGCCGGGCAAGGACCTCGTGACCCCCGAACTCCTCGTGACCCGCGTCCGGGAGACCCTCGCGGGCTGGTCGGGGGGCACCACACCGCCGTACGACCTGCTGGACACCGGCGTGCACACCGTTCACCACCGGCTCGCCCGGCGGTGGCGGGTCGGCCGGGTGTTCCTCGCCGGGGACGCCGCCCATCTGCTCGGCGCGCTCGGCACCCAGGGGCTCGACGAAGGGCTGCGCGACGCCGACAACCTCGCCTGGAAGCTGGCGCTGGCCTGGCACAGCGGCCCGCACGAGGCGCTGCTCGACAGCTATCAGGCGGAACGCCGCGCGGTCGTCGCCGCCCGGCTGCGCGCCGCCGACCAGGCGCTGCCCCTGCTGCGCGGCGGCAAGGGGCTGCGGTCGTACGTCCCGGGTTCCGGCCGGGGCCATGACGCGCTGCTCGCCGACGCGCACCTGGGGCGCGGCCCGCTGGGCGCGCCCGGGGCGTACACCGACTCGCCGCTCATGGCTCCGCCCGCCGCCTCCGAGGCCCCGATCGACACCCTGCCGGGCGCCCAGGTGGTCGATGTCGAGGTGACCGCCGAGGACGGAACGTTCGTCCCGCTGCGGGATCGGCTCGGGCGAGGGGCGCTACTGGTGGTGCTGATCGCGCCGGGTACGGGTGTGTGGGAACGCAAGCACTGGGTGAGCGCCGGGATCATGCCCCGGCTCGCGGCCGCGGTGTCCGCCCTGCCGCACTCCGCGGAGCTGCTGGTCGCCGAGAGCTATCCGGGTGCGGCCGCCCACACCGTGCTCCTCGTACGGCCCGACGGCCACCTGGTCACCGCTTTGAACGGGGTGCGTCCGGCCGATCTGTACGCGGCGGCGGAGGCCGCCCTGGGCGGGGCCGGGCGGCAGCCCGAGACCACGGAGGCGACTACGGCATCGCGCTGAATCGCATGCCGCGCGGACTCCTGTCCCCGCTGCTCCTCGGGCTCACCGTCACGATGGGTCCACATGGTGACGGTGAGTTGACCGGTCCGGACTCTCATGGTGTACTCCGGACCGTGATCGACACCTCTACGCGCCTGTGGCGGAGGGTCCACATGGACCTCGTCCGCTACGCGGGCTGCGTGTGTCGGCCGTCCTGCTGATTCGCATCCCTCTTTCCCGCGCGCGCCAGCGCTGGTGTGCTGCCGCGCGCTCCCGCGAACCCCTTTCAGGACGGTACCCGTGTCTGTCTCTCCCGCTGTCTCCGCGGCTTCCGCCGCCTCCCCGGCTTCCCCCGCTCCGGCTTCTACCCTTCCGGCTTCTTCCGCTCCCAGCCAGGCCGAGCTGCTCGACTTCGCGCGCCGGACGGCCGCCGACGCCGAGCTGATCGCGTCGCTTCCGCTCGACCCCGAGGGGCGCACATGGGTGCGGCTCGAAGGGCCCGGTGGCAGCGAGGCATGGCTCATCGGGTGGCCACCGGGCACCGGCACCGGCTGGCACGACCACGCCGACTCGGTGGGCGCGTTCGTCACCGCCGCCGGCGAGCTGAAGGAGTACTCCCTCGCCGCCCGGCTGCCCACCGACGGCTGGAAGACCCTCGAACTCAATGAGGGTGTCGACCGCGAACGGCGGCTGTCCGCCGGCAAGGGCCGCTCCTTCGGCCACCACCATGTGCACGAGGTGCTCAACGAGTCCGCCGACGAGCACGCAATCTCGGTGCACGCCTACTACCCGCCCCTCCCCCGCATCCGCCGCTACAGCCGCACGGGTCAGGTACTGCGTCTCGAGCACGTCGAGCGCCCGGAGGACTGGCAGTGAGCACCCGCTCGGACAACTGCTGAGGGACGGCGGTGGGAGCCGCGACAGCTGAGCTCTCTCGCGCTCAGTACCCGTCCTCCAGTCCCTCGGTGTCCTCCCCCTCTTCCTCCAGCGCCTGTCGGACCACCCGCAGGGCCATACCCTCCGGGTAGCCCTTGCGGGCGAGCATGCCCGCCAGGCGGCGGAGGCGCTTGTCACGGTCGAGGCCCCGGGTGGAGCGCAGCTTGCGGGCCACGAGCTCGCGCGCGGTCGCCTCCTCCTGGTCGGAGTCGAGCTGGGCGACGGCCTCGTCGATGAGGGCCGCGTCGACACCCTTGGTGCGCAGCTCCCGGGCGAGGGCCCTGCGGGCAAGGCCCCGTCCGTGGTGGCGGGACTCCACCCAGGCGTCCGCGAACGCGCTGTCGTTGATCAGCCCGACCTCCTCGAAGCGGGACAGCACCTCGTCCGCCACGTCGTCGGGGATCTCCCGTTTGCGCAGGGCGTCGGCGAGTTGCTTGCGGGTCCGCGGGGTCCCGGTGAGCAGGCGCAGGCAGATCGCCCGTGCCCGCTCAGCCGGGTCCCCTGAGGACTCCCCTTTCTCGGCCCTCGACGAGAAAGACGAACCCCCGTCCTGTGGCCCCGCGTCGTCACGCGGGTCGCTGGCGGACTCCCCGAAGCCACGCCGTCGCCCCCCGCGGCCTCGTCGGCCGCGTGTCTCACCGGCGCCGCTCCACGAGGTGCCGCCGCCACGTCCACGGCCGCCGCGCGCCCCCTGCCCGGAGGACCGGCCCTCCTCCGGCCGACCGGCCGTGTCCCCGTCGCCGGTGTGACCGTCGTACGGGGCGTCCCCGTGGGCGCCGGTGGCCGGTTCGTCGTCGTACGGCTCCGCCGTGCCGTACGACGCCCCGTCGTCGTACGGTCCGTACCCTTCTGCGGCGGACCCCCCGGTACCCCTGCGCCCCCGGCTGTCGGAGGCACTGGGGTATGCGTACTCGCCCCAGTCCGTTCTGCGTGTCACGGACTAGCTCTTGGCCGCCGCGGCCTTGGTCTTGGCGGTCTTGGCAGCGGGGGCCGGCACCGACTTCGGGTCGTCGGCGGGTGCGGCGGAGGCTGCGGCGTCCGCGCCCGGTTCGGCGGTGGGCTCCTCGGGCCGTACGCCGACGCCCAGCTTCTCCTTGATCTTCTTCTCGATCTCGTTGGCGAGGTCGGGGTTGTCCTTCAGGAAGTTCCGGGCGTTCTCCTTGCCCTGGCCGAGCTGGTCGCCCTCGTACGTGTACCAGGCGCCGGCCTTGCGGACGAAGCCGTGCTCCACGCCCATGTCGATCAGACCGCCCTCGCGGCTGATGCCCTGGCCGTAGAGGATGTCGAACTCGGCCTGCTTGAAGGGGGGCGCGACCTTGTTCTTGACGACCTTGCAGCGGGTGCGGTTGCCGACCGCCTCGGTGCCGTCCTTGAGGGTCTCGATGCGACGGATGTCGATACGCACCGAGGCGTAGAACTTCAGCGCGCGGCCACCGGTCGTGGTCTCCGGGGAGCCGAACATCACACCGATCTTCTCGCGGAGCTGGTTGATGAAGATCGCGGTGGTCTTGGACTGGTTGAGCGCACTGGTGATCTTCCGGAGGGCCTGGCTCATCAGTCGGGCCTGCAGACCCACGTGGCTGTCACCCATCTCGCCCTCGATCTCCGCGCGCGGGACGAGCGCGGCGACGGAGTCGATGACGATGAGGTCGAGGGCGCCGGAGCGGACCAGCATGTCCACGATCTCCAGGGCCTGCTCGCCGTTGTCCGGCTGCGACAGGATGAGGTTGTCGATGTCGACGCCGAGCTTCTTCGCGTACTCGGGGTCGAGGGCGTGCTCGGCGTCCACGAAGGCGACCTGGCCGCCGGCCTTCTGGGCGTTCGCCACCGCGTGGAGGGTCAGGGTCGTCTTACCGGAGGACTCGGGGCCGTAGATCTCCACCACTCGGCCGCGCGGCAGGCCGCCGACACCGAGGGCCACGTCCAGCGCGGTCGACCCGGTCGGGATGACCTCGATGGGCTCCTTCGACCGCTCGCCCATGCGCATGACCGCGCCCTTGCCGAATTGTCGTTCAATCTGTGCGAGCGCGGCGTCGAGCGCCTTCTCGCGGTCGGTTCCTGCCATGGGTTCCACCCGATTTGCTTGAGTCGATCGCTTCACGTGAAAGACGCTAACGCCTGCCACTGACAATGGGCCCCGACGCCCGCCCGGCCTGTGGATAACTCGGGTACTTCTCTACGTAGACCCTGTCGAACTACCCGTCGAGAGGCTCGTCGGCGCCTCCATAAGAATGGATGTTCGATTTTGGTGTCAAGCTCACCACGCGGTCCCCGGGGAGGTCCGGAAGGGTGGATTCAGCTCACGGCGACGGCGGCCGGCGCCTGCCCCGGGCACCCGAGCCGGCCACCGGGCCACTGGGCCCGGGGAGGACGTCGGCGAGCACGGGGGCGGGGGCGTCAGCCGCCCTGCGTGGTGTCGTCCCCGGGACCGGCGCTCCCCTCAGGGCCCTCCCCCCGGCGCGGCCCCTGCGGACCGCCCTCCTTCTGCGGACCGTCCCCACTCTGCGGGGTATCACCACTCTGCGGGCTGTCCCCGCTCTGCGGAGCGTCTTTCCCCCGCGGGGCGTCGCCCGACGGCCGCGTCGTGCCCCACTTGTGCTCCAGCCGCTCACGCACGCGCGTGAGGACGTCGCCTCCGGCGCCGTCCTCGTCCCGTTCCGCGTGCGGCCGGTTGCGGAGGCGGGCGAGGAGGTTGCCGGAACCGCGTCTGCGGTGGCCGTGCACACGGGGGTCGTCCGTGACGGCGTACCGCTTCACGTACGCCCCGAGGAACGCCTGGAGCGTGGCGATGGCGGGGATGGCGATGAGCGCGCCGACGGCGCCGAGGAGCGCGGTGCCCGCGACCACCGATCCGAAGGCGACGGCCGGGTGGATGTCCACGGTCTTGGCGGTCGGCTTGGGCTGCAGCACGTAGTTCTCGAACTGCTGGTAGATGACGACGAAGACGAGGACCCACAGCGCGTACCAGGGGTTGACCGTGAAGGCGATCAGCATCGGCAGCGCACCCGCGAGGTAGGTGCCGATGGTGGGGATGAACTGGGATACCAGGCCGACCCAGACCGCGAGTGCGGGGGCGTAGGGGACGTTCAGATACTCCAGCAGGATGTAGTGGGCTATGCCGGAGATCAGGGCCATGAGGCCGCGGGAGTACAGGTAACCGCCGGTCTTGTCGACGGCGATCTCCCAGGCGCGCAGCACCTCCGCCTGCTTGGCGGGCGGCAGCACGGAGCACAGCGCGCGCCGCAGCCGGGGGCCGTCGGCGGCGAAGTAGAACGAGAACAGGCCGATCGTCAGCAGCTGGAAGAGGCCGCCCAGGACCTGAGCGGAGACGTCCAGGACGCCGGTGGCGCTGTTCTGGACGTATCTCTTCAGCCAGTCGGAGCGCAGCAGCCCCTCCTGGATGTCGACACGCCTCAGCTCGGTGTGGAAGGTGGTGTTGACCCAGCTGATGACCGAGTCGAGGTACGCCGGGAAGTCCTCGACCATCTTGATGATCTGGCCGGCGAGCATCGAGCCCAGGAGGGTGACGAAGCCCGCGACCGCGATCAGTGTGAACAGGAAGACGAGGAAGGTCGCGAAGCCCCTGCGCAGCCCTTTCGAGGCCATCCAGCTCACCGCGGGCTCGATCGCGAGCGCCAGGAAGAACGCGATGAGGATGTTGACCAGCAACCCGATGAGCTGGTGGAACGCCCAACTGCCCAGCTGGAAGACGGCGACCAGTGAGAGCGCGAGCACCATGGCACGCGGCAGCCAGCGAGGCATGCCCGAACTCGGCCGGGTGCCGACCGGGGGCCCGGTGGGCGGCGCCGTACCGGAGGGAGATGCCTGGGGCTCGACCTGCGCGGTCTCGTCTGAGGGGGCCACGGACCAAGTCTCGCCCACACCACCGACAGTCGGCCCCCGCCCCCGCTCCTTCGGGCCCCCCAGGCTCCGATCCCGCGACGGGTTCAGCCGTTTTTCAGCGGTTTTCGGCAGGAACGCCCATCGTCGCGCACACCACGCGCCACACGTCCTTGGCCTCCCAGCCGGCGTCCAGCGCCTCGTGCACCGTCCGTCCGCCGAGTTCGGACATCACATGATCGCGCGCGAAGGTTTCGGCGTACCCCTCACCGAAGTGCTCCGCCATCCGCTGCCAGAAGACCGTCAACCGCATGACTCCAGTATCCCGCCCCAGGGGGTGGCCCCGGTCGGGACGGCCTGTCGACACCGCTTTCCGCCCTACGGTCTGACGCATGGCCGAAACCGGAGCATCCCCACGCCCCTCATCGCCCCCGGCGCACACCCCGCTCGCCCGCGCCGAGCAGTTCGTCTGGCTGACCGCGCGGGTACTGGAGCAGCGCCGCTTCGCGTACCACTTCCTGGACGGGAGCGCCGACGCGGTGGAGGCCGCGCTGGCCGCCTACCGCACCGCCGACGAGGGGTACGGGCACGCGCTCGAACCGGATCTGCGCGGGCCGGTGAGCCAGCCCCTGCACACCGGGCACGCGCTGCGGGTCCTGGACTCGATCGGGCGGTGTGCCGGACAGCGGGTGGAGCGCTTGTGCCGCTATCTGACGTCCGTGTCCAACCCGGACGGGGCCCTGCCCGCCGTGCTTCCCGGTCAGCGCGGCTATCCGGCGGCCCCTTTCGTGCCGATCGTCGACGACCCGCCCAGTGAGCTGCTGGCCACCGGGCCCGTGGTGGGGCTGCTGCACCGCAACCAGGTGTGGCACGCCTGGCTGTTCCGGGCGACCGACTTCTGCTGGCACGCGGTCGAGTCCCTGGAGAAGTCGCACCCGTACGAGATCCAGGCCGCCGTGGCGTTCCTGGACTCCGTGCCCGACCGTGCGCGCGCGCAGGCGGCCGCCGACCGGCTCGGCCGGCTGGTGCGCGGAAACCGGTTGGTCGCGCTGGATCCCGAACGGCTGGAGGACTATCCCGTGGCGTCGGGTTACGCCCCGGGTGAGCACCACTTCCCGTTCGACTTCGCGCGTGTGCCGGAGTCGCTCGCGCGCGCGTGGTTCACCGACGAGGAGATGGCCCGTTCGCTCGACTTCCTGCAGAGCGAGCAGCGTGACGACGGCGGCTGGCCGGTCCGCTGGCGCCAGTGGGCACCGGGCACCACGCTGGAGAGCCGGCCGATCGTGACGATCGAGGCGCTGCGCACGCTGCGTGCGTACGGACGGTCGATCGACTGAGGCGAAGGGCCGGGGCTGCACGCGCGCGTACGCGTGCCCACCCGGACCCCGACCCGGCCGCGCAGGAGGGCAGGGGCTGCACGCGCGCGTACGCGTGGGACCGCCTCAGCCCGTGATCGCCCGCACCCCTGACGTCACGAGCACCGCCGCCGCGACGACGACCAGGAAGGGGGCGCGCAGGAGCAGCGCGACGGCGGCCGCGGCGACTCCCGCGGCCCTCGCGTCCAGCACGAGCGTCCGCCCGTCGGCGAAGGTCTGCTGTGCCGTGAGGGCGGCGAGCAGCGCGACCGGCAGCAGGGCGGCGAGGCGTCGCACGAGAGGGCGTTCCAGGACGCCCTCGGGGACCAGCAGGCCGGCAAGCTTCACGGCGTAGCAGCCAACGGCGGTCACGCCGATCGCGATCCAGACGTTCATCGGTCCTCCCCTTGCGGGCCGTGCCGGTCGAACTGGGGGTCGTCCACCGCTCCGCCCTGCCTCTCGCGCCGGGCGTCGTTCTGAGCGTTCTGAGGGTCGTCCTGTCGGTCGCCGGACTTGCGGCGTCCTTCCGCCCACAGGACGACGGGGGCGGCCGCGGCTGCCACGAGCACCGGCACTCCCGCCGGCAGGACGGGCAGCAGGCCGAGCCCGAGGAGGACCGCGATTCCGGCCACGGCCCGCTCCCTGGTGGTCTTCAGCATGGGCGCGAGGAGCGCCAGGAAGACGGCGGGCCCCGCCGCGTCGAGTCCCCACGCCTCGGTGTCGCCGATGGCCTCCGCGCCCAGCGCCCCGAGCAGCGTGGTGAGGTTCCACAGCAGATAGAGGCTCAGCCCAGTCACGGTGAAGCCGATCCGGGCGGCCCGGCGCGTGGGCTGGGCGAGTGCGACGACCATGGTCTCGTCGATCACCCACTGCGCCGCAAAGGGCCGTACCGCGCGCGGGAGGGCCAGCAACTGTGACAGACGCAGCCCGTAGAACGCGTTGCGCACCCCCAGGAAGAAGGCCCCGGCCGCCGCTGTGAAGGGGTTGCCGCCGGCCGCCAGCGCACCCACCAGGGCGAACTGGGAGGCGCCGGTGAAGACGAGAAGACTCAACGCGCAGGTCTGCGGCAGGCTGAGTCCGCTGCCGGCCGAGGTGACCCCGAAAGCGAACCCGGACAGGCCGACGGCGATCCCGACCGCCAGTGCGTCCCGGACGACGGCCCGGTCGGGTTTGGCGCCCCCGGTGTCATGTATCTCCGTAGAAGCTGTCTGTTCTGGCACACCTCGACGGTAGCTTCGGCGGCCCCTGGGAATCTTGTACGTTCTTGCGCGCGCTCAGACACGCGGTGGCCCGCACCGCCCTAGGCGCCCGGACCGCCCTCTTCGCCGCTGCCTCCTCGCTCGTCACCCCTGCGTGCCCGCAGGTCGTCGGGGCCGCCCCGGCGTTCCCGCTGGTACGCGCCCGGAGGGACGCCCACGATCCGGCTGAAGTGGCGGTTGAGGTGCGGCTGGTCCGTGAAGCCGACGGCGACGGCGGCCTCGGCGGGAGCGGTGCCCGCGTCGAGCAGGACCCTGGCCCGGCGGACCCGGGCATCGGTCAGCCAGGCGTGCGGAGGCATGCCGTAGGCGGTGCGAAAGGCCCGAAGGAGGGCGAAGGGGCTGATGCCGAGGTCGGCGGCGAGTCGCTCCAGCGTGGGCGGGTCGGCCATCCGTTCCTGGAGCACCGCACGCGCGCGTGCCGCTGTCGAGGCACCGGCCGCGCGGGAGGTACGGCGGGGCAGCGGGCCTCCGTTGAGGCGCAGCAGCCGGGTCACGGCGACCCGGAGCAGGGTGTCGGCGGCGAGCGCGTTGCCCTCGTCGGCCGCCCGCAGCACCTGGTGGACCAGACCGACGGCGTAGGGATCGTGGAGCACGGGGCTGGTGAACCCGGGGGTTCCGCGGATCACGGTGGTCTCGGCGGCGATCTCGGCCACGAGGTCCGGCGACGGGTAGACCGCGCCGTACCGCCAGCCCTCGGGGCCGCCCGCGCGGCCCGTGTGCGGGGTGTCGGGGTTGACCAGGGCCAGGGTGCCGGGGCCCGCGTACTGGTCGGCGCCCCCGTGGTGGAAGACCTCCACCCCGTCGGCGATGGCAGCGATCACGAAGTTCTCGTGGGTGTGCCGGACGAACCTCTTCCGGACGTAGCGGGCCCGCAGCAGGTCGACACCGGGCAGTTCCTCGTACTGCCAGTGCCGTGCCCGCTCCGTCGAACCCGCCATGCCTCCATTCTGCGTCCTGCGCCACCCGCCCCTCGTCGGCATGTGCTGGTCAGGCAGGGTCCTGGCGACTCGCTCGCAAGGACGGAGGCAGGGAGGAGAGGGAAAGAGGAGGGCATGCGGGCCCCGCCGGGGCCGCCGTTTGCGCAGGTCACGTTCATTGTCAGTGGGCGGGTGCAGGATGGGGGCATGGTCAGCTCCGCAGATCGAGCCCTCGACGGCTTCTCCCCCGCGACCCGCGGCTGGTTCACGGGGGCCTTCTCCGCGCCCACCGCGGCCCAGGCCGGGGCGTGGCGGGCGATCGGCGAGGGCTCGGACGTGCTGGTGGTGGCCCCGACCGGCTCCGGCAAGACCCTGGCCGCGTTCCTCGCCGCGCTGGACCAGCTGACGTCGACCCCGCCCCCGGCGGACCCGAGGAAGCGCTGCCGGGTGCTGTACGTGTCACCGCTCAAGGCCCTCGCGGTGGACGTGGAACGGAACCTGCGCAGTCCGTTGACCGGTATCCGCCAGGAATCCGTCCGCCTCGGGCTGCCCGAGCCCGAGGTGAAGGTGGGCATCCGCTCCGGCGACACCCCGGCCGCCGAGCGCCGTGCCCTGGCCACCCGTCCGCCCGACATCCTGATCACCACGCCGGAGTCCCTGTTCCTCATGCTGACGTCGGCCACGCGCGATGCGCTGACGGGCGTGGAGACGGTCATCCTGGACGAGGTGCACGCGGTCGCGGGCACCAAGCGCGGCGCGCATCTCGCGCTCTCCCTGGAGCGGCTCGACGAGCTGTTGCCGAAGCCCGCGCGCCGCATCGGCCTGTCCGCCACCGTGCGTCCCGTCGACGAGGTGGCACGCTATCTCTCCCCGCGCCGCAGGGTGGAGATCGTCCAGCCCCCGTCCGGCAAGGAGTTCGACCTCTCCGTGGTCGTCCCGGTGGAGGACCTGGGCGAACTGGGCGGCTCCCCGGTCGCCGAAGGCAATGAAGGGGCGGAACGCCCATCGATCTGGCCCCATGTCGAGGAGCGGATCGCCGACCTGGTCCAGGCCCACCGCTCCACGATCGTGTTCGCCAACTCCCGTCGCCTCGCCGAACGTTTGTGCAATCGACTGAACGAGATCGCGTACGAACGGGCCACCGGCGAGCCCTTGGACGAACACCACGCCCCTGCCGAGCTGATGGGCGGATCGGGTGCGGCCCAGGGGGCGCCCCCGGTTCTCGCCCGCGCCCACCACGGCTCGGTCTCCAAGGAGCAGCGTGCGCTCGTCGAGGAAGACCTCAAGGCGGGCCGGCTGCCGGCCGTGGTGGCCACGTCCAGTCTCGAACTGGGCATCGACATGGGTGCCGTGGACCTCGTCGTCCAGGTGGAGTCACCGCCGTCCGTCGCATCAGGTCTGCAGCGCGTGGGACGCGCGGGGCACCAGGTGGGCGCGGTGTCCACCGGCGTGGTCTTCCCGAAGTACCGCGGTGACCTGGTGCAGGCGGCCGTCGTCACGGAACGGATGCGTACCGGCTCCATCGAGTCCCTGAGGATCCCGGGCAACCCCCTGGACGTACTGGCCCAGCAACTCGTCGCCATGACGTCCATGGACACCTGGCAGGTTGACGACCTGCTCGCCACGGTCCGGCGGGCCGCGCCCTTCGCCTCGCTCCCGGAGTCCGCGTTCACGGCGGTCCTCGACATGCTCGCCGGCCGCTATCCCTCCGACGCCTTCGCGGAACTGCGCCCGCGCGTGGTGTGGGACCGGGTCGCCGGCACCGTCACCGGGCGCCCGGGTGCCCAGCGCCTCGCGGTCACCTCCGGCGGCACCATCCCGGACCGCGGTCTGTTCGGGGTCTTCCTCGCCGGCTCCGACCCCAAGAAGGGCGGCGGCCGGGTCGGGGAGCTGGACGAGGAGATGGTGTACGAGTCACGCGTCGGCGACGTCTTCACCCTGGGCACCAGCTCGTGGCGCATCGAGGACATCACGCGCGACCGGGTTCTGGTCTCCCCCGCCCCGGGTGTTCCGGGCCGGCTGCCCTTCTGGAAGGGCGACCAGCTCGGCCGCCCGCTCGAACTGGGCCGCGCGGTGGGCGCGTTCCTGCGCGAGGTGGGTTCGCTGTCCCAGGAGGACGCCCGGCTGCGCATGCTCGCGGCCGGTCTCGACGCCTGGGCCGCGGACAACGTCCTCTCCTACCTCGCCGAACAACGCGAGGCATGCGGCCACATCCCCGACGACCGCACGATCGTCGTCGAGCGCTTCCGCGACGAACTGGGCGACTGGCGGGTCGTCGTCCACTCCCCCTTCGGCGCCCAGGTCCACGCCCCGTGGGCGCTCGCCCTCGGGGCCCGCCTGTCCGAGCGGTACGGCATGGACGCCCAGGTCATGCACGCCGACGACGGCATCGTGCTGCGGCTGCCGGACGCCGACCTGATGGGCCTGGACCTCCTCGACATGGAGCCCGCGAAGGCCGGCACGGAGTACGACGCCGAGCAGGCGCCGGTCGGCGCGGCGGACGTCGCCTTCGACAAGGGCGAGGTCGACCAGATCGTCACCGACCAGGTGGGCGGCTCGGCGCTGTTCGCGTCCCGCTTCCGCGAGTGCGCCGCCCGCGCACTCCTGCTGCCCCGCCGCAACCCCGGCAAGCGCACCCCGCTGTGGCAGCAGCGGCAGCGCGCCGCCCAGCTGCTCCAGGTGGCGAGCGAGTTCGGCTCGTTCCCGATCGTCCTGGAGGCGGTCCGCGAATGCCTCCAGGACGTGTTCGACGTGCCTGGTCTCGCCGAGCTGATGGGTGACATCGAGTCCCGCAAGGTCCGCCTCGTCGAGGTCACCACCCCGGAGCCGTCACCGTTCGCCCGCTCGCTCCTCTTCGGCTACGTGGCCCAGTTCCTGTACGAGGGTGACTCACCGCTCGCCGAGCGCCGCGCCGCCGCCCTCTCGCTGGACTCGCGGCTGCTGGCGGAGCTGCTGGGACAGGCGGAGCTGCGCGAGCTGCTCGACGCCGAGGTGCTGGCCGAGCTGGAGCAGGAGCTCCAGTGGCTCACCGAGGACCGGCGGGTCAAGGACGCCGAGGGCGTCGCGGACCTGCTCCGTCTGCTCGGGCCGCTCCAGGACGGCGAGTTGGCGCAGCACGGCGCCGACCCGCAGTGGGCGCGGGAGCTGGCCGGGGCCCGGCGCGCCATCCGGGTCCGGATCGCGGGCACCGACCACTGGGCGGCGATCGAGGACGCCGGGCGCCTGCGTGACGCGCTCGGCACGGCCCTGCCCGTCGGTGTGCCGGAGGCGTTCACCGAACCGGTCAAGGACCCGCTCGGCGACCTCCTCGCCCGGTACGCGCGCACCCACGGCCCCTTCACCTCCGCCACGGCGGCGGCACGCTTCGGCCTCGGTGTGGCCGTCACCGAGGGCGCCCTGCACCGGCTCGCCGCGAACGGCCGGGTCGTACAGGGCGAGTTCCACCCGGCGGGCATCGGCCAGGAGTGGTGCGACGCGGCCGTGCTGCGCCGACTGCGCCGCCGCTCCCTCGCCGCACTGCGCCATGAGCTGGAGCCGGTGCCGCCCGCCGCGCTCGCCCAGTTCCTTCCCCAGTGGCAGCACGTGGGCGGCGGACATGGACTGCGCGGCATCGACGGACTGGTCCGCGCGATCGAACAGTTGCAGGGCGCCTCCGTGCCCGCGTCCGCCCTGGAGAAGCTGGTCCTTCCGTCGCGGGTCGCCCACTACGCCCCCGCGATGCTCGACGAGCTGACGGCCGCCGGAGAGATCGTGTGGGCGGGCGCCGGCGCCCTCCCCGGCAAGGACGGCTGGGTGTCGCTGTACCTGGCGGACACGGCCCCGCTGCTCCTACCATCCCCGCACCCGCTGGAGCTGACGGCACTCCACCAGTCCGTCCTGGACGCCTTGTCCGGCGGCTACGGCCTGTTCTTCCGCCAGATCGCCGACCAGGTCCGTGCCACGACACACCCGGAGGCCACCGATCCCCAGTTGGCCGACGCCATCTGGGACCTGGCCTGGTCGGGCCGCCTCACGAACGACACCCTCGCCCCCATGCGCTCCCTGCTCGGCTCGGGCCGCACAGCGGGCTCCACGGCTCACCGCGCCAAGCGCGCCGTTCCTCGCGGCCGCTACGGCTCCCTGACCGCCGCCGCGCGCTCCCAGTCCCGTACAGGCCCGCCCACCGTCGCGGGCCGCTGGTCCCTGCTTCCCGCCCACGAACCCGACCCCACCGTCCGCGCCCACGCCCTGGCCCGCACACTTCTCGACCGGCACGGCGTGGTCACCCGGGGTGCCGTCTCCGCCGAGGGCGTCGAGGGCGGCTTCTCGGCGGCGTACCGCGTCCTGTCCGTGTTCGAGGAGAGCGGCCAGGCCCGACGCGGTTATGTGGTCGAGGGACTCGGCGCGGCCCAGTTCGCGATGGACGGGGCGGTGGACCGCCTGCGTGCCGTGGCCAACGCCCGCGAGAGGGGCGAGCCCGCCCCGGGACCGGGCCCGGACGGCCACGCCCAGGCCCTTGCCCCGGCCCCCGGCTCCCCCACCGCCGCCCCGGCCGACCTGGACCTCCCCGACTGGCTCACCGACGACACCGACCTCGACACGGACGACCCCTTCGGGACGGGGAGAACCGGGACGACATCGTTCGACGGCAATGGTGGCAACGCCGGCAACGGCCGCGAGGGGAACAACAACGGCTGGGGCAGGCAAGAGCCCCAGTGGCCCCAAGGCCCCCACAGCCGCGAGGGCTTCCCAGCCCCGCAGGCCCGAAGCGGCCCCCCGAACCGCGCCCGGACCGCCCCCTCCAACAGAGCCGTGGTCCTGGCCGCCGCCGATCCTGCGAACGCCTACGGAGCCGCCCTCTCCTGGCCCGATCCGCCCACCGACGCCGGGCACAAGCCGGGCCGCAAGGCGGGCTCCCTGGTCGTCCTCGTCGACGGCGAGCTCACCCTCTACATGGAGCGCGGCGGCAAGACCCTCCTGGCCTGGCCCGCCGACCCGGACGCCAGGCCGCAGGACGACCCACGCCTCCGCCCGGCCGCCGAAGCCCTGGCCGCCGCCGCCCGCGCCGGCTCCCTCGGCACGGTCACCGTGGAACGCGTGAACGGCACCTCCGCCCTCACCTCCCCCCACGGCCCCCTCCTGGAAGGAGCAGGCTTCATCGCGACCCCCCGCGGCCTACGCATCCGCGCCTGAGCGCCCCCCGAACAAGACCCCGGCCCAGGCCTCGCCCACCCCCACCCGCTCCCTCATGCCACCCTTGACCCATGCCCGAAGGTGACACCGTCTGGCAGACGGCGAAGCGGCTGCACACCGCCCTCGCCGGCAAGGTGCTGTACCGCTCCGACCTGCGCGTGCCCAAGTACGCGACGGCCGACCTCACCGGCCGCACCGTCCTCGACGTCACCCCCCGGGGCAAGCACCTCCTGACCCGGATCGAGGGCGGTCTCACACTGCACTCGCACCTGCGGATGGACGGCTCCTGGAAGGTGTACGGAAACGGCGAACGCTGGACCGGCGGCCCGGGACACCAGATCCGCGCGATCCTGGGCACCCTCGACCGCACCGCCGTCGGCTACCGCCTCCCCGTGCTGGAACTCCTGCGCACCACCGACGAACACCGAGTCGTCGGACACCTCGGCCCCGACCTGCTCGGCCCCGACTGGGACCCCGACCTCGCCCTCGCCAACCTCCAGCGCGACCCCGCGCGCCCCCTCGGCGAGGCCCTCCTCGACCAGCGCAATCTCGCCGGCATCGGCAACGTCTACAAGAGCGAGCTCTGCTTCCTGCTCCGCGTCACCCCATGGCTCCCCGTCGGTGACCTCCCCCAGGACCGCGCCGCCCTGCTTCCGGCCCTCGCCAAGAAACTCCTCGAAGCCAACCGCGACCGTCCGATCCGCAGCACCACGGGCCTGCGCCTCCACGACCTGTTCGTGTACGGCCGCGCGCCACGCCCCTGTCTGCGCTGCAACACCCCCATCCGGGCCGGTGACCAGGGAGACGGCTCCCGAGAACGCCCCACCTACTGGTGCCCGACCTGCCAGCAGGGCCCGGCACCGGCACCAGGCACCCCCAGAGCGACCCGCCCGCGCCCCCAGCGCCGTCCCCCGAGCTGACCACGCGTCCCGTACCGCTAGACGAGTAGTTCCGATTACGGGGTTCATGAACGGAGGGAGGGTGTCCAACATCGGGTTGTGACGACCGATTTAGACACCCTCTTGACGGCACTGTACGTGCATGTCGATGACCGTTTGAAGAC
>NZ_JBVIBK010000053.1:0-26979 GCF_055573455.1 Streptomyces sp. NPDC030183
GTACACGGGTCAGGGCCCGGCACGCCGAGAGCACGCACCTGACGCCGCGGGGCCGCCCTCCGGGCGACGGCGGGAATTTGACGACAGGGCCTAGCCAGCGGTTCCGGTCCAGCCGGGTTGTTGCCCCGCCACGATCGGACCATCCTGGCCCTATGGTGACGAAGGCGTCCGGCGTGCGGCGGGCCGCCACATCCGGCGAGGCGATGGCGGTGGTCGACGCCGACGGCCTCGTCTCCGGATGGAGCGAGGGCGCCCGCCGGCTCACCGGGTACCGCGCCGCCGACGTCAACGGACGACCGGCGTCCGACCTGGTCGACGGGGACGCCACGGCGGCCCGCCGGGAGCTGCTCGCGCACGGCGAGGCGCTGCTGACCGTGCGGTACCGGGACGGACGGCCGCGGCAGGTGGCCGTGCGGATGGTGCCGCTGCTGCGCGGCGCGGACGACCGGCGCGGGTTCGTCGTGGTCGCGAACCCGGCCCCGCCCCCGGCCGAGCAGGCCCTCGGCGAGCTGGCCTTCCAGCAGGCGTCCATGTCCATGTCGGTGTTCGACACCGGGCAGCGCTATCTGCGGTTGAACGACGCGGCCCGCCGGATCATGGGCGGGCCGGAGGCCGAGTTCCGGCACCGGTACTACCCGGAGACCGTGGAGGACACCGACCACAGCCGAGGCTTCCTGCGGCACCTGGAGATCGTGGTGGAGTCCGGGGAGCCGGTCCGCTACGAGAGCTGGACCCGCTCCCCGTCCGGCCGTCGCATGCACGCCTGGAACCTGGAGATGTGGCCGGTGCGCGACCACACCGGAGAGCTGATCGGCACCGCCCTCGCCGCCTTCGACAGCAGCGAGCAGCACTGGGCGCGCCAGCGCCTGGCCCTGCTCAACGAGGCCGCCGGGTCCATCGGCACCAAGCTCGATGTCGTCCAGACGGCCCGCGAACTCGCCGAACTGGTGGTGCCCCGGCTCGCCGACGTCGTCAGCGTCGACCTGCTGGAGTCGGTGTTCCGGGGCGAGGAACCCGCGATGGGCCCGGTCGACCACGATGTGGAACTGCGCCGCGCCGCCCACCACTCGGCCACGCCCGGCGTCCCCGAAGCAGCGATCGGCCTGGGCTCCGCCCACGTCTACCCGGTATTCTCGCCGCCCGCCCGGGCCCTCCTGACCGGCGAGCCCGTGCTCACGCGGACCGGCGACCCCGAACTCGACACATGGTTCGCCCGGCACGGCGCCCGCTCCGCCGAGCAGCGCGAGGCCGAGGAGTACGAGGCCGAGGAGTACGACCTGTCCCTGATGGCCGTACCCCTGGTCGCCCGCGGCACGACCCTGGGCGTGGCCGTCTTCGTCCGCACCCTCACCCCCGAACGCCCCGACGCCCTCGACCAGGACGACGTGGTCCTCGCCGAGGAACTGTGCAGCCGGGCCGCCGTCTGCGTGGACAACGCCCGCCGCTACACCCGCGAGCGCACCACCGCGCTCGCCCTCCAGCGCAGTCTGCTGCCGAGGACGGTGGCGGGGCAGGCGGCCGTCGAGTTCGCCTCGCGGTATCTGCCGGCGCTGTCGCAGGCCGGGGTGGGCGGTGACTGGTTCGATGTGATCCCGCTGTCCGGCACCCGGGTCGCCCTGGTCGTCGGTGACGTCGTCGGACACGGCATCCACGCCTCCGTCACCATGGGCCGGCTGCGCACCGCGGTGTGGGCGCTCGCCGACGTCGACCTGCCGCCCGACGAACTCCTCACCCACCTCGACGACCTCGTGGAGCACCTCGCGGCGGGCGACGAGAGCGGCGGCGGGGAGATCGGCGCGACCTGTCTGTACGCGGTGTACGACCCGGTGGCCCGCACCTGCTCGATCGCCTCGGCGGGGCACGTACCGCCCGTGGTCGTGCGGCCCGACACCGGTGCGGAGGTCATCGACGTGGTGGCGGGACCGATGCTGGGCGTCGGCGGCCTCCCCTTCGAGTCGACGGAGCTGGAACTGCCCGAGGGCTCGGTCCTCGCCCTCTACACCGACGGCCTGGTGGAGGCACGGGACCGGGACGTCGACACCGGAACCGCCGCCCTGTGCGCCGTCCTGACCGACCCGGTGGGCAGCCTGGAGCGCGCCTGCGACAACGTGCTCAGGAACCTGCTGCCGGACACCCCGGGCGACGACGTGGCCCTGCTGCTCGCCCGCACCCGCGCCCTCGACGCCGAACAGGTGGCCGTCTGGAACTTCGCCGACGATCCCTCGCTCGTCGCCGACGCGCGCAAGCTCGCCACCGACCAGCTGGTGCGCTGGGGCTTGGAGGACGCCGTCTTCGTCACCGAACTCGTCGTCAGCGAACTCGTCACCAACGCCATGCGCTACGGCGGCGCCCCCATCGAGCTGCGGCTCATCCGCGACCGCACCCTCATCTGCGAGGTCTCCGACGCCAGCAGCACCTCGCCCCATCTGCGCCGGGCCCGCACCTTCGACGAGGGCGGCCGCGGCCTGCTCCTCGTCGCCCAGCTCACCGACCGCTGGGGCAGCCGCCCGAGCGGCGCGGGCAAGACCATCTGGGCCGAGCAGGCGCTGCCGCCCAACCCCTGACACGACGGGCGGGGACGGCCGCCGCCGCCCCCGCCCGCCTCACCGTCGCGAGGTGCTACCGCTTGCGCAGCCGCACCGCCACACCGCGGCCGGTGCGGACCTGCTCGGCCGTCCAGCCCTCGACGGCGACGGAGACCTCGGAGAACCGGCCCCGCAGGGCGTCCGCCCCGATGACCGCCACGGTGCTGCCCGAGCGCGGCGGCTGCTCGGCGTCGAAACGCACCACCAGCGCGCTGCCCCGCTCCAGGACCGCGCACCCGTCCACCACGAGGGCCGGGTCGGCGCCCCGGTCGAGGGTCACGTCGAGGACACCGGCCTGCGTGTAGTCGCCGCGCACCCGGACCGTGCGGGCGCCCGTGCGGAGGGTGCCGCCCGCCACCCGAACTTCACCGCGTCCGAGGGCGTCCTTCGAGCCCGCCACGAGCACACCGGCCTCCACCGCCGTGCCGCCCGTGTACCGGTTGGCGCCGGTCAGCGTGAGCGTTCCGCCGCCCCGCTTGACCAGCCCGCCCGGGCCGGAGATGTCGTTGCGCCAGGCGTCGGCGGTGTGGAAGCCGCCGAGGGCGGGGTCCAGCGTGACCGTGACGTCCGTGTCGAAGGCGCCGTAGCCGTCCGCCGCCGCGAACAGGTTGAGCCGCCCCCACTGCTCCCAGCCGTCCAGCAGCACATAGCCCGACGGCAGCGCGGTGGTGCGCAGCACCTCGCGCCGCTGCGCCGCGTCGAGGTACGGCAGCCGCGTCTCCAGCAGGACCTCGGCGCCCTTCGGTACGGTCAGCCCCTGCGAACGGCCCCGCCGGGTCAGCACGTACGTCAGCTTGGGCTCCACCAGCCGCGCGTTGGCCCCGCGGTCGGCGTACCGGTCGTCGGGGTCCGAGTGCGCGTAGGCGAACAAGGTGTCCGCCGTCGTGCCCGTTTTCGCCTGGAAGTACTCGGCGGCCTGCTTGCGCGCGGCGGCCTTGAGCGCTGTGTTCTCCGGCTTGTACAGCACGGCGGCGGCGAGTGCGGTGGCCATGATCCGGCCGCCCATGACGTCGACCGTGGAGTGCATGCCGGACATGATCCGGGTGTGGCTCAGCTCGAAGGCACGGGTGATGATCTCCTGGAAGCGCTCCGGGACCGCGTACGCGTAGGCCAGGGCCGCCAGGTGGAAGGCGTTGGTGTGGCCGCTGGGGAAACCGCCGTCGTCGGCCGGGACCTCGCTGCGCTGCCGCAGCAGCTGCTTCACGACGACGACGTCGGACTCGTAGACCGGGAAACCGAGCTCGTCCCTCTGCCCGGTGTCGACGACCTCGCTGTCCTCGTTCATCCGCCACGGCCGCGGGTACTGGAAGGTGAACTTGGCCGGGTTGCTGGAGGTGAAGTCCCCGCGCACGGTGTCGACCAGCTTGGCCACCAGGCCCAGGTCGGAGTCGTGGGAGCCGGCGCCCAGCGCGGAGCCGGCGGGCGCGTCGGCCGGCACTGCGTCGTTGATCTTCGTCGCCGGTATGCCGTCGGGGGCGGCGGTGATCGAGGTGACCGCCTTGGCGCCCGAGCGGTACAGGTCCGCCAGCGGACCGAGCGCGCCGATCATCGCGTAGCTCTGGTGCTGCCGGTCGTAGACGAATGCCTCGCGGGCCTCGGCCTCGGTGCGGCGGTTGGTCAGACGCGCGCAGTAGCGCATGTTGGCGCGCAGGATCTCCGGCAGCAGCGGGGTGCCGGTGTTCCAGGCGCCGCCGGTCTTCCAGATCTCGGCGAAACCGCCGAGCGCCCGGACCACGGCGTTGGTCTCGGGGGTCCGGTTCGACGTGATGTTCGTGCTGTAGTCGTCGACGAACGCGGCGAACGCGGTGGCGGCCTTGGCCTCGGGAGCCTTCCACAGGTCCGCGAGGGTCGGAGCGGCGAGGAGGCCGACCGAGACGCCGAGGGAGTTCCTGAGGAAGTGACGCCGGTTGAACGTGTGGTGCCCGGCAGATGACGGCATGGAGGTGCCGCTCCTTTCACGGTGGGGTGATCGTGCGGGCTGAGCGTGGACTGACGTACGACCGGCACGAGTCCGGTCGGCGACGGGCCGGTGATCAGGATCCGGCCGGCCGGAGGAGGGATCGCGCGAACGCGACCGCCCCCTCGACCGGCGGCACCTGGAGGGGCTGCGGCCGGGCGAGGGGGAGTGTGTGGGTCAGAGCGAGGGCGAACGCCGAGTACAGGGCGGGCCGTGACAGGATCGTGCCGCCCGCGACCACCACGTCGTCGACGGCGACACCGCGCGCGGCGAGCCGCTCCACGAGCGAGGCGAGGGCACGGCCCCCGTCGTCGATCACCCGGTGGGCGAGCACGGACCCCTGCTCGGCGGCCTCGAACACCACCGGAGCGTGCCGGCCCCACTCGGCGGACACGTCCGTGGCGCTCTCCAGGGCCGCGCCCAGCGCCGGGACCTCGGGCACGTCGAACGAGGTGATCAGCAGCCGGGCCAGCGGGTCGGGGGCCTCGCCGCGGTCGTGCGCCGCCCAGACGGCACGCGCCGCCTCACGGACCAGGCCGGCCGCGCCGCCCTCGTCTCCGAGGACCGCACCCCAGCCGCCGACCTGCACCGGCGTGCCGTCGGCACGGCGCCCGACCGCCACCGAACCGGTGCCGGCGACCAGCGCCGCGCCCTTGGCGAGACCGGCGGCCGGCACGAGCAGTTCGGCGTCCCCCACCACCAGGCACGGCACCTGAAGCCGTGCCTCCAGCGCGAGGCGGATCTCCTCGCACTGCCGGGGGGTCTCGCAGGCGTGCGCGCCGACCGCCACAGCGGCCGGCGCGACATGCGCGGGCAGCACCTCCTCGACCAGCGCGGCGAGCCACTCGCCGGCCGCCGCCGGGTCGTGCGGCCGCCAGCCACGGCTCGTACGGACGTGGTCGGCGACGCTCTCCGTCCCCGCGAGAGCACGGAGATGGGTCTTGGTGCCGCCCACATCGATACCGATCACGGGCCTGAAGTCCTGCACGGAGGGCCTCTCTCGTCGTTGCGTTGCGAAGGGCGCTGCGACGGCGGGCGAACCGTGCCTGGACACAGATATGTCGTGGGGGGTGCTCGGGAAGCCCCGGGACGGGCCTCTGCTGGTGCGGCAGGCGAGTACCGCTTGACTTCGTTAGGAAATTAACTAACGAATTAGAGAGCGTCAAGAGGTCCGGACCCGGATGCCGCACGACCCGTGCGGACCGCCGCGGCACGACTGGGGAGAGCATGTACCTGAGCGAGAGCGCCCGCACCGTGTTCGCCGTACTGGCGGCGACGTGCACCGCCACACGCCCCCAACTGGCCGCCGGGGCGGGCCTGTCCAAGCCGACCGTCTCCTCCGCCGTGGCCGAGCTGGAAGCGGCCGGACTCGTCGCCTGCTCGGGCACCGCCTCCGGCGGCACCGGCCGCTCCGCCGCCGTCTACGGCCTCGGGGCCGCCGCCGGCGCCGTGCTCGCCGTCGACCTGGGGCCGAGCCGTACCCGGGTGCGCGGCTGCGCCCTCGACGGCACCCTGCTCGCCGAGGGGGCCGGCTCCCGCCCCGACGCCGCGGGCGTCGTGAGCGAGGTCCTCGCCGAGCTGCCGCCGGGCGCCCCCCTGCGTGCCGTCGTGGTGGCGGTCGGCGACGTCACCACCCGGGGCCGGGAGGGCGGCGGGGAGCGCCCGGCGACCGCCAAGGCGGGCCCCGTCTTCGACGCCATGTCCGTCGCCCTGCCGCCGGGTGTCCCGGTCCACCTCGAGAACAACGTGAACTGTGCCGCGCTCGCCGAACTCCACGAGGGCGCCGCACGCGGCCGGGACACCTTCGGCTATCTGCGGATCGGCGTCGGCATCGGCCTCGGCGTGGTCATCGGCGGCCAGGTGCTGCGCGGCGCGAACCACGCCGCCGGTGAGGTGGCCCGGCTGCCCTACCCCTGGGACGCGGACCGCGAACCGCGTCACGAGGGCCTGGAGGCCCACCTCGGGGCGGGTTCCCTGCTCCGCCGGGCGGCGGCTGCCTGGCAGGAGGCCGACGGGCCGTGCCCGCGCACCGCCGAGCTGCTCTTCGGCCTCGCCGACGAGGGACACCCCAGGGCCCGCGACGTCGTCGGCCGGCACGCCGCCGACGTGGGCAGACTCGCCGCGGCGGCCACGGCCGTGCTCGACCCCGGTCTGATCGTCCTGGGCGGCGCCGTCGGGGCGAACCCCCAGCTCCTGCCCGGTGTGCGGGCCGAACTGGCCCGGCTGAGCTGGCCCACCGAGGTGGTGAGCAGCGCGCTGGGCGAAAGTGGCACGGTCGTGGGGGCCAGTCGGCTGGCCGTGGCCCGAGGAATCCAAACCGTGACCGGAGGGGTGCGAGTGGAGGATTGACGGACTCCATGGACATCTGCCAATGTCCGGACAAGCGCTTTCTAAGTCGGCCGGGACGCCGGCTTGGGGCGAGTCTCCCGCCCGTACGAGACGTACGGCAACCGCACGAGGGCGAGCCCGTGCGGGGACGGCCACAGCGGCCGGGGACCTGGCCCCGCGTGGACGACGCGGCCGGGCGAGGCCGCGGCCCCCGGAAAGCGACTTCACCTGCAAATTGCACCTGTGCCGCCTCGGTCGGCGCCGTGCTCTGTCCCCTACGACGAAAAAGGGAACGAAGATGATCACTGTGGGTGTGCGGCGCTCCCGCCGACTCGGCCGCGGCGGTATGCGCCGCCTGGTTCCCCTCGCTGCCGTCGCCACGGCGGGCGGCCTGCTGCTCTCGGCCTGCGGCGGGGGATCCGAATCGGGCGGGACCTCCAAGTCGCTGACGTTCTGGATCTCTACGGTTCCGGGGCAGGACGCGGGCTGGAAGAAGATGGTGGCCCAGTACGAGAAGGAGACGGGCGTCAAGGTCAAGCTCGTCAACATCCCCTACGACGGCTACACGACCAAGCTGCACAACGCCGCGCAGGCGAACTCCCTGCCCGACGTGGCGGCCGTCCCGGCGCTGGACCCGATCTGGTCGAACAAGCTGATCGACCTCAGCTCCATCGCCGACAAGAAGAGCAACAACATCAACCAGAACTTCCTGGCGAAGGACAAGTCCGGGAAGGTGCTGGCCATCCCCTCGGACGTCACCGCGTCCGGCATGTTCATCAACAAGTCCCTCTTCGACAAGGCCGGCGTCTCCTACCCGACCTCGCCCCAGAAGACCTGGACCTGGACCGAGTTCATCAAGGCGGCGAACAAGGTCCGCGACAAGACGAAGGCCAAGTACTCCCTGACCTTCGACCAGTCTCCGTCCCGGCTCCGCGCCATGGTGTACGAGATGGGCGGCAAGTACGTCCACGCGGACGACTCCGGCAAGTTCTCGGTGGACGCGGCGACCAAGAAGGCCGTGAACACCTTCGTCGGCTGGAACGACGACAAGACCATGCCGAAGTCGGTGTGGACCAGCGGCGCCGACCCGTCGGCCATGTTCCAGAGCGGTGACGTCGTCGCCTACTGGTCCGGTGTGTGGCAGGTGCCCGCCTTCGCGGAGAGCATCAAGAAGTTCGAGTGGGCGAGCGTCCCGACCCCCGCCCAGCCGGTGCAGGCCAGCGACGTCAACAGCGGCGGCCTGACGGTCGGCTTCAACAACAACGCCGACGCGGCCGGCGCCGCGAAGAAGTTCCTGACCTGGCTGTACGAGCCCGACCACTACCGGGCGCTGTGCGAGGCGTCCGGGTTCCTGCCGGTCGAGAGCGGTCTGAACCCGAAGTACCCCTTCAAGTCCGAGGCGGCGCAGGCGGCGTTCAAGCTGTACAACGAGTCCATCCCGCTCTACGACCCCATCTCCGGCTACTTCAACGGCGCGCAGACGCAGTGGGTGCTGAACGGCAAGAGCCTCACCGAGGACCCGACCAAGACGGAGCTCGGCAAGGCGATCAACGGCCAGCAGTCGGCCGACAAGGCCCTGGAGAACATCGTGGCCGGCTACAACCAGCAGGTCGGCGGCTGACGCAGGCCGACGGCCCCGGGTGGGCGGGAGCGGGACACCGCCGCCCGGGGCCGTCGGGCCCCGCGCGATGCCGGGCTCATGGCCTGGGCCCACCGGAACCCCATCCACCAGCACGGAGTCAGGAACATGACAAAACGCGCCTCGGACGCCTCCACCGTGTCCGTGAGCCCGCCCAGGAGACGCAGCAAGTACACCCTCGCGCCGCTCGTCCTCATCGCGGCCAATGTCGTCCTCTTCGCGCTGTTCTTCGTCTGGCCGGCGGTCATCGGGCTCGTCTACTCGTTCACCAACTACACCGGTGTGGGGGTTCCCCAGTTCACGGGACTGGAGAACTACAAGAACCTGGTCGGGGACTCCACCTTCTACCACGCGCTGACCCGGACGCTGCTGTACACCGTTCTCTTCGTACCGCTGAACTTCGCGCTCTCCCTGCTCGCGGCCAACCTGGTGGTGAGCAAGCACGCCAAGGGCACGTCGGTCGCCCGCGTCATCTTCTTCATCCCGTGGCTGCTGTCGCCCATCGTCGTGGGCGTCCTGTGGCGGTGGCTGTTCGGTGAGAACTTCGGACTGGTCAACTACGTCATCGGCGAGCTCGGCGGCAGCGCCGTGCCATGGCAGTCCAACGCGGACCTGTCGCTGCTCGTGGTGGTGATGGCGGCGTCCTGGACCTGGACGGGCTTCACGATGCTGCTGTTCATCGCGGCGATCAAGAACGTGCCGGTGTCGTACTACGAGGCGGCCTCGCTCGACGGCGCCGGCCCGTGGCGCCAGTTCTTCAGCATCACCCTGCCGAGCATCGCGCCCACCTCGTTCATCGTGATCCTGCTCAACACGATCAACGCGATGAAGGAGTACCCGGTGTTCGTCGCGCTCAACAACGGCGGACCCGGCACCTCGAACAACCTGCTCGTCCAGTACATCTACGAGACCGGCTTCAAGCGGGGCCAGATCGGCTACGCGAGCGCCGCGTCCTTCGTGCTCATGCTCATCCTGATGGCCGTCGCGATCATCCAGCTGATCGTCAACCGGCGGATGGAGAACCGATGACAACCACAGACATGCCGCGCCCGGTCGACGCCGGGCCCGGACGGGCCGTCTCCAAGACGGGGCCGCGCAAGCCGGCGACCGGTGGGCTGCGGCGGGCGGTGCCCGCGACGACGCTGCTGTGGATCATGGCGTGCCTGTACGGGCTGCCGGTGCTGTGGTTCATCCTCAGCTCCCTCAAGCCGGCCAGCGACCTGTTCTCCTATCCGCTGTCGCTGGTGCCGGACGACCCCACCCTGTCCGGTTACATGACGGCGTGGCGCAGCGCCAACTTCTCCCAGTACTTCATCAACACGACCATCGTGTGCGTGATCACGACGATCCTCACGGTGGGGGTCAGCTGCTGCACGGGGTACGCGCTCGCCAAGTACGACAACCGATGGCTCAAGGCCTTCTTCCTCTGCATCCTCGCGACCACCATGCTGCCGGGCGAGGTCATGCTCGCCCCGTCGTTCCTGGTCGTCCGCGACCTGGGCCTCTACAACTCGTTCAGCGGCATCATCCTCCCGGCCGTGCTGACGGCGACCGGATGCTTCATGTTCCGCCAGTTCTTCCTCACGGTCCCCGACGAACTCGTGGAAGCCGCACGCATCGACGGCGCGCGTGAGCTGTCGATCTTCCTGCGGATCATGGTGCCGATCTCGCGGCCCATCATGCTCACCCTCGCCATCCTCTCCTTCCAGTGGCGCTGGAACGACTACATCTGGCCGCTGCTGATGCTCAACGACCCCAACAAGTTCACCGTGCAGATCGGTATCCAGAGCATTGTCGGCGCGCAGAACATCAACTGGTCGGTCCTGCTCGGCGCCTCGGTGATCTCCATGATCCCGCTGATCGTCGTCTTCCTGGTGTTCCAGCGTTACGTCATGAACGCCGACATCAACGCCGGACTGAAGGACTGATCTTGCGCATTCCGCTCGACCACGAGTTCCTCCGCGCGGCGGCCCGTGCCGCCGACCGGCGGGCCGCCCCGCTCGCGGCCCGCCCCGACGAGGAGCCCGTCGGCGAGCCCCACCGCGCACTCGCCCGCCGGGTGAAGACCCTGATCGCGGCCCACCGGTCCCCGGACTCGGCACTCCACGGCAGCGAGCGGGCCGTCGCCGCCGCGACGACCCAGCTCGCCGCCCTGCGGGCCGCGCAGACCACCACCGGTCTCTTCGCCGGCGGCGACAACGTGCAGTCACCACCGGACTCCGCGTTCACCGTCAACGACGTGTGCGACGCGCACGTCCTCGCCGCCGGCGCGGGACCGGACCTGCACGACGTCACGGCGGCACTCGCCGAGATCGCCCACGCCGCCACCGACCGTCTGCTGACCGGGGGAGTGCACACCCCCAACCACCGCTGGGAACTGTGCGCGGCGCTCGCCCGGCTGCACCGGTCGTTCCCCGACCAGCGGCTCCTCGACCGCGTCGAGGAGTGGCTCGCCGAGGGCGTCGACATCGACGCGGAGGGCCAGTACTCGGAACGGAGCGCCAACTACGCGGCGCATGTGTCCAACCCTTCGCTGATGCTCCTCGCGGACGTCCTCGGCCGCGCCGATCTGTCGGACGCCGTCGAACGCAACCTCACCGTGACCCTGGACCTGATCAGGCCCGACGGCACGGTGGAGACCGTCCACTCGCGCCGGCAGGACCAGTACGCCCCGTTCCCCCTGGCGCCTTACCTGCCCCACTACCGGCTGCTCGCGGTCCGCACCGGCCGGGGCGACTTCAGCCGGGCGGCACGGCTGGCGGCCGCCGACGGCGTCGACGACCCCGACCTGCTCGCGCAGACCCTCCTCACCCCGGACCTGTGCCGCGCCCTGCCGGCCCCGGCCGCGCAGCCCCTTCCACGCGACCGGTACCTCACTACCGCACGCCTCGCCGTACGAGCCTCGGCCACCGCGCACACCGTCGTGTACGGCGGTTCCGACGTGCCCGGGCACCGGCGCATCCGCTCGGGCCTCGCCCGCAACCCCACCTTCCTGCGCCTCTTCGCCGGCGACGCCGTCCTCGACTCGGTCCGCCTCTCGCGGGGGTTCTTCGACCTGGGCCCGTTCCGCGCCGCCGACATGCACCGGACCGGCGCCCACCACTACCGGCTCACCGAAACCCTCACCGCTGCCTACTACCAGCCGCTCCCGAAGGACGAGAGACGCGACGACGGTGTCTACGCCCTGGGGGACGAGGGACGCTTCTCCGCCGCGATGGCCTTCCCGGACCGGCCCCGGGACGAGGTCACCCACACCACCCGCGTCGACGTGGACCTGCGGGAGGACGGCGCCGACCTGCGGATCGACCTCGGCGGACCCCGCGTGCCCTGGGCCCTCGAACTGACCTTCCGACCGGGCGGCGTCACCGAGGGAGCCACACCCATCGGCGACGGACGCTGGTGCCTGACGCCCGGGCCGATGACCTACCGCGCCGGTGACGACGCGATCCGGGTCGAGGCCGACATCGAGGCGGGCGAACCGCTTGCCGGTCCCGACCGGACCGACGTACTACGGTACGACCCGGGCGAGGACCACACCCTGGTCGGCGGCACCGACGCGACGACCGGAAACCGTGTCTACCTCGGTGGACTCGGCCCGCACACCCTGACCGTCACGCTGCGCGCCCACCGGTCAACGCCCGCCGCCTGACGGCGGCGACCCCTCGCCATGGCCACCTCCGGTACGAAGGGCTGATCGACCCGTGCGTCCACCCGTGCACCTCCCGCGCCAGCTCGGCCCGCTGCACGACCTGCCGTCCACCCCCGAGGCGTACGACGACGTCCTCGCCGCCGTCACCGAGGAGGCCCTCGCCCGGCTCACCCCCGAGGGCAACCTCGAACACCCCGACTGCGACGACGACATCGGCGACACCTCCCTCGGCGTCACCTCCCTGCTCGCCCTCGCCTGGCAGCGCACCAAGGACCCCCGGCTGCCCGAGGCCGTCCGCCGCAGCACGGACTTCCACCTGCGCGAGCGGGTCTACACCGACGACAACCCCGGCTACCCCAACCTGAGGGTCCGGGACTCCGGCCTGCCCTACGCCCGGTACGTGCTGGAGGCGGGCGCCCACCCCATCGGCGACTGGCCGAGCACCGTGTGGGCGCTGCTCCAGGCCGTCAACCTGCTGGACCTCGCCGACGGGCTCCTCGACGACGGGCGGACCGCCGCCCTGCGCGACCTGGCCCGCGGCTACTGGCGCTGGCTCACCGAGGCGACCTTCTTCAACCCGCAGGAGGCCGGCAACCAGGCCATCGGCTGCGTCGTCGGCGGGCTGATGCTCGCCCGGCACCTGCCCCCGGCGGAGGGCGCGCGGGTCCGGGAGCACGCGATCACCCTGTACACCGACGAGATCCGCGCCCACCGGGTCCGCGACCGGGGCGCGCTGCTCCCGCCGGAGCACGGCGGCGCGTACGACAACAACTACGGCCCGATCTCCCTGTCCTTCCTCGCCCAGGCCCACCGGGTGAGCGGCGAGGAGATCTTCGCCGAGGACGGCGAGGCCCTCGCCCGCTACCTCGACGCCCGCCTCACCACCGGCGGCTTCGACGTCGGCGGCCCCCGCTACAGCGAACAGCACTCCGCCTTCGAGTCCGTGCTCGGACTGCGCTACTTCGGGCACCGCGTCGGCGCCGACCTCGGCCGCTACCGGGGCGACACCCGCTGGGGCCGGTACGCGGTCAAACCGGACGGCAAGGTCGACGGCCACTTCGCGTGGATGCTGGTCTGGCAGATCCAGGACACCACGCCCTGGCACCGCACCCCGTCCACGGAACCCGTCCGGCACCAGTTGCGCGCGGGCGGCGTCTCGGTCGCCTTCGACTCGCGGATGACGCCGTCGCTGATCGAGGCCGACGGGACGTATCTCCTGCCGGCCGCCGTCGACCGCCAGCACGGCTTCGGTCCGGTCGTCGACGGCTTCCTGCTGTGCCGCCCCATGGGTGAGGTCCGCGTCCGCGACGTCCGGACCGGCCGGCTGGCCGCCAAGCTCGTCACCAAGCCGGTCGTCACCCGCGACCACGTCCTGCGGCATGTGCGGTCCCTGTACGTCACCGACGGCACCCGGCTGTGGACCATGGTGGCCGTCGAACGCCTGCCCGGCGAGCCGTATCTCCTGGCGGGCCTGCCGTACGTGGCGGACGACGGCGACAGGCTGCGCCGGATCGCCGAGGCCGAGGTGGCCTCCGCCGGCGGGCTGCGGCTGACGCACCCGGCCGCCGAGGGCCCGGAGTACTTCGACGCCCGCGCCGGCACCACCCAGGAGCAGGCCGCGTTCGCCCTCGCCGCCGACCCGCGCGGCTACGGCAACCCCGACGAGGGCTGGTCCCACCTGGTGGCGTCCACGGCCGTCGAGGCGACCCCCGTACCGGGCGGCCCGGACGACCTGGACGTCTTCGCCGTCCGCTACGGCCCCGGCGGCACCTTCCGGGCGGCCTTCGACCGCACCCCGGACGGCCTCACGGTCCGCACGGAGGCGTTCACCGCCGTCATCGGCGACCCCGCGGGCGACGAACACGGCGAGCCGGTGCTCACCCTGCACGCCTGAGGCCCCCAGGGCACGAGGGCGGCCCGCTCTCCACGTCCGTCGGGCCGCCCTCACCGCTCACCACTCACCGCGCCGCCGCGTCCCCCGCCGGCATCGCGCTCGCCGGGACCACCAGATCCGCCCGCTCCCGTGTCGTCGCCACCAGCTCGGCGTTGCGCTGGTCCGTGCCGAGCACCCACGCGACCGCCTCGTCATGCCTCTTGCCGAACTCCTCGTGCCGGGCGACCAGGCGCCGTACGCGTTCGTCCTCGTCGAGCGCGCAGAACCACACCTCGTCCAGCCGGGCACGGACCCGGCCCCACGCCCCCTCCTCCAGCAGGAGGTAGTTCCCCTCCGTCACCACCAGCCGGGCACCGGGCGGCACCGGGATCGCCCCGGCCAGGGGCTGCTCCAGCGTGCGCTCGAAACCCGGCGCGTACACCACGTCGTGCGCCTCGTCGCGCAGCCTCCGCAGGAGCGCCGCGTACCCGGCCGCGTCGAAGGTGTCCGGCGCGCCCTTGCGGTCCCGGCGGCCCAGCCGGTCCAGCTCCACGTCGGCGAGGTGGAAGCCGTCCATGGGCACATGGGCGACCCAGGGGTCTCCGTCGCCGTTGAGCGCGGCGGTCAGCCGCTCGGCGAGGGTGGTCTTCCCGGAGCCCGGGCCGCCGGCGATCCCCAGCAGGGCCCGGCGGCCGGGGCGGACGAGTGAGGCGGCCCGCTCCAGCAGGTCGTCGAAGGTCAGGGGCATGCGGACGACGGTAGCCCCCTTCCGAATGACCGGGCACGGACGGGGCAGGCGAGCGATGCTGTTGCCCGGAGCGGGAGATGTGAGAGAGCGGAAGGTGACCATGGGAGAGGAGCGCGAGCCGGGGTCGGTGGGCGACGTCGAGGCGATGCGGGACGAAGTGGCACGGCTGCGGGCGGAGGTCAGGCAGCTGCGCACCAGGATGGAGAGCCGCCCGCTGATCGCCCAGGCCCAGGGCATGCTGCGCGAACGGTACGCCCTGCCCGACGCGGAGACGGCGTTCGCCCTGCTCCAGCGCGCCTCGCAGCAGTACAACGTCAAGCTGCGCACCCTCGCCGAGGCCGCCGTGAGCGCGCCCGGACCCGACGGACACGGCACCCTGTGGTTCCCCGGCCGGGCCCGCCGCGCGGAGCCCTCCCTCACCTTCGCGGAGGGCCGCGACCGCCGCGTCGGACGCGGCAACCGGAGCGCGGTCCTGACCGCCGTGCTCAGCCAGACCCTCGCCGTCGTCGGCACCGACATGGGCAACGTCCAGATCGCCGACCGCGCCGAGCGCGGTCTGCGCATCGAGCGGCACACGGGCCTCACCGCGGACTTCGTCGACTTCTTCGCCTTCGTCGGTGAGGAGGGCACGTCGTGCGCGCAGGCCGCCCGCGACATCGCGCAGGTGACCGTCCGGGACGTGGCGACGCATCCCGTGTTCACCGAGGACGCCCGGGAGGCCATCCTGCTGGCGGGCAGCCGCGCCTGCCACAGCGTGCCCCTGACGAGCACGTCCGGACTCTGCGTGGGCATGGTCTCGGCCCACCTCGACCGCCCCGTCCAGGAACTGACCCGCGCCCAGCTCAAGGCCCTGGCCGTCGTCGGCGCCGAGGCCGGCGCCTGGCTCGCCTGGTACGACCGGACCGTCGTCCTGGACGCCCTGGAACACCTCCACGCCCTCGGCCGCGTGCACAGCGGCAGCCGCGTCCCGCGCCGCTGACCGGTTCTCGCGATCTTCCCTACTGACCTTCTCCGCACGGGGAACCCGACCTCCATGACAGCGACCACCGAACCGACGGAACTGGGCCTGCCCAAGGCCGTCCGAGCCTGCCTCTTCGACCTCGACGGCGTCATCACCCGGACCGCCGTGGTGCACGCCGCCGCGTGGAAGCAGGCGTTCGACGAGTTCCTGCGCCGACGCGACGGCGAGTCCTTCCGCCCCTTCGACCGCGGCAGCGACTACGACGAGTACGTCGACGGCCGCCCCCGTGCCGACGGCGTCCGTACGTTCCTCGCCTCCCGGGACATCCGCCTTCCCGAGGGCAGCCCCGACGACCCGCCCGACGCGCTCACCGTGCACGGCCTCGGCAACCGCAAGAACGACCTGCTCCTCCACCTCATCCGCACCGACGGCGTCGACGCCTACGAGGGCACCCTGCGCTACATCGAGCGGGCCCGCGCCCAGGGCCTGCTGACCGCGGTGGTCTCCTCCAGCGCCAACTGCCGGGACGTCCTGCGCTCCATCGGCGCCGAGCACCTCTTCGACGTACGGATCGACGGCGTGGTCGCCGCCGAGCGCGGCCTGCCCGGCAAACCCGCCCCCGACACCTTCCTCGCCGCCGCCCGCGACCTCGGCGTGGAACCCTCCGAGGCCGCCGTCTTCGAGGACGCCCTCGCCGGTATGGACGCCGGACGCGCGGGCCGCTTCGGACACGTCGTCGGCATCGACCGCGTCGGCCAGGCGGACGCCCTGCGCGCCCACGGCGCCGACGTCGTCGTACCGGACCTGACGGAGCTGGGGGACTGGGCGTGATCACCCACCGGTCGTACGGCGTCGCCCCCTGGGCCCTGCGCGAACGGCACCTCAACCTCGACGTCCTGCCGCAGAGCGAGTCGGTGTTCGCCCTGTCCAACGGCCACATCGGCTGGCGCGGCAACCTCGACGAGGGCGAACCCCACGGTCTGCCCGGCAGCTACCTCAACGGCGTCCACGAGACCCACCCGCTGCCGTACGCGGAGGCCGGCTACGGCTACCCGGAGTCCGGGCAGACCGTCATCGACGTCACCAACGGCAAGATCATCCGCCTGCTCGTCGACGACGAGCCCTTCGACCTGCGCTACGGCCGCCTCCGCTCCCACGAACGCGTCCTCGACCTGCGCACGGGCTTACTGCGGCGCACCTGCGAGTGGACCTCCCCGGCCGGGACCACCGTCCGCGTCCGCTCCACCCGCCTCGTGTCCTTCACCCAGCGGGCGATCGCCGCCGTCGCCTACGAGGTGGAGGCCGTCGACAGCGAGGCCCGGGTCGTCGTCCAGTCCGAGCTGGTGGCCAACGAGCAACTCCCGGAACGCGACGGCGATCCCCGGGCCGCCGTAGCCCTGAGGTCACCGCTGGAACCCGAGGAGCACTTCGCGGACGGGACCCGGCTCCGGCTCGTCCACCGCACCCGGCGCACCGGACTGCGGGTCGCCGCCGCCGCGGACCACCTCGTCACCGGGCCCGGCGAGATCACCACCAGCGGCGAGAGCCGGGACGACGTGGCCCGTCTCACCGCCACCACCGTCCTGGAACCCGGCCAGACCCTGCGCGTGGAGAAGCTCGTCGCCCACGGCTGGTCCGGCACCCGCTCGCTGCCCGCCGTCGCCGACCAGGTCGACGCCGCGCTCTCCGCCGCCGCGTACGGCGGCTGGCAGGGCCTCGTCGACGAACAGCGCGCCTACCTGGACGACTTCTGGGCCCGCGCCGACGTCGAGGTCGACGGCGACGAGGAGATCCAGCAGGCCGTACGGTTCGCCCTCTTCCACGTCCTCCAGGCGGGCGCCCGCGCCGAACAGCGCGCCCTGCCCGCCAAGGGCCTCACCGGCTCCGGCTACGACGGGCACGCGTTCTGGGACACCGAGACCTTCGTGCTGCCCCTGCTCACCTACACCGCGCCCGGCGCGGTCACCGAGGCCCTGCGCTGGCGCCAGAACACCCTGCCCGCCGCCCGCGACCGCGCCGCCCAACTCGGCCTGAAGGGCGCCGCGTTCCCCTGGCGGACCATCGACGGCTCGGAGGGCTCCGCGTACTGGCCCGCCGGCACGGCCGCGTTCCACGTCAACGCCGACATCGCCGACGCCGTGGTCCGCCACACCGCCGCCACCGGCGACACCGGCTTCGAACGCGACACCGGCCTCGAACTCCTCGTGGAGACGGCCCGGCTCTGGCGCTCCCTCGGCCACCACGACCACCACGGCGCGTTCCACATCGACGGCGTGACCGGCCCGGACGAGTACAGCGCCGTCGTGGACGACAACGCGTACACCAACCTCATGGCCCGCGCGAACCTGCTGGCCGCCGCGGACGCCGCGGAACGCCACCCCGACCGGGCCGCGCGGCTCGGCGTCGACGACGAGGAGAGCGCCGCCTGGCGGGACGCCGCCCACGCCATGCACATCCCCTACGACGACGAACTCGGCGTCCACGAGCAGCACGCCGGGTTCACCCGCCACCAGCGCTGGGACTTCCGCGGCACCCGCCCCGACCAGTACCCGCTGATGCTGCACTTCCCGTACTTCGACCTCTACCGCAAACAGGTCGTCAAACAGGCCGACCTCGTCCTCGCGATGTACAAGTGCGGGGACCACTTCGACGAGGACCAGGTCGCCCGCAACTTCGCCTACTACGAGCCGCTCACCGTCCGCGACTCCTCCCTGTCCGCCTGCTGCCAGGCGGTCATCGCCGCCCAGGTCGGCCATCTCGACCTGGCCTACGACTATCTGACCGAGGCGGCGATGATGGATCTGCGGGACCTGGAGCACAACACCCGCGACGGACTGCACATCGCCTCCCTCGCCGGCACCTGGACGGCGCTGGTCGCGGGCTTCGGCGGCATGCGCCACCAGGGTCCGGTCGTCGACTTCGCGCCCCGGCTCCTCGAGCGGCTGAGCAGGCTCGCCTTCCGCCTCGGACTGCGGGACACCTGCCTGCGCGTCGAGATAGGGCCCCGCCACGCCACGTACGAACTGCTCGGCGGCGACTCCCTGACGATCCGCCACTACGGCGAGCCCGTCACCCTCGACGGGGAGAAACCCCGGCGGCTCGACATCCCGGCCGCGCAACCGGTCGGACCGCCGCCGGACCAGCCGCCGCACCGGCGCCCCGGCCACCACACACGGCGCGGAACATGAGGGGTCAGCCGCAGAACGCGGCCTCCAGCGTGCGGTTCATGGTGGCGTACACCGTCCCGTTGTTGGAGGTGTTGGCGAACGACGTCAGACTGCGCTTACCGGTCTTCGAGGTGAACGCCCAGGTGTAGTAGCCCTGCACGGTGCCCGTGTGCCCGTACACCGAGGCCCCGCACGACAGATCGCGCCGACGCAGTCCCAGCCCGTACGCCTGCGTGCTGTTCACCGGCGTCCACCGCAGCATCTGCTTCAGCTGGGCGGCGGAGGTCAGCTCGCCCCGCATCAGGGCGGACAGGAACGTGTTCAGGTCCTTGCCGCTGGACACCAGGGCCCCCGCGCTCTGCGCCCAGGACACGGTCTGCCGTGTCGAGTCGATCTTCCGGCCGGAGGAGTCGGCGGTCATGTAGCCGCGCGCGTACCGGCCGGGGATCGTGCTCTTCGGATGGACGTAGTACGTGTCGGTCAGCTTCAGCGGCTTGATGACGCGGTCCTGGTACGCCGTCGCCACCGGCTTCCTGGTGAGCTTCTCGATGAGCATGCCCGCCACGACGAAGTTGGCGTTCGAGTACGAGTAGACCGCCCCCGGCTTGTTGGTGAGCGGCTCCGCGAGCGACAGGTCCATCAGCTGACGGTAGGTGTAGACGCGGTCGCGTACGTTCTCGAAGCCCTGCACCGAGCGTGCGAAGAGGGTGTTGGCGTAGTCGTAGAGACCGCTGCGGTGGCTGAGCACATGACGCACGGTGATCCGCTTGTCGGGCAGCAGCCCCGGCAGATAGCTGTTCACCGCGGTGTCGAGCTTCAGTTTGCCCTCGTCGACCAGTTGCAGCAGCACCACCGCGGTGAAGGTCTTGGTGACGCTGCCGACCCGGATCCGGTCCCCGGTGCCGATGGCCCGTCCGGTGCCCCGGTCGGCGACGCCCTCCGCCAGATGGAGGGCCTTGCCGTTGTCGTCGACCCGGGCGAACGCGCCCGGCGCGCCCTGCGACAGCGCCGTACGCAGCGTCCTGCGCAGCTCCGCCGTGTCCGGGGCGGCCAGGGGGGCCGCGACCGCGGTGGCGTCCGGTCGCGCGGCGGCGCCGGGCGCGGGGGGCGGGGTGGCCGCCTGGGCGGGGACCGTCAGCAGGGACACCACGACCGCGCCCAGGGCAGCCGCGCTGGTGCCCACCGTTCTCGTAACCATCTGATTCGTCTCCCGTTTGCCTGCTGTCCATCGACAGGGTGCATTGGAGTCCAGTGGTCACGGAGAGTCAAGTAGCCGGTGGGGGTGCCGAGTTGAGCGACTCGAAAGAAGGAACGGTACGCGGGTTCGGTTTCAACCGCCGAACAGCTGGGTCCAGTAGGTGCCCGCGCCACCGCCCCCGGTGAATCCGACACCTATATGGGTGAAGTCCGGTGCGAGGATGTTCGCGCGGTGCCCCGGGCTGTTCATCCAGCCGTCCACGACCTCGGCGGCGGAACGCTGCCCGCACGCGATGTTCTCCCCGATCGTCCGCCGGGTGGAGCCGGCCGCCGCCGCGCGGTGCCATGGTTCGCGGCCGTCGGGGGAGGTGTGCGCGTAGAAGGCCCGCGCCACCATGTCGTCGCAGTGCGCCTGGGCCGCGACGGTGAGCAGCGGATCGAAGGCGAGCGGGGGCAGACCGGCGGCGGTGCGCCGGGCGTTGGTGAGGGCGATGACCTCGTCGGTGGTCCGCCGCAGTCCCTCGGTGGAGAAGGGCTGGGCCCACAGCGCGGTCCAGTAGACGGTGCCCGAACGCCGGTCGGTCGCCTGCCCGAGGCCGACCTCCCTGTACGCGGGCAGGCACAGCGTGCGCCGGGCTTGCGGGTCGGAGAGGCAGTAGTCGACGAACTCGGCCGGGGTGCGGGGACCCGAGACCAGGTGCTCGCCGACGGTGAGACAGCGGTAGCCGCCGGCGGTGACCCGCTGGTGGACGGAGAGCCCGTCCGCGCCCTCCGACACGAGCCGGCCCCTCGCGGCCATCGCGGCGGCATGGGCCCCGGCCGCGGTCGTGAGGGGCGGGCTGAGCGAGACGGCGGGGGACCCGGCGGAGGCCCGAACGGAGTTCACCAGGCCGAGGAAACCGTCGGGAGAGGAAGAGGAGGAAGAGGGGGAGGGAGAAGGAGAGCGAGGAGCGGTGGGTGTGCGGGGCGGGGTGGTGGCGCGGGGTGCGGTGGTGGCGGGGGGCGCGGTGGCCGCGTCCTCCACGACGTCCACCCCGAAGTCCCTCGCCACGCCCGCCAGTCCGTCCGCGTACCCCTGGCCCAGTGCCCGCAGCTTCCAGCCCGGCCCCCGGCGGTACAGCTCCGCCAGCAGCAGGACCGTCTCCCGCCGGGGCCGGGGCGGGGTGAAGCGGGCGAGCACGCGGCCGTCGGCGCCGGTGACGAACAGGGTGGGGGCGGGGAGGCCGCCCAGGGGCGTCCCCGGATCGGCCGGGCTGATCACGACGGTGAGGCGGGTCGCCCCGGCGCGCAGCGCGGGCGGATCCACCGTCAGCATCCCGCCGTCGAGGCGGGCGCCCGGCGCGACCGCCTGGTTGTAGAAGACGAAGTCGGCGTCGCCGCGGACCCTGCCCGTGTCGTCGGTGACCAGGGCGGAGACGTCGAAGGGGCCGGGCACCCTGATCGTCAGGGTGCCGTGCGGCAGGGGCACATTGCCCCCGGGTACCAGCTCGCTCATCGGGGCCGTCCGTCGCAGGGACCGTCAGCCCGTCAACGTCTCACCCCCGCAGGGCGGTTCCCGTGCCGTCGGCGCGCTCGGCGGCCAGGGGGTCCTGCCGCCCGGAGCGCAGCGACCTCAACGCCAGCAGCAGGACGCCGATGTCGTCCAGATACACCGGGTCGGGCAGCACGTCCGTCGGGAGCACGAGATAGAGGACGGCACCCCAGAAGACCCACTTGGGGCCCGTGGGGAGCCCGGCCCGCTGAAGCTCGCGCCGGGTGCGCACCAGCCGCAGGAGCAGCCATACGGCCACGCCCAGGACCGCGGCCGCGACCACCACGACCGCGACGATCACACCCCACGTCCAGGAGTCCATCGGTCCTGCCCCTCGCTCGTCGCTCCCCGTACCTTCTCATCGTCTTCCCGGCACGGGCGTCGGCTACCATGCCCGGCCGCACGTGTCAGTGCGAGGCGCGGGCGTGGTTGTGGTCCACGAGGGCCTGGCTGACCGCCCGGATGGAGCGGGCGATGTGGTTCAGCTGCATCACTTCGGCGGCGTACATCTTGATGGTGTGCTCGATCACCGACTCGGACATCCCGAGGCGGGGCAGCTCGGAGCGGGCGGTCTGCAGCGCCGTGCGGGCGACCCGGATCTCGTGCTGGACCTGGATCTGGGCGTGCCGGGCCAGCAGGACGGGGTGCCGCAGCATCGCCGGGTAGCTGCCGTAACGGGCCGGCACCAGCTCGCGCAACCACTTGGCCGCAGACCGCTCCCAGTCGTAGCTACCGGGTGTCTTCACCTGGCACGGCCAGTCCGTGCGGATCGGCGAGGAGGTGAGGGCCATGTTCAACGCTCCGGTCTTGCATCGACGCCAAAAGAGATCCAACGGGTGGAAGTCTGGGCGGCCCCGGTCTAGGGGATGGCCGGGGCCGCTGCACCCGGGGCGCCGTGGCGGGTAGGAGCGGACGGTCCCGGGCGGACGACGCGTCCCGGAGTCCCACCGGGCCGCGATCCGGGAGCAGTATTTATATATACCGATGAGTTTGCAAGAGCATGAAAAAATTCATGCCGGAAAAGATCTGAATAATCCCGTGCTGTCGGGACGTAGAGGGACTCCGTCCGGCGCTCCGCCGCGCGCTCGTCCCGAATCAGTCCCCGACCCCGTCCCGAATCAGTCCCCGACCCCGTCCCGAATCAGTCCCGGAGGAAGAACTGGTGCTGCTCGGAGACCTGCTCGTACGCCTCCAGACGGGCCTGGGTCCGCTCGGGATCGGCGTCCGTCATGGCCTGGAGGAGCGCCGAGGACATCATCACCGGCGCGGCGTAGGAGTCGAAGACCAGACGTGAGCCGGTGCCCGTGGCGAAGACGGCGTCGGCCTCGTCGGCCAGCGGCCCGAGCCCCAGGTCGGTCACCAGGGCCACCTTCAGCCCCGCCGTGCGCGCGACCCGCAACGCGGTGAGCGTCTCCTGCGCGTGCCGGGGCATGGAGAACGCCAGCAGCCAGGTACCGCCCGCCTCACGGGACTGCAGCAGGGCGTCGTAGGCGACCGTGCCGCCCTTGGTCACGAGCCGGACGTCGGGGTGGATACGGCGGGCGGCGTAGGCGAAGTACTCGGCGAGGGCGCCGGAGATCCGCAGTCCGAGGACGGTCAGCGGGTTGGAGCGGGACAGGGCGCGGCCCACCTCGATCACCTGGTCCGGGTCGGCGAAGTCGCGCCGCAGGTTCTCCAGGTTCTCGATCTCGGCGTCCACGGCCGCCTGGAGTTCGTTGCTGCGGTCCGCAGCGGGGGCGCCCGGCGCGCTGCCGAGGGTGGCCAGCGCGATCGCCTGGAGCCGCTCGCGCAGCGCCGGGTAGCCGCTGAAGCCGACGGCGGCGGCGAACCGGGTCACCGAGGGCTGGCTGACGCCGACACGGTCCGCGAGGTCCGTGATCGACAGGAACGCGGCCTCGGTGATGTGCTCGATCAGGTACTGGGCGATGCGCCGCTGCCCGGGGGAGAGCCGGGGCCCGTCGAACAGCTCCCTGAGCCGGGCCGTGGGCGACGGCTCGGTCTCGTCGGCGGTCCGCCCGGACGTGATCGCTGATGCCTGCGCGCGTGCCTGCTGCGGCGATGGCACCCGTGCGCCTCCTTCGTCTCCCACGACCACTCAACATAGCCCACGGCCGACGCGGTCCCGGGCCCCTCCCGAGGGCACCCTCCGAGCCGGGCGTCCGGTGCGCGAGGAGGGGGCCGCGGCCGGAGGCCCGGTGCGCGACCTGCGAGAACCCTGTTTCGGGCCCACCATGGGGGTACCCGCACCCTGTCGTCCACCCCAGGGAGAAGGCTCGTGACTCTGCCCCGTCTGCCCGTGTCCCAGGTCGAGGTCGTGCTCTGCGACTGCTCCGCACAGGACGCCGAGCGTGTCTTCGCCTGCCTGTGCGCTCATTTCGAGTCGGACCGGCGCCCCGAGGACCCACCGCACGACACCGAGGGCGAGCGGCCCACCATGTGGACCGGCACCTATGACACGGCGGCCGTGCCCAGCGGCGCCGAGGAACCTCCCGCACGACTGTCCGGCCCCGTCACCGTCGACGTGCAGGGCAGTCCGCCCGCCGTACGAACGCTGCGGGCGGCCCTGGAGGAGAGCTACTCGGTGCGTCAGGTGGGCGTGGACGCCGGTGACCAGGAAGTGAGCCTGCAACTGCGGCTCGAAGGACTACGGGAGAGCTGATGACGGCAGTGGGGGTGGGCAGCGGGCGCGCGGCCCGCGGTTCTGTGACGGAGGGCGCGGCCCGGGCCGGGCTGACGGCGCGCGGCGTGATCTATCTGCTCGTCGGGGCGCTGGCCCTGCAGATCGCCTTCGGCGAGGGCGGGCACCAGGCGGACCGGCAGGGCGCGCTGGCTGAGATATCGGAGAAGCCGCTGGGCTCCTTCCTGCTGTGGGCCCTCGGCATCGGTGTGGTCGGCATGGCCCTGTGGCGGCTGTCGGAGGCGGTGTTCGGCGCGGCGGGCCCGGACGGACGCAAGTGGACCAAGCGGCTGGCCTCGGCCGCCCGGTTCCTCTTCTACACCTTCGTCGCCTACTCGGTGCTGACCTTCGCGGCCGGCTCGGGCGGTGGCAGCGGCGGCGGGGGCTCCAGCGACGAGCAGTCCAAGGATGTGACGGCCCGCGTCCTGGAACTCCCCGCCGGGCAGTGGCTGGTGGGCGCGGCGGGGATCGGAGTGATCGTCGCGGGCGTCTGGATCGCCGTACGGGCCCTGATGCGCTCGTACCACAAGCATCTGCGGCTCGGTGAGATGTCGCGCCGCACCCGCCGTGTCGTCGACGTCACCGGTGTGGGCGGCGGGGTCGCGCGGGGCCTGGTCTTCGCCGCCGCGGGCGTCTTCGCCGTGCGCGCCGCCATCGACTACGAGCCGGACAAGGCCAAGGGCCTGGACGACACCCTTCGCTCCTTCGCCGACACCCCCGCGGGCCCCGCGCTCCTGGCCTGCGTCGCCGCGGGCCTCGTCCTGTTCGGGCTGTTCTCGTTCGCCATGGCGCGCTGGCGCCGGGTCTGAGATTCGCTCACGCGAACAGCCGGTCGAGGAAGCCGTTGCCGTACACGCCGTGCGGGTCGAGCCGGTCGAGGATCCGCCGCGCCCCGTCCCAGCCGGGCCCCTGGCCGTCCTCGTAGGAGGCCGGTACGACGGTGCGCAGCACCTCCTCGTCGCTCCAGGCTGCCTCGCCGGTGTACCCCCAGCCCTTCGACCACTCGACGCGGGTGAGGGCGTGGCCGCCGTCGTACGTCGTGAGCAGGAACCGCTCCAGCTCACGGAAGAACGCCTCGGCGTCCGGGGTCCCCGGCAGGGTCAGCACGTCCAGCCACACCGCCGTGTCCCACCCGGGCCGGTCGGCGCGCGGCCGCAGGGCCGACAGCAGCGGGGCCCGCGCGCCGGCCACCCCGACGTCCCCCGGGTCGTCGAGGCCGGTCACCCGGATCTCGACCGAGCCGTTGACGGGGAAGCTGCCGCGCGCCGCGTACGCGGTGAGCCGCTCCCGGTAGAAGGACGTGAACTCCGCGACCACGCGCTGCACCTGGTCGCGTGAGGTCAGCACCGCGTACCCGTTCGCCGTCACCCGCAGGGTCGTCGGCCTGACGTAGAGCAGCGTGTTCTTCGACGGCCCCCACAGGTCCGCCGACGCCGTGGCCACCAACCCCGCCTCGGCCACGGTCAGTTGCGTCCTGCCCAGCACCGGGGCCAGATACCAGGCGCCGTCCGACACCATCCGCCCGACGAGGTCCGCGACGACCGTCGGCACGTTGTCCGAGAACGGGTAGTTGTACGGCGAGGTCACGCGTCGGGAGGTGAGCGGCCGGGTGGGCGCCACGCTCCACACCTTCAGCCAGGGGAACTCGGTGAACGCGAACCAGATCGCCTCCAGCCGCCCCGCCTCGTCCAGGAAGCTGTCGAAGGTGCGCCCGCCGCTGCCGGGCGGGGCGAACAGCTCCGCGGCGGGGATGTCGGTCCGGCTCAGACACCGCAGCTTCGTGTCGGCACCCACCCGCAGCACGCACTCCGTGACCAGCGCCCGCCCCACGTGCGTGAGCAGCGCGGCGCCGTCCGCCTCGTCCCGGGTGAACGTCCGCAGGACGTACGCGTCGCTGTCGGCGTCCCACACGACCGCCGTCAGTTCCAGCACGAGATTGCTGAGTGAACCGTAGGTGTGCCCGGGTGCCCGGGTCTCCCCGGCGGCGGGTACGGCGGTGCCGTGGGCGTCGACGGCGAGGGCGCCGCCGACCGAGAGGTCCCCCGGCGCCGGGCAGGCCGTCACCCCGAGCCCATGGCCCTCCAGGAAGGTGAGCAGGCCCTCCAGGGTGGCGCCGGCACCCGCCCGGACCGCCGCCGGGCCGGTGGATTCCAGGGACAGGGCGGTCAGGTGCTTCGTCGTGTCGACGAGCAGCACGGGCGCGCCGGACCCGGTCCCCTCGGTGACGGTCAGCGGCGACCAGCCGTGGGAGAGACCCCGGGGGCGGACCCTCCAGCCCTGCCGCCGGGCCCAGTTGACCACCGCCACCACCTGGTCCCCGTCGGCGGGCGCGCACGCCCACAGGCCGGACGCGGTGATCTCGCCGACCCAGTTGCGGTACGCGGAGCGGTACAGCTCCACCTCCTCGGGGAAGCCGGGCAGCTCGGCCGCCGCCGCGGCCGGGTCCTGGCGGACGAACTGCGGCGCCAGGGCGAGCGCGGCGGCACCGAGGAGGAACCCCCTACGGGACCACGGCCCCTGCTCCTCGGGCACCGGTGGGACGGCGTCGTTCGGCATCTCGATCACACGGTCACGCTAGGCCCTGTCGTCACATTCCCACCTACCCCGCGACGCCATGCACGCGCTCTCGACGCACCGGGCCCCGACCCGAGTACGTCCAGTACACGG
>NZ_JBVIBK010000054.1:0-26583 GCF_055573455.1 Streptomyces sp. NPDC030183
GCTGTTGAGTTCTCAAGGAACGGACGCTTCCTTTGTACTCACCCGAGTCACTCTCGGGCTTTCCTCCGGGCGCTTCCCTTCGGTCTTGCGTTTCCAACCTTACCAGATCCGTTTTCCGTTCCGTTTCCGGTCGGAATTCATTTCCGGTAGCCGTTGGAGGGCTTTGCCTATTTGTTTGCCTTGCGGCTCCCTTTCGGCGAGTCCGACTTTATCAGAAGTTTTTGACCGGCCTTACCGGCCGCTCGTTCTGAATCATCGGGGTGGGCTCACTCGCGAAGCTCGTTCACGAGGAACCGGTAGACGTTCACCGTCACCTGGGGTATGTCCACCTCTAGGCAACTGTTGAAATCTACCTCCCCACGAGCTCCGTGTCAACGGCTCTCGCGGGAACGAGGTCGACACTAACAGCCCGGCGGGGGTGGATGCACATCAGGCGGCCGTGGGCACCGCGGCGCTGCGTTCGTGCTCCTCGACGTCACCCGTCTCGCCGGCCCGTGCGGCACGTCCGCCGAGGACGTAGACGTACGCGAGGAAGGCGGCTTCGGCGAGGACTCCGATGCTGATGCGGGCCCAGGTCGGGAGGCCCGACGGGGTGACGAACCCTTCGATGGCGCCGGAGACGAACAGGACCAGCGCCAGGCCGATCGCCATCCCCACCGCGGCTCGCCCCTCCTCGGCCAGGGCCGAGCGGCGGGTGCGGGGGCCGGGGTCGATGACGGTCCAGCCGAGGCGCAGACCCGTACCGGCGGCGACGAAGACCGCGGTCAGTTCCAGCAGACCATGGGGAAGGACGAGGCCCAGGAAGACGTCGAGTCGGCCCGCGGAGGACATCAGGCCGATGCCCACGCCCAGGTTGAGCATGTTCAGCAGGAGGATCCAGAGGACCGGCAGGCCCAGGAAGATGCCAAGGACCAGGCACATGGCGGCGGCCTGAGCATTGTTCGTCCACACCTGGGCGGCGAAGGAGGCCGCGGGATGGCTGGAGTAGTACGTCTCGTACTGGCCACCGGGGCGGGTCATGTCGCGCAGGGCGTCGGGGGCCGCGATGGACGCCTGGACTTCGGGATGGGTACCGATCCACCAGCCCAGGAGCGCGGCGACGAGGGTGGAGAGGAGCGCGGTGGGGACCCACCAGTGGCGTGAGCGGTAGACCGCTGCCGGGAAACCGTGGGTCAGGAAGCGGGTGACATCGCGCCAGGAGGAGCGGCGGGCGCCGGTGACCGCGCTTCGCGCGCGTGCCACGAGTTGGCTGAGGCGGCCGGTGAGCTGGGGGTCCGGGGCGCTGGACTGGATCAGCGAGAGGTGGGTCGCCGTGCGCTGGTAGAGGGCGACGAGTTCGTCGACCTCGGCGCCGTTGAGGCGGCGCTGGCGGCGGAGCAGTGCGTCGAGACGGTCCCACTCGGCGCGATGGGCGGACACGAAGACATCGAGGTCCATCGGGTTGGCTGCTCCTCGTCCCTCTCGTACTGCGTGTCAGCTTGTCGTACAGGTCGTACTGCGGCGCGCTGTTCCTCAGCTTGGCAGACTGGCCACTCCTGGGGCGGGTCAGGGGATGGAAACGGAAGGACTACGGGTGTGAGTGAGCTAGTGACGGGCGAGGCGGTGGCGCTGGAGCTGCGTCCCGCGAAGCTGCCGAGCCGGGCGCTGGCCGTGCTGCTCGACCTGGTCGTGGCGATGGTCGTCTACCTCGTGGTGACCCTGCTCCTGGCCCTCGCGACGGCCGGTCTCGACGAGGCGGCGCAGATGGCGATAGCCATAGCGAGTTTTCTGCTCCTTCTGGTGGGTGTGCCGATCGCCGTGGAGACGCTGAGCCACGGGCGTTCGCTGGGGAAGCTGGCTTTCGGGCTGCGGGTGGTGCGGGACGACGGCGGGCCGATCCGGTTCCGGCACGCCTTGGTGCGCGGTGCCGTCGGCGTCGTCGAGATCCTGATGACCTTCGGGGTCATCGCGTGTATCGCCTCGTTGGTCTCGACGCGGGGGCGGCGGCTGGGTGATGTGTTCGCGGGGACGCTGGTCGTGCGGGAACGGGTGCCGGCGGGAAGGTCGGCGTTCGTGCCTCCGCCGCCGCCCTGGCTGGCCGGGCAGTTCTCCGGGCTCGACCTGTCGGCGGTTCCGGATGCGCTGTGGCTGGCCGTCCGCCAGTACCTGACGCGTATGGGGCAGCTGGACCCGCATGTCGGTGCGGCGATGGCGGAGCGTCTTGCCTCGGATCTCGCGGCCCGTACCGGGACTCCCGCGCCGTACGGCGTGCCGCCGGGCGCCTATCTGGCTGCCGTGGTGCACGAGCGCCAGGCGCGGGAGGCGCGCCGCGCGTTCGGCGGTGCGGCGGCGACCGGAGCGGTACCGGGCGGGCCGAACCCGGGGGCCGGGTGGGCCGGGCCTGTGGCGCAGCCGCCGATGCGGGCCGCGTACCCGGCGCCGCCCGCCGGGACCTCCGCTCCCGTCGAGGCACCGTCGCAGCCGCCCACCGACCGGCCGAGCACCGGGTTCGCGCCGCCTGGCTGACGGGTCCCCGGCCGTCGTCGAGCCCTCTCAGCCGATCGTCGTCAGCCGGGCTCCGTTCACCGTTCCCGTCAGGGGAACGTCGGTCTCAGGGGAACGTCGACGGCGGTGATTCCAGGTGTTCCAGTTCCACTCCGGGGGCCGCGAGGACCACGTCGCCGGAGATGTGAACGGTGTGCCGTTCGCCTGTGTCCAGGGCTGTGACCTGGTATTCGTCCACGGTCAGGGGGCCGTTGTCAGTGGCGTGTGCTTCTCTTGCGATCAAGGCCCAGGACTGGTCCACGGTGCGGGGGGCGAGGACCGGGTCCGTGAAGGCGACGAGGCGTACGCGGGTCGCGGGCTCGGAAGGGGTGAGGCGCAGAAGACGGGTGGTGGCGACGAGGAACGCCGGGGACGTGCCGGTGAAGGCGTGGGCGCGCACATTGCCTTCGGTGGCATGCGAACCGGTGGGGTCGGTGCGGACCCAGGTGACGCCGTCGAGGGCGGCGCCGCGGACCTGCCAGCTCGCGGCGTGGAGTTCGAGGCGGATGGGGCGGCCGAGTTCGTCGAGGGCGAGGTCGACGGAGCCGGCGTGGTCGCCGGAAGGGGTGGTCAGTTGGGACACATAGCGCCAGCCGGAGGGACCCGGCGCGCAGTGGAAGTGTTCTTCGGCGAGGAGGGTGTGATCGTGCGGGTCGTGCAGCGAATACCGGCCGCGGGGCATGGGCGTCCTGGGTCTTGACGGGCTGATCCTGCTCAACCGGCTGATCCGGCCGGTGGCCGCCGGCCGAACGGGCAGGCCCCCGGATGAAGTGTTCTTCGGCGAGGAGGGTGTGATCGTGCGGGTCGTGCAGCGAATACCGGCCGCGGGGCATGGGCGTCCTGGGTCTTGACGGGCTGATCCTGCTGAACCGGCTGATCCGGCCGGTGGCCGCCGGCCGAACGGGCAGGCCCCCGGCACGGGGGTGCGGGGGCCTGCCTGTGAGCTGCCGCGGGAGGCGTCAGCCGGTGTGCGTGATCAGTAGCGGTAGTGGTCCGGCTTGTACGGGCCCTCGACCTCTACGCCGATGTACGCGGCCTGCTCGGGGCGGAGGGTCGTGAGCTTCACGCCGAGCGCGTCGAGGTGGAGGCGGGCGACCTTCTCGTCGAGGTGCTTGGGCAGCGTGTAGACGCCGGTCGGGTACGCGTCGGGCTTGGTGAACAGCTCGATCTGGGCCAGGGTCTGGTCCGCGAAGGAGTTGGACATCACGAACGACGGGTGGCCGGTGGCGTTGCCCAGGTTCAGCAGGCGGCCCTCGGACAGGACGATGATCACCTTGCCGTCGGGGAAGGTCCAGGTGTGGACCTGCGGCTTGACCTCGTCCTTGACGATGCCGGGGACCTTGGCGAGGCCGGCCATGTCGATCTCGTTGTCGAAGTGGCCGATGTTCCCCACGATGGCCTGGTGCTTCATCTTGGCCATGTCGGAGGCCATGATGATGTCCTTGTTGCCGGTCGTGGTGATGAAGATGTCGGCCTTGTCGACGACCTCGTCGAGGGTCGTGACCTGGTAGCCGTCCATGGCGGCCTGGAGCGCGCAGATCGGGTCGATCTCGGTGACGATGACGCGGGCGCCCTGTCCGCGCAGGGACTCCGCGCAGCCCTTGCCCACGTCGCCGTAGCCGCAGACGACGGCGGTCTTGCCGCCGATCAGGACGTCGGTGGCGCGGTTGATGCCGTCGATCAGGGAGTGGCGGCAGCCGTACTTGTTGTCGAACTTCGACTTGGTGACGGCGTCGTTGACGTTGATCGCCGGGAAGAGGAGGACGCCGTCGCGCTGCATCTCGTACAGGCGGTGGACGCCGGTGGTGGTCTCCTCGGTGACGCCGCGGATCTCCGAGGCGAGCTGGGTCCACTTCTGGGAGCCGTCGGTGATGGTGCGGTTGAGGAGCTCCAGGATGACGCGGTGCTCGTCGTTCTCGGCGGTGTCGACGGAGGGGACCTTGCCGGCCTTCTCGTACTCGACGCCCTTGTGGACGAGGAGGGTGGCGTCACCGCCGTCGTCGAGGATCATGTTGGGGCCGCCGGTGGGGCTGTCAGGCCAGGTCAGCGCCTGCTCGGTGCACCACCAGTACTCCTCCAGGGTCTCGCCCTTCCAGGCGAAGACCGGGACGCCCTGCGGGTTGTCCACGGTGCCGTTCGGGCCGACGGCGATGGCCGCGGCGGCGTGGTCCTGGGTGGAGAAGATGTTGCAGGAGGCCCAGCGGACCTGGGCGCCGAGGGCGACCAGGGTCTCGATGAGGACGGCGGTCTGCACGGTCATGTGCAGGGAGCCGGTGACGCGGGCGCCGGCGAGGGGCTGGGCCTCGGCGTACTCCTTGCGGATCGCCATCAGGCCGGGCATCTCGTGCTCGGCGAGGGTGATCTCCTTGCGGCCGAACTCGGCCAGGGAGAGGTCGGCGACCTTGAAGTCCTGTCGCTGGTCGACAGTCGTCATTGCGAGCTGCTCCTCGGTGTCGGGTCGAGGGTGGGTAGGGCTGGTCTGCGCGGCGGCGGACACAGGGGTGCCCGAAGAGGACACAGGCATGCCCGCGTGCGCGCAGCGCAGTCCGTCGGAGGCCCTCTCTCCCTCGGCCGGTCCTCGGTGGGACCGCCCGACCGCCATCAGCAGCGACGTCTGGCTCCGTCCCAAGCTACACCGGTCGACCCGTGCGGCCCCAGTCCGCCTCAGGACGGATCAAGCCTTCTCCGGGGGGCGGCGGGGGTCCGTACGGCTGTGGCCTGGGGCGTCGCGGGTGCGGTGGTGCGGGGCGTGTGACGGGAAAGGCCCGCCGCGTGCTGCGGCGGGCCCGTGCCCTGTCCTGCTCGGGGGTGCGTGGGTCAGTGGTCGGCGGCCGGGGCGGGGCCGCCGGGGCTGGCCTCGCGGTCGGGGCCCTTGGCGGCTTCGGCCTCGCTGTAGATGTCGGGCTCCAGGTAGATGACGCGGGCGATCGGGACGGCCTCGCGGATGCGGGCCTCGGCGGCGTTGATGGCGTTCGCCACCTCGGTGGCCGTGTCGTCGTGCTGGACGGCGATCTTCGCGGCGACCAGCAGTTCCTCGGGACCGAGGTGGAGGGTGCGCATGTGGATGACGCGGGTGACGGTGTCGCCGTCGACGACGGCCGCGGCGATCTTCTCGACCTCTTCCACGCCGGCGGACTCGCCGAGGAGCAGGGACTTGGTCTCGGCGGCGAGGACGATCGCGATGAGGATGAGCAGGGCGCCGATGCAGAGGGTGCCGATGCCGTCCCAGACGCCGTCGCCGGTGAGCAGGGCGAGGCCGACGCCGCCGAGGGCGAGGATGAGGCCGACGAGCGCGCCGAGGTCCTCCAGGAGGACGACGGGCAGTTCGGGTGCCTTGGCGTGGCGGACGAAGTCCTTCCAGGACTTCTGGCCGCGCAGGACGTTCGACTCCTTGATGGCGGTCCGGAAGGAGAACGTCTCGGCGATGATCGCGAAGACGAGGACGCCGACGGGCCAGTACCAGTGGTCGATCTCGTGCGGGTGCTTGATCTTCTCGTAGCCCTCGTAGAGGGCGAACATGCCGCCGACGGAGAAGAGGACGATCGAGACGAGGAAGGCGTAGATGTAGCGCTCGCGGCCGTACCCGAAGGGGTGCTGCGGGGTGGCCTCGCGCTTGGCCTTCTTGCCGCCGAGGAGGAGCAGGGCCTGGTTCCCGGAGTCGGCGAGGGAGTGCACGGACTCGGCGAGCATCGAGGACGAGCCACTGAAAAGGAACGCCACGAACTTCGCTGCCGCGATCGCGAGGTTGGCGGCGAGTGCCGCCACGATCGCCTTGGTGCCGCCTGACGCGCTCATCTGTCCGAGGTGTCCCTTCGCCTGCGCATGTGTCTGTGCGTGGGCATGGGTACCCACGTTTCCGTCCGTCACCGGCCGGGCTTTGCCCGCCTTTTGCAGGGGGCATTGTTGCAGCCCGGCCCGGTGTCGGTGGGCCGGGTCGTGGATCAGGCGCGGGTCACGCCGTTCAGGCGACGACCGTCGCGCGGAAGAGGGTGCCCGGTCCGGCCACCTCGGCCTTCTCGTCCGCCGGGACGAAGACGGACTGGCCGGGGGCGAGGGTGTGCTCGCCCGCCCGTACGGAACCGGCCGTGCAGAGCAGGATCTGCGGGGTGGGGAGGGTGAGGTCGTGCGGGGCGGTGGCCTCGGGGAGGACGTAGCGGGAGAGGCGGAACTCGTCGATGGGGGTCTCGTAGACCTCCTCGCCGTCGGGGGCCGCCTCGGGGCGCAGGACGCCGGGGTCGGTCGCCTCGAAGCGGACGACGCGCAGGAGTTCGGGGACGTCGACGTGCTTGGGGGTGAGGCCGCAGCGCAGGACGTTGTCGGAGTTGGCCATGATCTCGACGCCGAGACCGCTGAGGTAGGCGTGCGGGATACCGGCGCCGAGGAAGAGCGCCTCGCCCGGTTGCAGGCGTACGCGGTTGAGCAGCATGGCGGCGATGACACCGGGGTCGCCCGGGTAGTGGTGGGCGATGTCGGCGTACGCGGCGTGCTCGCCGCCGAGTCGGGCGCAGGCGGCAGCGGCGTCGGTGACCGTCTGCGCCATCTCCTCGGGGTCGGCACTCAGGACGGCCGTCAACACCTCGCGCAGCGCGGCCTCTTCGGGGTGGGCGTGCAGGAGGTCGACGTACGGCTTGAGGGAGTCGACGTCGAGGGCGGCGAGCAGGTCGGCGGTCCGCAGGGGGTCGCGGAAGCCGCAGAGGCCGTCGAACTCGGTGAGGGCGCAGATCAGTTCGGGCTTGTGGTTGGCGTCCTTGTAGTTGCGGTGGCCCGCGTCGATCGGGATGCCGCGGCTCTCCTCGTCCTCGTAGCCCTCCCTGGCCTGTTCGAGGTCGGGGTGGACCTGGAGGGAGAGGGGGGCGCCGGCGGCGAGGATCTTCAGCAGGAACGGCAGGCGGGGGCCGAATTTCGCGACCGCGCGGGCCCCCAGTTCGCGTTCCGGTGCCTCGTCGATCACCTCGGTGAGGGGGCCGCGCGCGGTGCGCGAGGGGGCGCCGGGGTGGGCGCCCATCCACATCTCCGCCTGCGGTTCGCCGGTGGGTGCCACGCCGAGGAGGTGCGGGATGGCGGTGGTCGAGCCCCAGGCGTAGGGGCGGATGGTGTTGTCGAGGCGGTCCATGGTGAGTTCTTCTCCGTACGCCGTTCGGGGGTCTGCCGGGGCCAGGTAAGGATCAGGCTCCCGAAGCGAGCGACAGGTAAACGGCGGCGAAATCCGTGATGGCGATCATCTCCGCGAGGGTCTCCAGGTCGCTGCCCTCCTCGGGTTCCAGCTCGCTGACCGCGGTCTCGTGGCCGAGGGCCAGCTCGCGGGCGGCCGAGGCGGCGCTCAGTCCGCCGGTGGGCCGGTCGCGCAGGAGGAGCACGCGCGCGTGGAGGGCGGGTGGCTCCTCGACGCGGTCGCGGAAGAACGCCTCGGGGTCGGCGCTCGCGGCCAGGGGGCCGGACAGCACCACCGCGTGCGAGGCGAGCGCCTCGGGGAGTTGGGCGGCGAGGGCGGGGCGGCCCGCGAGTTCGGCGAGGGCAGAGGCGAAACGGCGGCCCACGGGGCCCGCGGCCTGGCCCTCCGTCCAGATCAGCGGGAGCGCGTCGGCGAACTCGGCGGCGAGCGTCTTGGCGGGGTTGCTGTAGGTGGCGATCGCGGGGCCGCAGCGCTCGGCGACGTGGTCGAGGCGGTCGGCGACCTTCGCGAGGGCGTCCGGGTCGGCGGCGACGAGGCCCATGCGGTCGAGGAGCGCCAGCATCGGGGTGAGCAGGGCCCACAGGATGCCGGGGGCTGCGGCGCCGAGGGGGACCTCCAGCTCGTACGGGGCGGTCGCCATCGGTACGAACAGGCCGTGGGCGCCCGCCATCGCGTCGGCGACGGGCGTGCGGGGCGGGGCGACGGCGACGACCGTGCAGCCGCGGCGGTACGCCTGGTCGACCAGGAGCGCCAGGCCGGGTTCGGCGCCGTCGGCGGTGGCGATCAGGAGGAGGTCGACCGATCCGGCCCAGCCGGGGAGTTCCCAGCGGAGGGCGCCCGCGGCGGGGGCCACGCCGGTGGGGTGGATGCGGGTGATGGGGCAGCTGGAGCCGGCGAGGGCGCCGAGCAGGTCGGCGACGCCGGCGGAGGCCATGCCGGGGCCCGCGATCATGAGGGCGCGGGGGCGGCCGTCGGGTTTGAGGTCGGCGATGCCGGCCTCGGTGCCGAGGCGGACGGCCGTGCGGACCCGGGCGCCGGCCTCGGCGGCTCCGCGGAGCAGGCCGCCCCGGTCGGCCTCCGACAGGGCGTCGGGTGTGTCCAGTAGCGATTCGTCGAGCATGGGCGGCAGCCTCCGATTCGCCGGGTGCCCTTTTTCGCCTTAGCGCCGGGTTTCCCTACCCGAGCGGGGTTACGCCTTGCGGTGTGCCCGGAGTGGGGGCCCGGGCGGGGTCTCACCCGGGGCGGCGGGCCTCGTCGACGAGGAGGACGGGGATGCCGTCGCGGATGGGGTAGGCGAGGCCGCAGTCCTGGCCGGTGCAGGTCAGCTCGGTGTCCTCCTCGGTGAGGGGGGCGTGGCACGCCGGGCAGGCGAGGATCTCCAGGAGGCCGGCTTCGAGCGGCATGTCGGGGGTCCCTTCGGGGGCGGGGTTCGGTTGTGCGGTGCGGCCTGGTCAGCGTACCGCCGGGCGGGGGTCGGCGCCGGGGTTGTGCGGGGCACGGGGGCCGCCCGGGGCGGGCTCTCCCCTGGTCGGGCGCCCGGCGCCGGGGGCGGCGCGGTCACCCCCTGATGATCGCCAGGACCTCGTCGCGGAGCTTGGCCATGGTCGGTTCGTCGCGGGCCTCGGCGTTCAGGCGGAGGAGGGGCTCGGTGTTGGAGGGGCGGACGTTGAACCACCAGTCCGGGGACGAGACGGTGAGGCCGTCGAGCTCGTCCAGGGTCAGCCCCTCCCGGCTCTCGTAGGCGGCCCTGACGGCGGCGAGGCGGGCGGTCTGGTCGGCGACGGTGGAGTTGATCTCGCCGGAGCCCGCGTAGCGGTCGTACTGGGCGACCAGGCCGGAGAGGGGGCCGTCCTGGCCTCCGAGGGCCGCGAGGACGTGGAGGGCGGCCAGCATGCCCGTGTCGGCGTTCCAGAAGTCGGCGAAGTAGTAGTGGGCGGAGTGCTCGCCGCCGAAGATCGCGCCGCTGCGGGCCATCTCGGCCTTGATGAAGGAGTGGCCGACGCGGGTGCGCACGGGTGTGCCGCCGCACTCCCGGACCACCTCGGGCACCGACCAGGAGGTGATCAGGTTGTGGATGACGGTGCCCCTGCCGCCGTGCTTGGCGAGTTCGCGGGAGGCGACCAGCGCGGTGATCGCGGAGGGCGAGACGGGGTCGCCCTGCTCGTCGACCACGAAGCAGCGGTCGGCGTCGCCGTCGAAGGCGATGCCGAGGTCGGCGCCCTCCTCGCGGACGCGCCGCTGGAGGTCGACGATGTTGGCGGGGTCGAGGGGGTTGGCCTCGTGGTTGGGGAACGTGCCGTCCAGTTCGAAGTACATCGGGACGACGTCCAGGGGCAGGCCGGCGAAGACCGTGGGGACCGTGTGGCCGCCCATGCCGTTGCCCGCGTCGACGACGACCTTCAGCGGGCGGATCGCGGTGAGGTCGACCAGGCCGCGGAGGTACGCCGCGTAGTCCTCCAGTGTGTCGCGCCGCGTGATCGTTCCCGGTGTCGCGGCGGGTTCCGGCGCCCCGGTGTCGCTCCAGGTCTCGGCGAGGGCGCGGATCTCGGCGAGACCCGTGTCCTGGCCCACGGGGGCGGCGCCCGCGCGGCACATCTTGATGCCGTTGTACTGGGCGGGGTTGTGCGAGGCGGTGAACATCGCGCCCGGCAGGTTCAGCGCGCCGGACGCGTAGTAGAGCTGGTCCGTCGAGCACAGGCCGATCTCCGTCACGTGCACGCCGCGCGCCGCGGCGCCGCGCGCGAAGGCGCGGGAGAGGCCGGGCGAGGAGGGCCGCATGTCGTGGCCGACGACGACGGCGTCCGCGTCGGTGACCTGGGCGAAGGCGGCGCCGAAGAGTTCGGCCAGGGGCTCGTCCCACTGGTCCGGGACCACACCGCGTACGTCGTACGCCTTCACGATCGTCGACAGATCAGCAGCCACGGCCAAACCCTCCTGAAGTCCTCACCGGATCGCCCCAAACTACCCGCCCGGTGTTACGGCCGACTGTGTGACCTCCGCCGATGTGGACAACTCACGGGAGTGCCGGGCAAGGGGGCACCGAGGGTGGGGAGTTGGGCGAAGGGCGAGCAAACGGGGCAGATCGACGCCGATGAAGGCGGAGCGTCGCGCGGGACGGGCTCTCAGGCGAGGTCGACGGCGGCGGGCGCGGGCGCACCGGCGGTCCGGCGGTCCGGCGGTCCGGCGACAACACCGCCGGGCGGGGTGTCAGTTGTCGGGTGAGCGCAGGACGCGGAGGTGGCCGCGGCGGGCGACCTCCATCGGGTCGGCCGTACGGGCCCCGCCGCCGGCCTCGGCGGCGCGCTGCTGCGGGCGGGCCGCCTCGCGCACGGCGTTGGCGAGCGCTTCCAGATCGTCACCGCTGGGGCGCGCGGGGGCCGAGCCGTCCAACAGCCGTACGACTTCCCAGCCGCGCGGGGCGGTGAGGCGCTCGGAGTGCTCGGCGCACAGGTCGTAGCAGTGGGGTTCGGCGTAGGTGGCGAGCGGGCCGAGGACCGCGGTCGAGTCGGCGTAGACGTACGTCAGCGTCGCGACGGCGGGACGGCCGCAAGCGGTGCGCGAACAGCGACGTACAGGGCTCACGACGTTGGACGGTACCGCACTCTTGAGCGGGCCGCGACGACTCTCCACCAGGTCACTCCCCCGTGTCGCACTGTGAGACGCCCCACATGCCCTTCTGAACGCGCCTCGCTGACCTGCGAGTAGCCCCTCGTCCGGGATGCCGAACGGCTCCGAAGTCGATCGATTTTCGGTACAAACCAGGTGATTTGATGCGGGTTCGACGGTCCGGGAGGGAACGGAATCGAGCCCAACCTTGGCTGGAATGGTCATCCGGTGACAGGCCGTACGGCCCTCCGGCGCGCCCGTGTTCGGCGCGCCGGTTGGACGTACCAGGTCAGCGGTGTCGGGCCCCTTTCGCGGGTCGGGGTGTGGGACCGGGCGCGTGGACCTCGTGAGGACTACGCTTCACAGGTGATGGACAACCTCGTACCGCCGTCCGCCGCCTCCGCACCCGGGCCCCGCCGTCGTGATCGGCACGGCCGGGGGATGCGCGGCCCCATCGCGCCGCCGCAGGTGCCGCTCGCGGCGAGTCGCGCGGAGGTCTTCGCCGACCTCGTGCAGGACTCGGTGGAGCGGCTGGAGCGGCGGTGGCCGCAGCTGGCCGACATCGACTTCCTCGTCCTGGAGGTGCCACGGCTGGACGGCCCCGGGGACGGCGTGTGGAACGACGAGGCGGTGCCGCTCGGCGGGATCGTGCCGGCGCGGGAGGGGCGCATCGCGCGGGTGGTCGTGTACCGGCGGCCGGTGGAGATCCGGACCAAGGGGCGGGACGAGCGGGCGGCGCTGGTGCACGAGGTGGTCGTGGAGCAGGTCGCCGAGCTGCTGGGGCTGAACCCGGAGACCGTGGACCCCCGGTACGGGGAGGACTGACCCCGCGGGGGGGGTGGGCGCCGGGGTCGCCCCCGCCGCCCCCACCCGTCCCGTCCTCCAGGGGGCTGCCGCCCCTTCGACCCCGCGTCGGCGCCTGATGCGTCGGGGGTGCGTGTGTTCTGGCGGGTGCGGGTGGTGTGGGGGCTGGTCGCGCAGTTCCCCGCGCCCCTCAGGAGCACCCTCCGAGCCCTTAGTCCTGCAGTACCGCCACGTCCTGGTGGGCTCTGGGGACCGCCACCGTTCCCCGGTCGTCGGGGAGGGTCTGGATGGTGAACGCGGGGATGGCGTCGACCTTGGACTCCAGGGTTCGTGAGGCGTAGACGGGGGTGTCGGTGAGGGGCTCCACCGTGAGGGCGTAGGGGCCCTTCAGGCCCGTCGGGGCCGGGAACTCCACGTTCTGGGTGGTGCCCGCCTTGATCGTGAACGTCTTGGTCGTGGGCTCACCGGCGGAGCCGCCCGCGGATGCCGTCACCTTGACCTTGGCGGTGCGGGCGGGCGCGGTGAGGGCGAGGGTCGTGCCCTTGGCGCGGTTGTCGGCGACCGTGGCGCGCTTGCCGACGGCACGGGTGGCCGGGATGAACGCCGTTTCCTGGTCGCCGCCCTTGCCGCGCACCACGCGGAGGGCGGCCACCACCGGGACCGACTCGTCGGTGGGGCTCAGCAGGAGGGATCCGGCCTCGCCGCGGGTGACGGCGCCGAGGTCGGCCGTGGCGGTCATCCCCGCCTTGACGTGCAGGGTCTCGTTGCCGGCCGGGGTGATCGTCCCGGAGGGCGAGGCCAGCCGGAGCTTGAGGTCGGCGTCGGTGTCGCCGGGGGCGAAGGCGATCAGCTGGACGGACGTGGCGTCCTCGGGGATGCCGGGGAGGACCGCGGTGCCGGCCGGGTCGGCCGCGGCGGCGAGCCAGTCGCCGCCCTGCTTGTCGTCGAGGGCCTGCACGGCTGCGGCGACGCGACCGCTGCGGACGCTGACGTGGATCGTGAGGTCGGCCTGCTTCTCCGTGGTGAGCGTCGACAGCAGGACGGGTTCGGTGGAGCGGGGCCGGACCGTGATGCCCTCCCCCACCGTCGACTTCAGCTCGCCGTCCTTGCCGTAGAGCTCGATGTCGACGACGGCCGCCGCGTCGTCCGGGTTGGTGAGGTGGACGTAGTCCGTGCGGCCGGCGGCCGTGCTGACGCCCGGGAACCAGAACGTGGTGTCCGGGGCGGTGCAGTTGACGCCGAGCAGGCCCCGCCCGGTGCCGGCGGCGACCTCGGTGGTCTCCTGGACGGTCCAGCCGGGCGCGAACTTCCCCTCGGCGGTGCCGATCAGCGCGGGCGCGTCACCGCCGTCGGTGCTGCCGGTGGCGGGCCTGCCCGGCTCCGTCGGCTCCAGGACGGGCTTGGTCCTCTTGCCCTTCCCGCCGCTGTCCGCCGACTCCTCGCCCGCGGCCACCAGTTCGGCGCCGCCCTTGCCCGACGTGCCCTTGGTGACCGGGGTGAAGGACGTGTACGCCGTCTCGGCGACGTCCGAGGAGCTCGGCCGGGGGCAGAGCAGACTCGTGCGCTCCACGGGGAGTTGGGCGGCCGCCTCGACAGCCGTGTCGCCGCCGGAGGCGTCGGGCGCGCTGAGCACGGCGAAGCCGGTGACCGCGGCGAGGGCGGTCGTGCCGGCGATCAGGGACAGGGTCGTGCGGTTCACTGCTGGCTCCCGTCGGGGCGCTGGGGGTCGGCGCCGGTGCCGTGCGACGGGTCGTACGTCGCGTCGTAGCCCTGGGTGTACGTCTGGTCGTAGGAGGCCGGGTCGGTCCCGTAGGAGGCGTACGGGTCGTACTGGCCGCCCTGATAGGGGTCCGCCTGGTAGTGCTGCTGGTCGTACGTGCCCGCCGGGTACTGCTGGGCGGCCTGGTACTGCTGGTCGTACTGGCCGTACTCGGCACCCGCGTGACTCGGTGTGTCCCACTCGCCGTACGCCTGCTGCTGCGGGACGGGGACGGCCGCCGGGGCCTCCTCGGCGGGGGCGGGCGGGGTGGCGTCGGCGGACTGCTCGGCCTCCGCCTGGGCGCGCAGGCGGCGGGCGCGGCGGCCGTCGCCGGTGATGTCCTGGGCGGGTACGGCGACCGGCTCGTCGGGCAGGTCGTCGTCGACGTCCCGGCGGCGGCCGGGCAGGGCGAGGACCACGAGGACGACGGCGAGCGAGCCCTGCGCCCACAGCCAGCCGGTGTGGCTCACGGGCTCGTCGAAGGTGACGTCCAGCCGGCCGCCCCCGGTGGGGAGTTGGAAGCCCTGCGCCCAGCCGTCGACCGTGGTCGGGGTGAGCGGCTTGCCGTCGAGGGTGGCGGTCCAGGACTCGTCGGCGGTGTCGGCGAGGCGCAGGAGGCGGCCCGAGCCGCCGGCCGGGAGGGTGGTGTGCACCTCGACGGGGCCGGCCGCGACGGACTTCGGGTCGCCGGAGCCCGTCTCGACGGTGACGCGGGCGACCTCGCGGTCCACGCGCCACAGGGCGCTGCCGTCCTGCTGGCTGAGCCGGCTCAGGCCGGGCGTGGCGTCCAGGACGCGGCTCATCTCGCGGGGGGCGCCGGGGCGGACGAGGACGTAGCGGACGGCGAAGCCGCCGAGTTCGTCGGCCTGGTCGGCGCCGGAGCCGGCGACGAGGTTGGCGACGACCTTGTCGAGCTGCCGGTTCGGTCCGGCGGCGGCCGTGAGTTCGGCGTCGCCGAGGCGGACGCCGGAGCCGCGGACCAGGGTGTAGGTGACCTCGGCGGTCGAGTCGCTGTCGAGGACGAGGGTGCGGGCCTGGTCGCGGGTGCCGCTCTCCTCGGCGACGAACGCGGGGACCTGGACGGGGTCGCGGCGCCCCAGGGGCCCGTCGGCGCCGCCGATCATCCAGCCGGCGGCGGCCAGCAGCGGGCCGACGGCGGCGGCGAGGGCGATCAGCGCGGCCACCGGCTGGCGCCAGCCGAAGCTCTGCTCGGCGACACGCGCGCGTGCCCCGTCGGCGCCCAGGGTGGCGGCGGCCAGGAGGGCGATGCCGTAGACCAGGGTCGCGGGGCCCGCCCAGGTGGAGTTGTTGGACAGGACGGCGAGGACGAGTCCCACCAGGGCCGCCGTCCAGGCGGTCCCGATCGCCAGTCGGCGTTCCGAGCGCAGCAGGGCGGCCAGCGCGGCGAGGACCACGCCGACGAGGGTGAGGCCGCCGACCGTGCCGGGGCCGCCGGGGCTGATGCCGAGCAGACCGGTCGGGGAGGCCGCGCTCGCCCCGTACTCCAGCCCGGCTTCCTGGAAGAAGCCGAACGGCAGCAGGGTCAGCGACCAGGGGGCCAGGATCAACAGCGGGGTGCCCAGTTGGGCGAGGAAGCGCGGGCCGTAGGCGGTGATCTCGCGGCGGCGCACGGCGAGCATGGCCAGGCCGAGGAGCAGCGCGATGGGCCACACGATCGGGGTGAACGCGGTGGTGATCGTCAGCAGCAGCGCGTACGCCCAGGTGGCGCGCCAACTGCCGCGCGCCCCCGTGCTGTTCGTGAGCCCCGCTGCGGCGGCGCCCGCGCGGGCGATCAGGGGGAGCAGGATCGCGAAGACGGCGGTGCCGACGCGCCCCCCGGCGAGGCCGCCGGTGACGGCGGGCAGGAAGGCGTACACGACGGCCGCCCAGGCGCGCAGCAGCCGGGAGGTGACGAGGGGCCGCGAGGCGAAGTAGGCGGTGCAGCCGGCGAGCGGCACGGAGGCCACCAGGAGCACGGTGACGGCGAGCCCGGTCGAGCCGAACAGCAGGGAGGCGAGCATCGCGATGATCGCCAGGTAGGGCGGGGCGGCCTCGGCGCCGCCGGCGCCGACGGGGTGCCACGCGTCCAGGTAGCGCGACCACAGCTCGGCGGAGTCGGCGGGCGCGGGCAGCAGGGCGCCGCCCGCGAGCGCGCCGCCGCCGAGGAGCGCGCGGCAGGCGACGAGCGAGGCGAGCAGCAGGACGAGGAAGAGCAGCGGGCCCGGTTTGCGCGCGACGCGCTTGAGCCGGGCGAACTGCTCGACCTCCAGGAAGTCGGCGTCGTCGTCGCCGGGCCCGGACTCGACCGCGCCGCCGTGCCGTCCGGCCGCGGAGGTCTCGGTGTCGGAGCGGCCGAACAGATCACCGGCGGCCTGCTCGACGGTGGCGCGGACGGTCGCGCCGGGCGGCGGGAACAGCGCGCGCAGCTCGCCCTTGTCGATCCGCGCTCCGCCTCGTCTGCGGCGTCCGGCGATGATCCGTTCGGGCCGCAGCAGCGTGCTCAGCAGTCCGCGGATCTCGTCGACGGCCTGGCCGGGCACCTTGCCGACGAGGTAGGCGACGGTGCGCAGCAGGGTGCCGAGGACGATCCGGAACAGCACCCAGGGGAGCTGTGCGGTACGGGAGTTGACGAGCAGGGTGTAGACGGCGCCCGCCTTGTCGACCATGTGCGGGGAGGCGGCGGAGCGGCCGACGCAGTCGACGGTGCGGCGCTCGCGGGAGGACGCCTCGGCGTGCCGGACGACCGCTTCGGGGGCGACGAGGACGCGGTGGCCGGCGGCGGTGGCGCGCCAGCACAGGTCGACGTCGTCCCGCATGAGGGGCAGCCGGCGGTCGAAGCCGCCGAGTTCCTCGAAGACGTCGCGGCGGATCAGCATGCCGGCGGTGGAGACGGCGAGGCTGGGCTTGACGTGGTCGTGCTGGCCCTGGTCCTGTTCGCGGCGGTCGAGTCCGGTCCAGCGGCGGCCGGAGGCCGCGATGGTGACGCCGACCTCCAGGAGCTGACGGCGGTCGTACCAGCCGCGCAGCTTGGGGCCGACGACGGCGACGTCGTCCCGGCCCAGCTCGCGTTCGTTCTCCACGACGCGCAGCAGCTGGGCGAGGGCGTCGGGCTCGGGGGCGCAGTCGTCGTGCAGCAGCCACAGCCATTGCACCGGCTCTCCGTGCGGGAGCTCGGGCAGGTCGTAGGCGTCGTCGCGCCATGTGCGCGTGACCGGGTCCCAGCCGCTGGGGCGGCGCAGGTAGGCCAGGTCGTCCTCGGTGAGCACGCCCGCGGTGCGGTTGGCCTCCTCGACGGCCTGGCCGAAGCCGGTGCGCCGGGCGAGGTGCAGGACGCGGTCGGGGCCGAGGGCGTCGGCGAGGAGCTGGGCGGAGTCGTCCGCGCTGCCGGTGTCGGCCGCCATGGCGCTCTGCACGGGGCGCTCCTGGCCGAGCAGTCCGGCGAGCGCGTCGGGCAGCCAGCGGGCGCCGTCGTGCGCGACGAGGACCGCGGTCACCACATGACGTGGGAACTCAGGGGTGGCAGCGTCGTGGGCTGCGGTGTGGCTGTGCACGGACATCGAGGTACGGGCCCCGGTTCGATGGACTGCGGTGGACGTCTGTGTCCGGCGTGGACAGCGGGACGTCTCGGACGGGGGCCCACACTAACGGCAAGGCAGGAGGGGCGGCGCGGAGCGCCTCGGTGAGGGGCGGTGGCCGGGAGTCGGGAGGCACGGCGGCCCGCCGCCTGTGGACGAGCCACCTGCGACGGGCCGTTGGTCACCCGGTTCCGCTGGGACGTGCTTCGGACTGCCGGCTTCCTGAGGTGTGCGGTGTGCGTCAGGTGCGTGCGGCGAGTGCCGCGCGCTCAGACGGCCGCCTTCTTGAGGCGGCGGCGTTCGCGCTCGGACAGGCCGCCCCAGATGCCGAAGCGCTCGTCGTTGGCGAGGGCGTACTCGAGGCACTCGGAGCGGACCTCGCAGGCGAGGCAGACCTTCTTGGCCTCGCGGGTCGAGCCGCCCTTCTCGGGGAAGAAGGACTCGGGATCGGTCTGGGCGCACAGTGCGCGCTCCTGCCAGCCGAGTTCCTCGTCCGCGTCGTCGACCAGCAGTTGCTGCACGAGCTCGGTCATGTGCGCCCCTCGTCCGTCTTTCGCGTCCCCGTCGTGCGGCCGTTACCGATTTCGGCTGAACGACACGAGTGAAATTACAAGTGTGCTGCTACGGGCGAGTCAAGCCGAGATCTGCTATTGAGCCCCTTATTCACTCTGCGGAACCAAGGCTATGCGGAAAGTGTTCAAATCGGCATAAACCCTGACAGCAGCGCGGGGTGGGCGGAAGTCCCGTACGGTCCCCCTCCCTTACGAGGGAAGACGTCCAGGAGTTCGATCTCGTTCCGGCCCGTTCGCACTCACCCGTATCGGGTTGTGCGCCTTGTGTCCCCGACTTCCCCTGCACAAACCTTTCACCGGGGTGATGCACCGAAAGAGGTGAAGCAGCATCCACATACCGGACGTGAAGTTGACAGCAGAGGTGTGAACCGCTGTCCTAGTGGGCATGCTCGCGAACTTGGCACTCACCTCGACCCGCTGCGCCGGGTCCCTCGGTGCTGCCCGCGCTCGCTGTAGCTGTTGCTGTTCCAGCTGTTGAGCCCATCGCGCTCCGGCTGCCACTGAGCCCATCGCGGCTCGGCTGCTGTTCCCCTCCGCCCGTACCCGGGCCCCCGCCCCGCCCGTGACCCGGGCGGACGGCACGTGACAACCAGCCATCCCCCACACCCCGCCGAGGACCACCTCACCCCATGAACAGCGACAGCGACCTCCAGATCGCCGGCGACATCCTCGAAGTGCCCCACCTTCTGCGGACGCCGCGCCAACACCCGGTCACCGTGGCCGAGTTCGCCGGACTCGCCCGCTCCATCGCCGAGGACCGCGCCCAGTGGGAGCACCTCGTCGAGTACGACGCGACGACGCGCTGGTACCACCGGCTGCGCACCGGCCCCGGGTACGAGGTGTGGCTGCTGTCCTGGGTGCCGGGTCAGGGCACCGGGCTCCACGACCACGGCGGCTCGTCCGGGGTGCTCACCGTCCTCGACGGCATGCTGACCGAGCGCACCGAGCGGGGCACGCGGGTGCTGGCCGCCGGCGCGCAGCGGGTCTTCGCGCCGGGGTACGCCCACGAGGTCGTCAACGACACGCTGGAACCGGCCATAAGCCTGCACGTCTACTACCCGGGCCTGACGGACATGCCGATGCACACCAAGGCGTGCGCCACGGAGACGGCGACCGCCACGGCCTGACGCGGGCGGACGTGGGAGCTGCGACGGCCTGACGCCGCACCCCGGCCGAAACCGTTCGTGGTCGGGGGCGGGCGCGCGGACCGTTGTCGTACCCGCCTGCGAGACTGGCTCCCATGCGCATTGTGGTTCTGGCGGGTGGCATCGGTGGTGCCCGGTTCCTGCGTGGCCTGAAGCGGGCCGCGCCGGAGGCGGACATCACGGTCATCGGCAACACGGGGGACGACATCCACCTCTTCGGCCTGAAGGTCTGCCCGGACCTCGACACGGTGATGTACACGCTCGGCGGCGGCATCAACGAGGAGCAGGGCTGGGGCCGGGCCGACGAGACCTTCCACCTGAAGGAGGAGCTCGCGGCGTACGGCGTCGGACCGGAGTGGTTCGGCCTGGGCGACCGGGACTTCGCCACGCACATCGTGCGGACGCAGATGATCGGCGCCGGCTACCCGCTGAGCGCGGTCACCGAGGCGCTGTGCGACCGGTGGGAGCCGGGGGTGCGGCTCATCCCCATGACCGACGACCGGGTCGAGACCCATGTCGCCGTCGACCTCGACGGCGAGCGCAAGGCCGTCCACTTCCAGGAGTACTGGGTGCGGCTGCGGGCCTCCGTGCCCGCCGAGGCGATCGTGCCGGTCGGCGCCGAGCAGGCCAAGCCCGCGCCGGGCGTCCTGGAGGCCATCGCGGAGGCGGACGTGATCCTCTTCCCGCCGTCCAACCCCGTCGTCTCCGTCGGCACCATCCTCGCCGTGCCCGGGATCAGGGAGGCGATCGCCGAGGCCGGGGTGCCGGTCGTCGGGCTCTCCCCCATCGTCGGGGACGCGCCCGTGCGGGGCATGGCCGACAAGGTCCTCGCCGCCGTCGGCGTCGAGTCCACCGCCGCGGCCGTCGCCGAGCACTACGGCTCCGGGCTGCTGGACGGCTGGCTCGTCGACACGGTCGACGCGGGCACCGTCGAGCGTGTCGAGGCCGCGGGCATCCGCTGCCGGGCGGTGCCGCTGATGATGACCGACCTGGACGCCACGGCGGCCATGGCCCGTGCGGCGCTGGCGCTCGCGGAGGAGGTGCGGGACGCGTGAGCGGGGAGACCGCGAGAGAGGCGTCCGCGACCGCCGGCTACCGGGTGTGGGCCGTGGCCGGGATTCCCGAGGTCCAGCGGGGGGACGACCTCGCCAAGCTGATCGCCGCGGCCGAGCCGGGGCTGTGCGACGGGGACGTGCTGCTCGTCACGTCGAAGATCGTGTCCAAGGCCGAGGGCCGGATGGTCGAGGCGGCCGACCGGGAGGCCGCGATCGACGCCGAGACCGTCCGGGTCGTGGCCCGGCGCGGTGCCCTGCGGATCGTGGAGAACCGGCAGGGCCTGGTGATGGCCGCCGCCGGTGTCGACGCCTCCAACACCCCCGCCGGGACCGTGCTGCTGCTGCCCGAGGACCCCGACGCGTCCGCGCGGGCCGTCCGGGACGGGATCAGGGACGCGCTCGGGGTCGAGGTCGGGGTCGTGGTCACCGACACCTTCGGGCGGCCCTGGCGCAGCGGGCTCACCGACGTGGCGATCGGCGCCGCCGGGGTGCGGGTCCTCGACGACCTGCGCGGCGGCACGGACGGGCACGGCAATCCGCTCAGCGCGACCGTCGTCGCCACCGCCGACGAGCTGGCCGCCGCCGGTGACCTGGTGAAGGGCAAGGCCGCCGGGCTGCCGGTGGCCGTCGTGCGGGGGCTCGCGCACGTCGTCGCCGACGACGCGGGCGAGGGCACGAAGGCGCTGGTCCGGGGCGCCCGTGACGACATGTTCCGGCTGGGCACCTCCGAGGCCGTACGGCTGGCGGTGACCCAGCGGCGTACCGTGCGGGCGTTCACCGAGGAACCGGTCGACCCGGGTGCGGTACGGCGGGCCGTCGCCGCCGCCGTCACCGCTCCCGCCCCGCACCACACGACGCCGTGGCGGTTCGTGCTGCTGGAGTCCGAGGAGTCGCGGGTGCGGCTGCTGGACGCGATGCGGGACGCGTGGATCGCGGACCTGCGGCGGGACGGCAGGAGCGAGGAGTCCATCGCCAAGCGCGTGCGGCGGGGGGACGTCCTGCGCGACGCGCCGTATCTCGTCGTGCCGTGTCTGGTGATGGACGGGGCGCACACCTACGGGGACGAGCGGCGGGACGGCGCCGAGCGGGAGATGTTCGTCGTCGCCGCCGGGGCCGGGGTGCAGAACTTCCTGGTCGCGCTGGCCGGAGAGCGGCTCGGCTCCGCGTGGGTGTCCTCGACGATGTTCTGCCGGGACGTCGTACGGGACGTGCTGGGACTGCCGGAGGACTGGGACCCCATGGGCGCCGTGGCCGTCGGCCACCCGGCGGTGGAGCCGCCGGCCCGGGGGGAGCGGGACGCGGGGGCGTTCATCGAGGTGCGATGAGGGCCGCGGAAGCCCGCGAGAACCTCCGCCTCCTATGCTCATAAGGCGCCCATAGCTTCCTAGGACCTCATCGTGGCCGGACGTTTCTCCCCTCGCCCCACTCGCACGACCGTGCGGGGTGGACATGTCGCGGTGCCCGGCCAGGTGCCCGGCCACGTGCCCGTTGGGGTGCCTCGGCCCGCGGCGGCCCGGGGGCTGCGGCGGACGTGGGCGCCTGAGGGGCCGTTCGATCTGGGGCTGGTGCTCGGGCCGCTCAAACGGGGTTCCGGCGACCCGACCTTCCGGGCGACCCCCGACGGGGCCGTGTGGCGGGTGTGCCGCACGCCGGCCGGGGCCGGGACCCTGCGGGTGGCCGTGCGCGGCGGGGCCGTCGAGGCGCAGGCATGGGGCCCGGGGGGCGAGTGGCTGCTCGACACGCTGCCGGCCCTGCTGGGGGCGTCGGACGAGCCCGACGTGTTCGTGCCCCGGCACCGCATCGTCGCGGCCGCGTGGCGGCGGCGTCCGGGGCTGCGCCTGACGCGGACCGGGCTGGTGATGGAGTCGCTGATCCCGTCGATCCTGGAGCAGAAGGTCACGACGGACGAGGCGTACCGGGCGTGGCGGCTGCTCGTACGGAGGTACGGGGAACCGGCGCCGGGGCCCGCGCCCGCCGGGATGTCCGCGATGCCGACGGCCCGGGAGTGGGCGTTGATCCCGTCGTGGGAGTGGCACCGGGCGGGGGTCGACAACAAAAGGGCGTCGACGATCCTGCGGGCGGTCCGGGTGGCGGGGCGGCTGGAGGAGTCCGTCGGGATGTCACCGGAGGACGCGCGGGCGCGGCTGGAGCTGGTGCCGGGGATCGGGCCGTGGACGTCGGCGGAGACGGTGCAGCGCAGCCATGGGGCGGCGGACGCGGTGACCACGGGGGACCTGCATCTGCCGGGGATCGTGGGGTTCGCGCTGGCGGGGGACCGGGACGCGGACGACGCGGTGATGCTGTCGCTGCTGGAGCCGTATGCGGGGCAGCGGCATCGGGCGGCGCGGTTCATTCTGCTGTCGGGGCGGGTGCCGGGGCGGCGGACGCCGAAGATGCCTCGCTGGGACATCGGGCGCCTTTGAGTTCGGGCCGGGGGGTTCGTGGGCGGGTGCGGGTGGGTGGGGGCTGGTCGCGCAGTTCCCCGCGCCCCTGGAAAAGGCAGGGGCCTGCGGCCCCGTGCCTTTTCCGATGAAGGCCGGGCCGCAGGCCCGAAGCCTTCAGGGGCGCGGGGAACTGCGCGGGAAACCACAACGCACCCGCACCCGCCCACGAACCCCCCGGCCCCGGGCTACCAGGCGCTCTACTCGTCCGACGAGAAGCGGAGCGCCCCCGTGGGGATCTGGGCGTCGCACCAGACCCGCACCCCCGCGCGGAGTTCGTTGTCCGCTCCGATGACCGCGCCGTCGCCGACGACCGTGCCCGTGAGGATGGAGCGTTCGCCGATGCGGGCACGCGCGCCGATGAGCGAGTCGGTGATGACCGCGCCGGGTTCCACGACGGCGCCCGCGAGAACCGTGCTGCCGCAGACCCGCGCGCCCTCGCCCACGAACGCGCCCTCGCCGACGACCGTGCCGCCGGTGAGCTTCGCGTCGCCGGCCACCCGGGCCGTGGGCAGGACGAGTCGGTCGCCGCAGCGGCCGGGCACCGCGGGGGACGGGGCGCGGCCCAGGACGAGGTCCGCCGAGCCCCGGACGAAGGCCGCCGGGGTGCCGAGGTCCAGCCAGTACGTGGAGTCGACCATGCCCTGGAGGTGGGCGCCCGCCGCCAGCAGGTCCGGGAACGTCTCGCGTTCCACCGAGACGGGGCGGCCCGCCGGGATCGTGTCGATGACCGAGCGGCGGAAGACGTACGCCCCCGCGTTGATCTGGTCGGTGACGATCTCCTCGGGGGTCTGCGGCTTCTCCAGGAAGGCGAGGACGCGGCCCGTCTCGTCGGTGGGGACCAGGCCGTAGGCGCGCGGGTCGGTCACCTGGGTCAGATGGAGGGAGACGTCGGCGCCGGTCGTCCGGTGGGTGTGGACCAGGCGGCGGATGTCCAGGCCGGTGAGGATGTCGCCGTTGAAGACGAGGACGGGGTCCTCGGGGGCGGAGTGGAGGTGGGCGGCCGCGTTGCGGATGGCGCCGCCCGTGCCGAGGGGCTCCTCCTCGGTGACGTACTCGAGGTGGAGGCCGAGGGCGGAGCCGTCGCCGAAGTGGGGTTCGAAGACCTCGGCGAGGTACGAGGTGGCGAGGACGATGTGGTCGACGCCCGCCGCCCGGGCCCGCGCCAGTTGGTGGGTGAGGAAAGGGACTCCGGCCGCCGGGAGCATGGGCTTCGGAGTGTGCACCGTGAGCGGACGCAGTCGGGTGCCTCTGCCGCCGACCAGGAGGATCGCTTCTGTCACCTGTCGTCTCTGCTTCCTGCCGGGACCGGCCGAACTGTCTTTCGGCCGGCCAGTGTATGCAGACCGTTCGATGGCGCCTTCATGGCCGTGCGCGACCCCGCCGGTCTGCCGCTTCGCAGGTCGGCGGGGTCGTTGTGGCGAGGGCGGGGCGGGCCCTCAACTAAGCGCCCCGCTACCGCCCTTGGTAGCGCGCGGCCTCCGAGCGGGCCGTGCCGAGCTTTCCGTAGAGGCGCCCCCCCGGGCACTCGGTCGCGAACCCGTCCCGGTGGCCGGAGATCACGTTCAGTCGTACCTTCTTGCCTTTTGCGTACAGATTGCCACCCCCGGAGGTGAGGGTCGTCTTCCCCTTGGGGTTCGCCCGGTAAAGACCGAGTTTCCACGCGGTGAGTTGCGCGATCCCGGTCACGGCCTGCTCGGGCGGCTTGACGGAGCCGTAACTGCCGATGACGGCGATCCCCATGCTGTTCGTGTTGAACCCGAGGGTGTGCGCGCCCATGACGGCCTTCGCGACGCCACCCGCGCGCCCCTCGTAGATGTTTCCGCACTTGTCGACGAGGAAGTTGTAGCCGATGTCCCGCCAGCCGCTGCTCACCACGTGGTAGCGGTAGATACTGCGGATGACGGAAGCCGCTTCGTCGCAGCTGTAGTTGTTGCCGGAGGCGGTGTGGTGCACGAAGGCCGCCTGGACCTTCTTCGTGTAGAGGAAGTCCCGCTCGCGGAGGCTCTCGTCGGCGCCCCAGCCGCGGCGCGTGACGATCCGGGGACGCGGCCCGATGTACGGCTTCATACCCGGCTCCAGCTCGGCCAGCCCGGCCTCCGTCGCCTTGCGCGACAACGCCGGGATCACGGTGGCGCCGAGCGGCGCGAGATCGGCGTTGACGGCGGAGGAGGCGGCCGACTCGACGGTCAGCGCGCCGAGGCGGGAGGCGTCCACGGGCGTGCCGACGGGCGGGGGGTCGACGACCGTCCCGGCGGCCGGGACGGTCCCCTGGGCCGGCACGGCCTCCGGGAGGCCGGAGCCGGGGTCGACCAGTTCCAGACGTAGGCCGTCCGGGAGCACCTGGACGCCCGGCTCGGCCGTACGACCGCTGACCTCGGCCCTCACACGGACCTCGACACCGTCGGATTCGCCCACCCACAGCGGGGCGGTGGAGCCGCGCACACGGCTGGAGGCGCGTTCGGCGGTGTCGGGGTCGGCGGCGTGCTCGTGGTTGTGCGTCTCGACGTCCTGCCAACCGGACCAGCGGGTGGTGCCCCGCGCCCGCGTACGGACCTGGACCCGGCCGTGCAGTTCGGTGTCGGGGTCGTCCCAGACGACGCCGACCAGCGAGAACGACCGGACGTCCCGGCGCCCCAGGCCCTGTTCGGCGGCGGTCGGGCCGAGGCCGCGGTCGGTCGCCCGGGGGGCCAGGGGCAGCGACTGGGTGCTGCCGGACGGCGACGCGGTCGCTCCGTCGACGGTCAGCGGCTCGAACGAGGTGGTTCTCGCGGAGGTCGCGGTCCGCGCGGAGGCGGAGGTCGTGTCGAGGAGGGGGGCCGCGGCGGGGGTGGCGGCCGCCGCGGGCAGTGCGGCCGGGAGGGCGAGGGCCGCGGCGCAGGCGACACCGATCGAGGAAGCGAGGAAACGAGAGCTACGCATACGCCCGATCTTGGACATAGTCAGACATATCTGTCCACAGCGGAACTGACGGCCTGTCGGCTCCGCTCCGCCGAACCGGTGGGTGGCGCTGCGCCGAACCGGTGGCCCCTCCCGTCCGCCCCCGACTCGCCCCCCACCCCGCCCCGCGTACGCTTACGCGCGTGAACGCCACCGACCGCACCCCTGCCGACCTGCTGCGTTCCGCGCTCGCCGCGGACCCCGCGCGCCCCCTGGTGACCTTCTACGACGACGCCACGGGCGAACGCGTCGAACTGTCCGTGGCCACCTTCGCCAATTGGGTGGCCAAGACGGCGAATCTGCTCCAGGGCGACCTGGCCGCGGAACCCGGCGACCGGCTCGCGCTGCTGCTGCCCGCGCACTGGCAGACGGCGGTGTGGCTGCTGGCCTGTTCGTCGGTGGGCGTCGTCGCCGACGTCGCCGGCGCCCCGGGGGCGGCCGACCTCGTGGTGAGCGGGCCGGAGACGCTGGAGGAGGCCCGGGCGTGCTCCGGAGAGCGGGTCGCGCTCGCGCTGCGGCCGCTCGGCGGGAGGTTCCCGCAGACCCCAGCGGGATTCGTGGACTACGCCGTGGAGGTGCCGTCGCAGGGGGACCGGTTCGCGCCGTTCGCGCCCGTGGACCCCGAGGAGCCGGCGCTGATCGTGGCCGGGCGGGAGTTCAGCGGGGCGGAGGTCGTGGAGCGGGCGCGGGCCGAGGCGGGCGCCATCGGGCTCACGGGCCCGGGGTCGCGGCTGCTGTCCGGAGCCGGGTACGACACGTGGGAGGGCCTGCTGGCGGGGCTGTACGGGCCGCTGGCGACCGGGGGGTCCGTGGTGCTGTGCCGGAACCTGGACCAGCTGGCCGAGGACGCCCTGACCCGGCGGATCGAGAGCGAGCGGGTCACGGCCGTTTCCCGCTAGGCCCTGTCGTCACATTCCCGCCGTCGCCCGAAGGGCGGCCCCGCGGCGTCAGGTGCGTGCTCTCGGCGTGCCGGGCCCTGACCCGTGTACT
>NZ_JBVIBK010000055.1:0-20543 GCF_055573455.1 Streptomyces sp. NPDC030183
GCCCGGTTACATTCCGAACCCGGAAGCTAAGCCTTACAGCGCCGATGGTACTGCAGGGGGGACCCTGTGGGAGAGTAGGACGCCGCCGAACAATCATTGATAGAGCTGGTCCCCGAACTTCGGTTCGGGGACCAGCTCTTTTTTGTTGTGCGTCACTTGGTGTTCACGTTGCGCGACGAGGATCCGCGCTATGGGTACCGTTGGAATGCTCAAGGCCGCAGGTGTCGGCGTTGGTGACGAGGTGGTCGTGCCGGCGTTCGGGAACCCCGAGGTCGCCCAGGCCGTGAGCCTGACCGGGGCAGTGCCGGTCTTCGCGGACATAGACCCGCTGTCCTACTGCCTGGACGCGGCGGCCGTCGAGGCCGCGGTGACCTCGCGGACGGTGGCGGTCGTCGCCGTGCACCGCTTCGGACGGGCGGCGGACATCGCGGCGCTGCACCAAGTCGGCCAGCGGCACGGCCTGTTGGTGCTGGAGCAAGGCGAGTCGGAGACGCCGTACAGCGAGGTGGGAGTACGCAGGGAGCGTGCCGCGTACCTCAGCGCCAAGCTGAAGGGCGTACGCACTCCGGACGGATGTGACGGGCACACCTTCCAGCAGTACGTCGTACGGGTGCCGGGCAACGGGCGGCCGGACCGTGACGCGTTCGCACGGGCCATCAGGGCCAGGGGAGTTGAGTGCAGCGTGCCGGTGAAGACGCCGGTGCACCGTATGCCGGGGTTCCGGCGGGACATATGTCTGCCCGAGACCGAGCGGGCCGCCGACGAGACGCTCGCGTTGCCCATCGGCGGGGACATGTCGCGGCGCGAGCTGCACCGCTTGGTGTCGGCCTGCAACGCGCTCGGCGGACTGCTGCAGCCGGCGTTCTGACCGTACTCGCCGGGCACCCGAGCTTGGTTTGGGAGCACGGCTCTGTTCGGGGTATGATCTATTCCGTTGCCGCGAGGGAAACCTCAAAAAGCAACAGGCCCCTATAGCTCAGTCGGCAGAGCGTCTCCATGGTAAGGAGAAGGTCAACGGTTCGATTCCGTTTGGGGGCTCAACCGAAAGGCCCCGCCCATCTGGGCGGGGCCTTTCTCGTACCCCATGCGGTTCGCCGCTCGTTCAGTCCTTGTGCAGGCCCGGTACGCGCATCGCCAGGATGGCCATGTCGTCCGACGGGGCGTCCGAGGCGAAGCGCTCGACCGCGCGCATCACACGGGCCGCCACCGCGCCGGCCGTGAGGCCCGTGCAGGTGGTGAGGACCTCGGTGAGGCCGTCGTCGCCCAACATCCGGGTGCCCTCGCGGCGTTCGGTGACGCCGTCCGTGACACAGAGGAGGACGTCACCCGGATCGAGGGTGACCGTCTGCTCGTACAGCTCCAGGTCCTCCATGACGCCGAGGAGGGGCTGCGGTTCGGCGGCGGGCTCCACCGTGCCGTCCTGGCGGAGACGGAGCGGCAGCGGGTGCCCCGCGCACACGACCTTCAGGACCGCGCTGCCGTCCTCCTGGGGCCACAACTCGCCGTACAGGAGGGTCAGAAAGCGGCTGCGGGCGCCCTCGTCGATGATCGCCGAGTTGAGGCGCTCCAGGACCGCCGGGCCGCCGTAGCCCTCGCGGGCCAGTAGACGCAGGGCGTGGCGGGCCAGGCCGGTGACCGCGGCGGCCTCCGGGCCCGTGCCGCAGACGTCGCCGATGGCGAAGCCGTACGCGCCGTCGCGGATGGGGAACAGGTCGTAGAAGTCGCCGCCGACCTCGTTGCCCTCGCCGGCCGCGCGGTAGATGACCTCGACCTCGACGCCCTCGATGTCGGGGAGCTCCGGCGGGAGCAGGCTGCGCTGGAGGGACTGGCTGATGGCCATGCGCTCCGAGTACAGGCGGGCGTTGTCCAGGGCCAGGGCGGCCCTGCGGGAGAGGTCCTCCGCGAGTTCCAGGATCTCCTGGCGGAAGTGCTCGTCGGTGGGCTTGCCGAGCGTGAGCATGCCGATGACACGGTTGCGGGCCACCAGCGGCAGGACGACCGTCTCGCCGCCCACCGCCGAGGCCGTCGCCAGCGTCGTGCCGATGCCGGAGCTGACCGTGGCGGGCTCGCCGAGGCCCAGGCTGCGCATCGAGGTGCGCAGGGCCGCCCGGTGGGCCGCCTCCGCGGGAGCCGTCCAGACGCGGGCGCCCGGGGTGGGGATCGGCTCGGGCGGCGGGATCTTGGAGAGGAGGGCCTTGAGGCCGTCGATGAGGTCCTCGTCCTCGTGGAGGACGTAGGAGAGGTACGGGTCGGATGCCTGGTCGGCGATCGTGTAGACCGCGCACCAGGTGGCGAGGGTCGGGATCGTCATCTGGGCCATCAGGGCCAGCGTCTGGTCGCGGTCCAGGGTGCCCGCGAGGAGATCGGACGCCTCGACGAGGAACGACAGGGAGCCGCGGCGCAGGCGTTCCAGTTCGCCCAGGCGGGCCGACTCGACGGCGAGCGCGATGCGGTCGGCGGCGAACTGGAGGCGCAGTGCCTCCTCGTTGGAGTAGCGGCCGGCGGCCTCGGCCGCGACGCCGAGGGAGCCGGTGAGGCGGCCCTCGACCTTGAGCGGGACGGTGACGACCGAGCGCATGCCGGTGCCGTTGAGCAGGGGCACCGCGCCGGGGACGGCGGCGAGGTCGTCGTGGACGGCGGGCATGCGGGCCGAGCCGTAGCGGCCGGGGCCGGCCTCCACGGGGACGCGGGCGAAGCGCTGGCGGGCCGAGGGGAGGCCGGTGGAGGCCCGTACCTCCAGCTCGGTTTCGTCGTCGGTGGCGAGGAGCAGGAACGCGGAGTCACCGTCGAGCATGTCGCGGGCGCGCTCCACCGTGCGCTGGAGGAGGCCGTCGAGGTCGTCCGGGGCGGGGGAGCCGATGAAGACCTCGAAGGGGTCCGTGGCCTGGCCGCCCTCGCCGGAGCCGGTGGAGTCGCCGCTCGGGACGCGGATCGGGGTCTGCAGGACGGCGCGCTCGTGGTCCCGTACGAGAAGGCAGACCGTGGAGGGCTCTCCGGCGGTGTCGCGCACCCGCAGGTGGGAGGCGTACACCGGGGTCACCCGGCCGTTGGCGCCGCGGATGCCGTAGCTGCCCTCCCAGCGGGAGAGCCGCAGGGCCTCGGCGACGCCGGTGCTGGTGCCGGGGGTGTGCGGCCAAGCGGCGAGGTCGGTGAGGGGCTTGCCGATGACCTGGTCGGGGGCGTAGCCGAAGAGCTCCTCGGCGTCCTCGTTCCACGCGTTGATCGCGCCCGTGCGGTCGATCTGGACGACGGCGACGCGGACCCGGCCGTCGGCGAGCGGCAGCAGATCGGCGGGCAGGCACGGGCCGGCGGTGCGGGTGCCGACGGGGCGGTCGGGGAGATCGAGTTGGAACCAGACCTGCTTGTGGGTGGGGGTGTACTCGACGCCCCAGCGGCCGGCCATCGCCGCGCACAGCTGGAGGCCGCGGCCGCCCTCGCGGTCGGGGCTGCCCATGTTGACGGCGCTGGACTGGAGGGGGATCTCGCGCTCGGGGTATCTGTCGGCGACCTCGATGCGTACGCCGTCGTCCGACCGCAGGCACAGGACGTCGGCGGAGGTGCCCGCGTGGACGACCGCGTTCGTGACCAGTTCGCTGGTGAGGACCACGGCGTCGTCGACGATGTCGGCGAAGCCCCAGCCCTGCAGGGTGTCGCGGACGAACGAGCGGGCCGTCGCGACGGATCGCGAGACGGGGTCGAAGCTGGCGGCCGCGCGCGCGGTGATCACAGAACTCCTTGTCCGGTTCTCGTCGTGCGGGGACCCGCGGCCGACCTCCTGCCGAGGCAGAGGGTGATTATCCGTCGGCCTGGGTTCCTGGGGGGCTTCCCCAGGATGCAGTCCGGTGGTCATGGTGCGGCCGCCCCTCCGATGCCTGCCCGCTCGTGCTCGTGCGCCACCGCCCAGGCCGGACGGGACCGGCACGGCTGGACAGCCGCATGCAAGGTTACTTACCTTCGCCGTCCATGCGGATGCCGGTCGTCTGTGTTTCCGCCCGGAGGTGTGCGGACCGTGTGCGAAGCTGCCGAACTGTTATGGCCTGGTTCAGCCGGGGTGAAACACTGGGCAGGCTTCGAGGAGAAGGCCGGGTCGGACCCCGTCCTGCCAGGTGTACCGGGGAGTGGCGTCCGGCTCACCGAGCAGAAGTACCCGAGTACGGAGTAGTACGAGTGGTACGAGCAGTGCGATGCGTCCGGATACCGGCGCAGTAGGTCCAGCAGGAACGGTCGACCCTTGCGGGAGGGACACAGTGGAGTCTGGCGCAGCGACGCGAGGCACGAAGGCGCGCGCGAAAGGCGGACAGTCCCTGAACAGGCAGCGCAAACCGCGCAATGGGACCACCACCGTGGACACGGCTGCCCTGGATCGGCTGTTGATCGCGCTGGAGGCCATGCGGGACGGCAACTTCCGTAAGCGGCTCACCGTCTCGGGCGACGGGGTCATGGCCGAGATCGCCGCCGTCTTCAACGAGGTGGCGGACCGGAATCTGCATCTGACCGGCGAGCTGTCGCGGGTGCGGCGGATGGTCGGGCGTGAGGGGAAGCTCACCGAGCGGCTGGAGACGGGCGCGACCGAGGGGTCCTGGGCGGCCGCGATCGACGCGTCGAACGCGCTGGTCGACGATCTCGTGCGGCCCGTCTCCGAGGTCAGCCGGGTGTTGTCGGCCGTCGCGGAGGGTGATCTGTCGCCCCGCATGGAGCTGCGCACACACGCCCCGGACGGGAGCGGGCACCCGCTGCGCGGGGAGTTCCTGAAGGTCGGGCGGACCGTCAACAACCTGGTCGACCAGCTGTCGACGTTCACCGACGAGGTCACCCGGGTGGCCAGTGAGGTGGGCACCGAGGGCAAGCTCGGCGGGCAGGCCCGGGTGCGGGGTATGTCCGGTTCGTGGAAGGACCTGACCGAGTCCGTCAACACCATGGCGTACCGGCTCACCGCGCAGGTGCGGGACATCGCGCTGGTGACGACGGCGGTCGCCAAGGGCGACCTGTCGCGGAAGGTCACGGTCCATGTCGCCGGCGAGATGCTGGAGCTGAAGGAGACCGTCAACACGATGGTCGACCAGCTCTCGGCGTTCTCCTCCGAGGTGACGCGGGTCGCCCGTGAGGTGGGCACGGAGGGTCAGCTCGGCGGTCAGGCCGAGGTGCCGGGTGTGGCCGGTGTGTGGAAAGAGCTCACCGATTCGGTGAACCTCATGGCCGGCAATCTGACCGCGCAGGTGCGGGGCATCGCGCAGGTCACCACCGCCGTCGCCAACGGTGATCTGTCGCAGAAGGTGACCGTCCCGGCGCGCGGTGAGGTCGCCAAGCTGGCCGAGACGATCAACCAGATGACCGAGACGCTGCGGATCTTCGCCGATGAGGTCACGCGCGTGGCGAACGAGGTCGGGGCCGAGGGGCGTCTCGGCGGCCAGGCGCAGGTGCCGGGGGCGGCGGGCACATGGAAGGACCTCACCGATTCGGTGAACACGGTCTTCCGGAACCTGACGATCCAGGTGCGGGACATCGCGGCCGTCACGACCGCCGTGGCCAACGGCGACCTTTCGCAGAAGGTCACCGTCGACGTGGCCGGCGAGATGCTGGAGCTGAAGAACACCGTCAACGGGATGGTCGACCAGCTGTCCTACTTCGGTGCCGAGGTCACCCGGGTGGCGAACGAGGTGGGCGCCGAGGGCCGACTCGGCGGTCAGGCGAAGGTGCCGGGCGCGGCCGGCACGTGGAAGGACCTCACGGACTCCGTCAACACGGCGTTCCGGAATCTCACCGGACAGGTGAGGAACATCGCGGCGGTCACGACGGCCGTGGCCAACGGCGACCTCTCACAGAAGGTCACCGTCGATGTCGCGGGCGAGATGCTCGAACTGAAGAACACCGTGAACACGATGGTGGACCAGCTGTCCTCGTTCGCCGACCAGGTGACCCGGATGGCGCGGGACGTGGGTACGGAGGGCCGTCTCGGCGGTCAGGCCCGTGTGGACGGTGTGTCGGGCACGTGGAAGGAGCTCACCGACTCCGTCAACTCGATGGCCGGCAACCTCACCTCCCAGGTGCGCAACATCGCGCAGGTGACGACGGCCGTGGCCCGCGGAGACCTCTCGCAGAAGATCGACGTCGACGCGCGCGGCGAGATCCTGGAGCTGAAGAACACCATCAACACGATGGTCGACCAGCTGTCGTCGTTCGCCGACCAGGTGACCAGGGTGGCCCGTGACGTGGGCACCGAGGGGCGCCTCGGCGGTCAGGCGCACGTACCCGGTGTGGCCGGTGTGTGGCGCGACCTCACCGAGTCCGTGAACGGCATGGCCGGCAATCTGACCGGACAGGTCCGCAACATCGCCCAGGTCGCCACGGCGGTCGCCCGCGGTGACCTCTCCCAGAAGATCACCGTGGACGCGCGCGGCGAGATCCTGGAGCTGAAGAACACGCTGAACACGATGGTGGACCAGCTGTCGTCGTTCGCGGAGGAGGTCACCAGGGTCGCCCGTGAGGTGGGCACGGAGGGCCAGCTCGGCGGTCAGGCCGAGGTGCAGGGCGTCTCCGGCACCTGGAAGGACCTCACCCAGTCGGTGAACTTCATGGCGAACAACCTGACCATCCAGGTGCGCCAGATCGCCGAGGTCACGACCGCGGTCGCCAAGGGCGACCTGTCGAAGAAGATCACCGTGGACGCCAAGGGCGAGATCCTCGAACTCGTCACCACGGTGAACACGATGGTCGACCAGCTGTCGTCCTTCGCCGAGCAGGTGACCCGGGTGGCCCGCGAGGTGGGCACCGAGGGCATCCTCGGCGGCCAGGCGCACGTGCCGGGCGTCACCGGCATCTGGAAGGACCTCAGCGGCAATGTGAACCTGATGGCCAAGAACCTGACCATGCAGGTGCGGAACATCTCCCAGGTGGCCGCGGCCGTCGCCAACGGCGACCTCACCCGTACGGTGACGATCGAGGCGCGCGGCGAGGTCGCGCAGCTCGCCGACACCTTCAACAGCATGGTCAAGACGCTGAGCTCCTTCGCGGACCAGGTCACCAAGGTGGCCCGGGAGGTGGGCACGGACGGCATCCTCGGCGGCCAGGCGCACGTACCGGGTGTGGCGGGCACCTGGAAGGACCTCACCGAGTCCGTGAACTCGATGGCGTCCAACCTGACCGGACAGGTCCGCAACATCGCGATGGTCACGACGGCCATCGCCAAGGGTGATCTCACCAAGAAGATCGACATCGACGCGCGCGGCGAGATCCTGGAGCTGAAGACCACCATCAACACGATGGTCGACCAGCTGTCGTCATTCGCCGAGGAGGTCACCCGGGTGGCCCGCGAGGTGGGCACCGAGGGGCAGCTGGGCGGTCTGGCGCGGGTGCGGGACGTCGACGGCACCTGGCGGGACCTCACCGAGTCGGTGAACGAGATGGCCGGGAACCTCACCCGTCAGGTGCGCGCCATCGCGCGCGTGGCCACCGCGGTGACCCGCGGCGACCTGAATCTCAAGATCGACGTGGACGCGTCGGGCGAGATCAAGGAGCTGCAGGACTACATCAACAAGATGATCGCCAACCTGCGTGACACCACGATCGCCAACCAGGAGCAGGACTGGCTCAAGGGCAACCTCGCCCGGATCTCCGCCCTGATGCAGGGCCGCCGGGACCTGGACGACGTGGCCTCGCTGATCATGAGCGAGCTGACCCCGGTGGTGTCCGCGCAGCACGGTGCGTTCTTCCTGGCGATGCCGCTGGTCGACGGCAAGGATTTGGGCCCGGACAACGAGGACCAGTACGAGCTGCGGATGCTCGGTTCGTACGGCTACTCGATGGGCTCCATGCCGACGTCGTTCCGGCCGGGGGAGGCGCTGGTCGGGACGGCCGCGCAGGAGAAGCGCACGATCCTGGTGGAGAACGCGCCGAGCGGCTATCTGAAGATCTCCTCCGGGCTCGGTGAGGCACCCCCGGCGCAGGTCATCGTGTTGCCGGTGCTCTTCGAGGGGACCGTGCTCGGGGTGATCGAGCTGGCGTCGTTCACGCCGTTCACGCAGATCCAGAAGGACTTCCTGAACCAGATCGCCGAGATGATCGCGACGAGCGTCAACACCATCTCCGTCAACACCAAGACGGAGGTGCTGCTGAAGCAGTCGCAGGAGCTGACCGAGCAACTGCGGGAACGGTCGGACGAGTTGGAGAACCGGCAGAAGGCCCTCCAGGCGTCCAACGCCGAACTGGAGGAGAAGGCCGAGCTGCTGGCCCGGCAGAACCGCGACATCGAGGTCAAGAACACCGAGATCGAGGAGGCGCGGCAGGTCCTGGAGGAGCGGGCCGAGCAGCTCGCCGTCTCGATGCGCTACAAGAGCGAGTTCCTGGCGAACATGTCGCACGAGCTGCGCACCCCGCTCAACTCGCTGCTGATCCTCGCCAAGCTGCTCGCGGACAACGCCGAGTCGAACCTGACGCCCAAGCAGGTCGAGTTCGCGGAGACGATCCACGGGGCGGGCTCCGACCTGCTCCAGCTGATCAACGACATCCTGGACCTGTCGAAGGTCGAGGCGGGCAAGATGGACGTCTCGCCGACCCGGATCGCGCTCGTCCAGCTCGTGGACTACGTGGAGGCCACCTTCCGGCCGCTGACCGCCGAGAAGGGCCTGGACTTCTCCGTACGGGTCTCGCCGGAGCTGCCGGCCACGCTGCACACGGACGAACAGCGGCTGTTGCAGGTGCTGCGGAACCTGTTGTCGAACGCGGTGAAGTTCACCGACTCAGGGGCCGTGGAGCTGGTGATCCGACCGGCCGGCGCGGATGTGCCGGTGGCCATCAGGGAGCAGTTGCTGGAGGCGGGCTCGCTGAGCGACCCGGACGCCGACATGATCGCGTTCTCGGTGACCGACACCGGCATCGGCATCGCGGCCAGCAAGATGCGGGTGATCTTCGAGGCGTTCAAGCAGGCCGACGGCACCACGAGCCGCAAGTACGGCGGTACGGGTCTGGGACTGTCCATCTCGCGGGAGATCGCCCGGCTGCTGGGCGGCGAGATCTACGCCCAGAGCGAGCCCGGACGCGGCTCCACCTTCACGCTCTACCTGCCGCTGCACCCCAGCGAGCTGCCGCCGCAGGGGTACGCGAACAACGGGCCGTCGTCGCTGGAGGCCGGGGAGCTGCTGGCTTCCGAGGCGGAGCTGAGCGAGCCCGCGGAGACGCCGGCCGAGGTGAAGTCGTACCAGGAGACGCAGAACGGGGCCGCCGCGCTCTTCAGGCGCCGCCGCAGGGCCGTGTCGGCCGGTCCGCAGGCCCCGATGCCCGGCCAGGGCAACGGGCAGGCACAGGAGCACTGGGCGCAGGAGGCGGCGCCGCAGGAGCGCCGAGCCGCCCGGTTCGACGGCGAGAAGGTGCTGATCGTCGACGACGACATCCGCAACGTCTTCGCGCTCACCAGCGTCCTGGAACAGCACGGGCTGTCCGTGCTGTACGCGGAGAACGGCCGCGAGGGCATCGAGGTCCTGGAGCAGCACGACGATGTGACCGTCGTGCTGATGGACATCATGATGCCCGAGATGGACGGGTACGCGACGACCACGGCGATCCGCCGGATGCCCCAGTTCGCCGGGCTGCCGATCATCGCGCTGACGGCCAAGGCGATGAAGGGCGACCGGGAGAAGGCGATCGACTCGGGCGCCTCCGACTATGTGACCAAGCCGGTCGACCCGGATCATCTGCTGTCGGTGATGGAGCAATGGATGCGGAGTGAGTGACGGGACGGGTGACGTGCGGTCACAAGCAGGTGAGCGGGATGCCCAGTTGCTGACTGAGTGTGGCCGAGGCCGTGTAGAGACGCGGGATTCGGGGAACCTTCTGGTCCCCCGCCGCGTTTCTGCTACGAGCACAGTGACATCACGGTGACAGGGTGTGGCGACGGGCGGGGTGCGGCTACGATGACCGGCACAAGGACGGGCGGCGCAAGGGAGTCGCCCCCTGGGGTGACGCCCGGCGGTGTCACCTCGGATCCTGAGGACAGGGGAGGCCCCAAGCCGGGGCGAGGAGGGCGGGCCATGGTGCAGAAGGCCAAGATCCTCCTGGTCGATGACCGGCCGGAGAATCTGTTGGCGCTGGAGGCCATCCTCTCCGCGCTCGATCAGACGCTGGTGCGGGCATCGTCCGGGGAGGAAGCGCTCAAGGCGCTGCTGACGGACGACTTCGCGGTGATTCTGCTGGACGTCCAGATGCCGGGCATGGACGGATTCGAGACGGCCGCGCACATCAAGCGGCGTGAGCGGACGCGGGACATCCCGATCATCTTCCTCACGGCCATCAACCACGGACCGCACCACACCTTCCGGGGTTACGCGGCGGGTGCGGTCGACTACATCTCCAAGCCGTTCGATCCGTGGGTGCTGCGCGCGAAGGTCTCCGTCTTCGTCGAGCTGTACATGAAGAACTGCCAGCTCAGGGAGCAGGCGGCGCTGCTGCGGCTCCAGTTGGAGGGCGGCGGCAAGGGTGTGGCGGGCGGCTCGAAGGAGCCCTCCGGCGGCATCCTCGCCGAACTCTCCGCGCGCCTCGCGGCGGTGGAGGAGCAGGCGGAGGCCCTCTCCAAACAGCTCGACGACGACTCGGCGGACGCGGCGGCGGTGGCGACCGCTGCCCATCTCGAACGCAAACTGACCGGGTTGCGCAGGGCGCTGGACGCGCTGGAGCCGGGCACGGGCGGACCCGCCTCGCTGCCCTCGCAGAACTGATCAGTGTCCCGCCGTCGCCGTGCACGGGTCCAGGCCGGGGAAGTGGCCGGGGCCCGGCCGTAGTTGTGCCCTGAGGCCGCGCGCTGAGCTTGGGCCCTTCAGTGGTGCCTGAGGTTGTGCCCTGGGGGTGTGCCCGGACGCTGACGGGCTGAGGGATCGTCAGTGTCCGTCAGCTTTGGGGCACCGGGTACGCGACACGAACGGGTGAAGCAGTAGGCACACGTGTCGCCCGTGGCCTCCACCGGTAACCTCACACTCATGGCCTCACGTCAGTCCGCTGCGAAGAAGTCGCCCGCGAAGAAGGCGGCCGCTCCGACGAAGGCTCCGGCGAAGAAGGCCCCCGCGAAGAAAGCCGCCGCCAAGAAGGCACCCGCCAAGAAGGCGGCGGCGAAGAAGACGGCCCCTCCGAAGCCGGCGCCCAGTCCGACCGGGGGCGTGTACCGGCTCGTACGCGCCGTCTGGCTCGGTGCCGCGCACGCCGTCGGCGCCGTCTTCCGCGGCATAGGGCAGGGCGCGAGGAACCTCGACCCGGCGCACCGCAAGGACGGCGTCGCGCTGCTGCTGCTCGCCCTCGCCCTGATCGTCGCCGCCGGCACCTGGTCCCATCTGCGCGGTCCCGTCGGCGACCTCGTCGAGATGCTGGTGACGGGCGCGTTCGGCCGGCTCGACCTGCTCGTGCCGATACTGCTCGCGATCATCGCCGTACGGTTCATCCGGCACCCCGAGAAGCCCGAGGCCAACGGCCGTATCGTCATCGGCCTGTCCGCGCTCGTCGTCGGCGTGCTCGGACAGGTCCACATCGCCTGCGGGTCGCCCGCACGCAGCGCCGGCATGCAGCCCATAAGGGACGCCGGCGGCCTGATCGGCTGGGGCACGGCCACCCCGCTGACGTACACCATGGGCGACGCGCTCGCCGTGGCCATGCTGGTGCTGCTCACCGTCTTCGGACTCCTCGTCGTCACCGCCACCCCGGTCAACGCGATCCCGCAGCGGCTGAGGCTCCTCGGGCAGAAGCTGGGCATCGTCGCGGCCGACGTGGAGCCGTACGCCGACGACGACGCGCGCTACGACGAGCAGTGGCGCGAAACGCTCCCCGCGCGCTCCCGCCGGGGCGGAGCCGCGCCCCAGGGGTACGACCCGGACGACGCCGAGCAGGAGGCGCTGTCCAGGCGCCGCCCCCGGCGTTCCGCCGTGCGTCAGCCCGACCCGGACCGGCCGATGGACGCCGTGGATGTCGCCGCCGCGGCGGCCGCCGCCCTCGACGGGGCCGTGCTCCACGGGATGCCGCCGTCGCCGGTGGTCGCCGACCTCACCCACGGCGTGAGCGCCGGGGACCGCGAGGAGACCACGCCCGTACCCGCCGCGCGCACCCGGACGCCGCAGCAGAAACCCCCGGCCGACAAGGCGGCCAAGGCCCCGCAGCAGGAGACCCTGGTGCCGGACCTGACCAAGAAGGCGCCCGAGGAGCCGCGTGAGCTGCCTGCGCGCGCCGAGCAGCTCCAGCTCTCCGGCGACATCACCTACGCGCTGCCCTCGCTCGACCTGCTGGAGCGGGGCGGCCCCGGCAAGACCCGCAGCGCCGCCAACGACGCCGTCGTCGCCTCGCTCACCAACGTCTTCACCGAGTTCAAGGTCGACGCCTCCGTCACCGGCTTCACCCGCGGGCCGACGGTCACGCGCTACGAGGTCGAGCTCGGCCCCGCCGTGAAGGTCGAGCGGATCACCGCCCTGACGAAGAACATCGCCTACGCCGTCGCCAGCCCGGACGTACGGATCATCAGCCCGATTCCCGGCAAGTCGGCGGTCGGCATCGAGATCCCCAACACCGACCGTGAGATGGTCAAGCTCGGTGACGTCCTGCGTCTCGCCGACGCGGCCGAGGACGACCACCCGATGCTGGTGGCGCTCGGCAAGGACGTCGAGGGCGGCTATGTGATGGCCAACCTGGCGACGATGCCGCACATCCTGGTCGCGGGCGCGACCGGCTCCGGTAAATCGTCGTGCATCAACTGCTTGATCACGTCGATCATGGTCCGGGCGACCCCCGAGGACGTGCGGATGGTCCTCGTCGACCCCAAGCGCGTCGAGCTGACCGCGTACGAGGGCATCCCGCACCTGATCACGCCGATCATCACCAACCCCAAGCGGGCCGCAGAGGCCCTCCAGTGGGTCGTGCGCGAGATGGACCTGCGCTACGACGACCTGGCGGCCTTCGGCTTCCGGCACATCGACGACTTCAACGAGGCCATCAGGAACGGCAAGGTCAAGCTGCCCGAGGGCAGTGAGCGCGAGCTCCAGCCGTACCCGTACCTGCTGGTCATCGTGGATGAGCTGGCCGACCTGATGATGGTCGCGCCCAGGGACGTCGAGGACGCCATCGTGCGCATCACCCAGTTGGCCCGCGCGGCCGGCATCCATCTGGTGCTCGCCACGCAGCGGCCGTCGGTCGACGTCGTCACCGGTCTCATCAAGGCCAACGTCCCCTCACGGCTGGCCTTCGCCACCTCGTCCCTCGCCGACTCGCGGGTCATCCTCGACCAGCCCGGCGCCGAGAAGCTCATCGGCAAGGGTGACGGGCTGTTCCTCCCGATGGGCGCGAACAAACCCACCCGTATGCAGGGCGCGTTCGTGACCGAGGACGAGGTCGCGGCGGTCGTCCAGCACTGCAAGGACCAGATGGCGCCCGTCTTCCGCGACGACGTCACCGTGGGCACCAAGCAGAAGAAGGAGATCGACGAGGAGATCGGCGACGACCTCGACCTGCTGTGCCAGGCGGCCGAACTCGTCGTCTCCACGCAGTTCGGCTCGACCTCCATGCTCCAGCGCAAGCTGCGTGTCGGCTTCGCCAAGGCCGGCCGGCTGATGGACCTCATGGAGTCGCGGGGCGTGGTCGGGCCGAGCGAGGGCTCCAAGGCGCGTGACGTTCTCGTGAAACCCGACGAGCTCGATGGAGTGCTGGCAGTGATCAGGGGGGAAACTGAGGAGTAGCGGCCGCGCGGGAGGGCCTCCGCGCGGGTGGAACACGCCGGGAGCACGGGTGGACCTACGGCATCCGGGTATTCGAACGTGACCCAGCCGTAAGGAAATGGTGAGCAACCGTTTCCCTTCGCCGTACGTCAAGTTGGAGGAGGGGAAAGCCCTGTGTCCCACCCTCACCACCAGCAGGATGACCGGCCATTCTGATGGCGTACAAAGACTCACCGCCCGGTTGCCCCACCCTTTCGTACCCCCCCTAGACTGAACCTCCAGCACAGGTGGCTACACGCTCGAAAGGCGCCCCCGTGTCCATCGGCAACTCCCCTGACGGCAACTTCCCCGAAGACGAGCGTCCGTTCGAAGACGACCGAGACGAACGCGCGGCGGAACGCCCCTCGATCGGCCATGCCCTGAGGCAGGCGCGCATCGAGGCCGGGCTGACCGTCGACGACGTCAGCAACGCCACCCGGGTGCGCATCGCCATCGTGCACGCGATCGAGCAGGACGACTTCGCCCCCTGTGGTGGCGACGTCTACGCGCGCGGTCACATCCGTTCGCTCGCGCGCGCGGTGCGCATCGACGCCGCCCCGCTGCTCGCCCAGTACGACGAGGCACACGGCGGGCGTCCCGCGCCCACCCCCGCAGCACCCCTGTTCGAGGCGGAACGCATCCGCCCCGAGCGCCGCGGCCCCAACTGGACCGCCGCCATGGTCGCCGCGATCGTCGCGGTGATCGGCTTCGTCGGCTTCACCGCGTTCGACGGCGGACAGGACGACGACGCCTCCACCCAGGCCGTCGAGGGCTCCACGCCCACCGCCGGCACATCCCCCTCGCCCACGCCCAAGGCCGACAAGCCCGAGGCCGACCCCAAGCAGGAGCCGTCCGACAGCGCCATCGCGGCCGCGCCCCGCGACAAGGTCACCGTCCGGGTCACCGCCTCCGACGGCCGCAGCTGGATCTCCGCCAAGGACCACAACGGTCAGCTCCTGTGGGACGGCCTCCTCCAGCAGGGCGAGTCCAAGACCTTCCAGGACGGTTCCAAGATCGACCTCGTCCTCGGCGACGCCGGGGCCGTGCAGCTCTACGTCAACGGCAAGAAGATCAAGGACGACTTCCGCCCCGGGCAGGTCGAACGCCTGACGTACACGAAGGGCGACCCGGAGGTCGGCTGACCGGTCGGTCGGCCGCGCCGGGGCCGTGCGGTCCGCCCGCGGGGCGCGGTCCGGTCCGCACAGAGGAGGCACAGGGAAACGTACGCACGGGGTTGGCCGGGATCGGCCAACCCCGTCGACGTGGGGTGTCAGTGGGACGAAGTAGTCTTGAGCCCATGCCTGAACGCCGTACCGTCGCACTCGTCACTCTTGGCTGCGCCCGTAACGAGGTGGACTCGGAGGAGCTCGCAGGCCGCTTGGAGGCGGACGGCTGGGAGCTCGTCGAGGACGCCGAGGACGCGGACGTCGCGGTCGTCAACACCTGCGGCTTCGTCGAAGCCGCCAAGAAGGACTCCGTCGACGCGCTCCTTGAGGCCAACGACCTCAAGGGCCACGGCAGAACCCAGGCCGTCGTGGCCGTGGGCTGCATGGCCGAGCGGTACGGCAAGGAGCTGGCCGAGGCCCTGCCCGAGGCCGACGGCGTGCTCGGCTTCGACGACTACGCGGACATCTCCGACCGCCTCCAGACCATCCTGAGCGGCGGCGTCCACGCCTCGCACACCCCGCGCGACCGCCGCAAGCTGCTGCCGATCAGCCCGGCCGAGCGCCAGGAGTCGGCGGCGCAGGTGGCGCTCCCCGGGCACGCCCCCGCCGATCTTCCGGAGGGCCTCGCTCCGGCCTCCGGCCCGCGCGCACCGCTGCGCCGCCGGCTCGACGGCTCGCCCGTCGCCTCCGTGAAGCTGGCCTCCGGCTGCGACCGCCGCTGCTCCTTCTGCGCCATCCCGTCCTTCCGCGGCTCCTTCATCTCCCGCCGCCCCTCGGACGTGCTGAACGAGACCCGCTGGCTCGCCGAGCAGGGCGTCAAGGAGGTCATGCTGGTCTCCGAGAACAACACCTCGTACGGCAAGGACCTCGGCGACATCCGGCTGCTGGAGTCGCTGCTGCCCGAGCTCGCCGAGGTCGACGGCATCGAGCGGGTGCGCGTCAGTTACCTCCAGCCCGCCGAGATGCGGCCCGGCCTCATCGACGTGCTCACCTCCACCCCCAAGGTCGCGCCCTACTTCGACCTCTCCTTCCAGCACTCGGCGCCCGACGTGCTGCGTTCGATGCGCCGCTTCGGCGACACCGACCGCTTCCTGGAGCTGCTCGACACGATCCGCGCCAAGGCCCCCGAGGCCGGCGTCCGGTCCAACTTCATCGTCGGCTTCCCCGGCGAGACCGAGGACGACCTCGCGGAGCTGGAGCGCTTCCTGAACGGCGCGCGGCTGGACGCGATCGGTGTCTTCGGGTACTCCGACGAGGAGGGCACCGAAGCGGCCACGTACGACAACAAGCTCGACGAGGACGTGGTCGCCGAGCGCCTCGCGCGCGTCTCCCGGCTGGCCGAGGAACTGGTCTCGCAGCGCGCCGAGGAGCGGGTCGGGCAGACGGTCCGCGTCCTGGTCGAGTCGGTCGACGGCGACGAGGGCGCCTACGGTCGCGCCGCCCACCAGGCACCCGAGACGGACGGCCAGGTGCTGCTCACGAACGGCGAGAACCTGACGGTCGGCCTTATGGTCGACGCGAAGGTGGTCGGCACCGAAGGCGTCGACCTGGTGGCCGAGGCGCTCGTGGGCTCCCTCGCGTGTACTGAGGAGGCGGCCAGATGACGGGAGTCCCGGCATCCGCGGCGGGCGGCTCCCCCGGCGCCAAGAGCGCCACGAGTGCCTCCGGCGCTCCCGGCGCCCCGAGCGCTCCCGGAGACGCCAAGCCCGTGCGTGGCGGGAAGCTCGGCGCTGCCGCCGTCAACCAGGCCAGCCTCTGGAACATCGCGAACATCCTGACCATGGTCCGCCTGGTCCTCGTGCCCGGCTTCGTGGTGCTGATGCTCATGGACGGCGGGTACGACCCCGTGTGGCGGGCCTGGGCCTGGGCCGCCTTCGCCGTCGCCATGATCACCGACATCTTCGACGGCCATCTGGCCCGGACCTACAACCTCGTCACCGACTTCGGGAAGATCGCCGACCCCATCGCCGACAAGGCGATCATGGGCTCGGCGCTGATCTGCCTGTCGTCCCTCGGTGATCTGCCCTGGTGGGTGACGGCGGTCATCCTCGGCCGCGAACTCGGGATCACCCTGCTGCGTTTCGTCGTCATCCGGTACGGGGTGATCCCCGCGAGCCGCGGGGGCAAGCTCAAGACCCTGGCCCAGGGCACCGCCGTCGGGATGTACGTCCTGGCGCTGGAGGGCCCCCTGGCCACCCTGAGGTTCTGGGTGATGGCCGTGGCGGTCATTCTCACCGTCGTCACGGGACTCGACTACGTGAGACAGGCCATTGTGCTGCGCCGGCATGGAATCGCCGAGCGCCTGGCCGCGGCGGAGGGAGCGGAACGGTGACGTCCACAGCCGCTGACGTGCTGCGACTACTGAGGGTGAGGGGCGAGACGCTCGCCGTCGCCGAGTCGCTCACCGGCGGTCTGGTCGCGGCCGCGATCACGGACGTCCCCGGCGCCTCCCAGGCGTTCCGGGGCTCGGTCACCGCCTACGCGACCGAGGTGAAGCACCAGTTGCTGGGCGTCGACGCCACCCTCCTGGACCAGCGCGGAGCGGTGGACCCGCAGGTGGCGGCCCAGATGGCGGACGGCGTCCGCAAGGCGCTCGGCGCCGACTGGGGAATTTCGACCACCGGGGTCGCGGGCCCCGACCCTCAGGACGGGCAGCCCGTCGGCACGGTCCATGTCGCCGTCGCCGGGCCCCTCAACGCGGATTCGGGCGCATTCAGTGGCGGGAAAGTGGCGTCGTTGAGGTTGAACGGCGGCCGGGCGGAAATTCGTATGGAGAGTGTACGGAGCGTGCTCGCACTCCTCCTCCGGGAGCTAGCGGGCGAACAGACCGGGAATGAGCGGGCACAGGATACGGAACACAACGGGGGGACTTGATGTTTGCAGCCCTGAGTGAACACAACAGCGCTCCCCGCACGGCCGCAGCGCGAGGCGGTACGGTGGGGCGTGAAGGATGCGGCTACACGGTCCGAGGAGGGAGCCACCGATGATTCTGCTCCGTCGCCTGCTTGGTGACGTGCTGCGTCGGCAGCGCCAGCGCCAGGGCCGTACTCTGCGCGAAGTCTCCTCGTCCGCCCGAGTCTCACTCGGCTATCTCTCCGAGGTGGAGCGGGGGCAGAAGGAGGCTTCCTCCGAGCTGCTCTCCGCCATTTGCGACGCGCTGGACGTACGGATGTCCGAGCTCATGCGGGAAGTGAGTGACGAGCTCGCCCTTGCCGAGCTGGCCCAGTCCGCAGCGGCCACCGAGCCGGTGCCAGCACCAGTGCGTCGACCCATGCTCAACTCCGTGTCGGTGGCCGGTGTGCCACCGGAGCGGGTCACGATCAAGGCGCCCGCCGAAGCGGTGGACGTCGTGGCGGCGTGACAGCCGCACGTGTGTGCGTGAGGTTCGACACGCGCCGCTGAAGAAGAAGTGAGCGGAAGCCCCGGGCGGGGCCTCCAGGGCGACCTGGGGGTGCCGGTCGGGGTTTTTGTGTGGTGTGGGGCGGCGGCGGGTGAGCTTCAGCGGTGGGGCTCAAAGGGCGGGCCCTGTGGGGTGTGCGCCGGGGTTCCCGTTTGCCGGGCTGGTGGTGTGCGGTCATCGTGGAGGGGCGGGCTCGGGGGCGTGCGCGCGAGACGTTCGCGCGTCCGCACACCGTCGTCAGGGCGTAGGGCCGGTCAGGTCGTGCGTCCGTACGTCCCATCGAGAACCGGAGCGCGCCGATGTACGTCGTGAAGAGCCCGCTGTCCGAGGCCGATCTCAAGACCGTCTCCGAGGCGCTGCAAGGTGCCCTGGTCGACCTCGTCGACCTGTCCCTCGTGGCCAAGCAGATCCACTGGAACGTCGTCGGGCCCCGCTTCCGTTCCGTCCATCTGCAACTCGACGAGGTCGTGGACACCGCCCGACTGCACTCCGACACGGTCGCCGAGCGAGCGGCCACGCTGGGTGTCTCGCCGGACGGCCGGGCCGCGACGGTGGCCGGGAGCAGCGGCATCGGAAAGGTGCCCGACGGCTGGGTCAAGGACACGGACGCCGTGGGCACACTGGTGGACGCGCTCGGCGCGGTGATCACTCGGATGCGGACACGGGTGGAGAGCACCGCGGAGGCGGATCCGGTGAGCCAGGACATCTTCATCGGGATCACGGCGGATCTCGAGAAGCATCACTGGATGTTTCAAGCGGAGCACGGATAGGGCTGTGCCTGTACCTGTGCCTGCGCCTGGGCGGTTCCGGGGGCGAGGACGAGGGCGGGGGCCTACTGATGGTGGGGCGGTGGGGGCGGTCAGGGCGGCTGGTGGGTGCGCCGGGTGCGTGTCGAGAGCGGTGTGAGGCCACGGGGCGCGTCGGGCGCCGTGTGGGTGCCTTGTCTGTGAGTGAGTCGTGCGTCCCTGTGCCGGTGATGCGCCCTCCCCGTCCGAGCCGAGGGCCGTCTAGCGTCGTTGAGGTGGGGCCCGAAGGCCTGGAGGTGGCGGCTATGCGGATAGTGCGCTGGGGGGCGACTCTGGGACTCGGTGCGCTGTGGTGGTGGGGAGCGCTGCGACTCGCTGTCGCGCCGGATGCCGGCGTGGTGGAGGGGGCGGTCGTGGCCGGGGGGTGGGGGCTGAGTCTCCTGCCCGTGCACTGCGTGCCGAAGGGGTCTGGGGGAGAGGGGCGGGGTGGACGGGGCGGGGGCGGGAGCTCGCGGGTGAGGTCACCAGGGCATGGCCACGCCGCCGTTCGGGCGGACGATCTGGCCCGTGGTGAATGACGCGGCGTCGGAGGCGAGGTGCAGTACGGCGTGCGCGATGTCGTCGGGCTCGCCGACCCGGCCCAGTGGTGACAGGCGGGCCATGAACGATTCCGTCCGCGCTTGGGCGGCGTCGTCGTGGCGGTCGGTCATGGGTGTACGGGTCCACCCGGGCGCGACCGCGTTGACCCGGATGCCGTGCGGGCCGACCTCGGTGGCCAGGGTCTTCGTCAGCTGGACCACGGCCGCTTTGGTCACGCCGTAGCAGAGGAGTCCTGGGCCGCCGGTGTCCACCGCGCCGGAGGCCATGGTGACGATGCTGCCCCGGATTCCGTCGGCGATCATTCGGCGGGCCGCCACCTGGCAGGCGTACAGCACTCCCTTGAAGTTGACGCTCCACAGCCGGTCGAGGTCCCCGTCCTGGGTCTCCAGCACGGGGCTGCTGTGCATGATCCCGGCGATCGCCGCCATCACATGGAGGCCCTCGCAGGCGGCCACGGCCTGTGCGAGACGGACGCGGTCGGTGACGTCGAGGTGGTGGGTGTGGGCGGTGCCGCCCGCTTCCCTGATCGACGTGGCCGTCTCGTGCAGGCCCCGCACGTCGAGGTCGGCGCAGTGCACGGTCGCTCCCGCCTCGGCGAGGAGGAGGGCCGAGGCACGGCCGATGCCGCCGGCGGCGCCCGTGACGAACGCGGTGCGGCCGGTGAGGTCGTACGCCTGGATGGCCATGCGGCGACGGTACGAGCGTTTCTGACGGGTCGTCAATCAGTGGGCGACGGCTAGACGATTAGTTCCGATGTGGCTCAGTGGTCGTAGGCGATCAGTGACCTGGTGATGGGTGCGCCGGTGGCGCGGTTGTGCCAGATCGCGCAGGTCATCGCCAGGATCCGCTGGGCCACCCGGACGCCGACGCCGTCGATGGTGCGGCCGCCGTGCTGTTCGAGGTCGAGCTGGCCTTTGAG
>NZ_JBVIBK010000056.1:0-19949 GCF_055573455.1 Streptomyces sp. NPDC030183
CGAGTACGTCCAGTACACGGGTCAGGGCCCGGCACGCCGAGAGCACGCACCTGACGCCGCGGGGCCGCCCTCCGGGCGACGGCGGGAATGTGACGGCAGGGCCTAGCGGGCGACCGTCACGGACCCTGACGGCGGCCCTCCGGGCGCTTGGCCGGGCCCCCGCCGGTCAGGGCGGGCGGGTGCGCGGCGCCCGCCTCCAGGAAGGACTCCGCGCTCGCCACCGCCTCCCGGGCGGGCAGGGCGCGGAACACCCAGGTGCGGTACGACCAGAAGCGGAAGAGGGTCGCGACGCCGATGCCGAGGAACTTGAAGATGTTGCTCTGCAAGGGGCTGTCCCAGCCGAAACCGTAGGTCGCCGTGTAGAGGACGCCGTTCTCGATGACCAGGCCCACCACGCTGAACAGCAGGAAGAGGCTCAGCTCCTTCGTCCGGCCGCTCTTGTCCCGGTCGCGGTAGGTGAAGTAGCGGAACCCCACGTAGTTGAAGGCGATGGCCACGACCGTGGCGATCACGCTGGCCCGGACGACCTGGAGGTCGGTGGTGTGCCGGACGAGGTTGAACACGGCGAGGTTCACCAGCAGCCCGGCGCCGCCCACCGCGCCGAACTTCGCGACCTCACGGACGAGGAGGTCGATCCGTCGGCGCAGGGCGCCGCGGGGCTTCGTGTGAGGCCCCGAGGTGGTACTTCCCATCGTCTGCCGGCCCCCGTCGCTCGGTGGTCTGTTCGTACCTCGGTCGGTACCAGGCCGGTACCAGGTCGGTGCCGTCGGTCCGAAATCAGTTGATCTTCGATCGAAATCAACTGGTTCCGCCATGCTAACCAGCGGCCCTGGCCATCGCCTGTGCAGCACCTCACAGGCACGGCACGGGCCGGGGAAGGGGGCGGAAACCGGACACCGGACGGTGGCCGATTCCATGGCCGATACTCTGGGGGTGTGACGTTCCCGGTAGTCGGCATGGTCGGCGGCGGTCAGCTCGCTCGTATGACGCACGAGGCTGGCATCCCGCTCGGCATCAGGTTCAAGCTCCTCAGTGACACTCCTCAGGACTCCGCGGCCCAGGTCGTCGGTGATGTCGTCGTCGGCGACTACCGCGATCTGGAGACGCTGCGCGCGTTCGCGCAGGGCTGCGACGTGATCACCTTCGATCACGAACACGTACCCACCGAGCACCTCCGGGCGCTGGAGGCGGACGGCATCCCCGTGCGCCCGGGCCCGGACGCCCTCGTACACGCCCAGGACAAGGGCGTGATGCGGGCGAGGCTCGACGCGATCGGCGTGCCCTGCCCGAGGCACCGCATCGTCGCCGATCCGGCGGACGTGGCGGCCTTCGCGGCCGAGGGTGATGGTTTTCCGGTCATCCTCAAGACCGTCCGCGGCGGCTACGACGGCAAGGGCGTGTGGGTGGTCCGCTCCGTCGAGGACGCCGCCGAGCCGTTCCGCGCCGGAGTGCCGGTCCTCGCCGAGGAGAAGGTCGACTTCGTACGGGAACTCGCCGCCAACGTCGTACGGTCCCCGCACGGCCAGGCCGTCGCCTACCCGGTCGTCGAGTCCCGGCAGGTCGACGGGGTCTGCGACACCGTGATCGCCCCGGCGCCCGACCTCGACCATGCCCTCGCCCTCCAGGCGGAGGAGATGGCCCTGCGCATCGCCAAGGAACTGGACGTCGTCGGCCACCTCGCCGTCGAGCTGTTCCAGACCCGCGACGGCCGCATCCTGGTCAACGAGCTGGCCATGCGCCCCCACAACTCCGGCCACTGGAGCCAGGACGGCGCCGTCACCTCGCAGTTCGCCAACCACGTACGGGCCGTCCTCGACCTCCCGCTCGGCGACCCGCGCCCCCGCGCGCGCTGGACCGTCATGGTCAACGTCCTCGGCGGCGACTACCCGGACATGTACTCGGCGTATCTGCACTGCATGGCCCGCGACCCCCAGCTCAAGATCCACATGTACGGCAAGGACGTGAAGCCCGGCCGCAAGGTCGGTCACGTGAACACCTACGGCGACGACCTCGACGACGTGCTGGAGCGCGCCCGTCACGCCGCCGGATACCTGAGAGGCACGATCACCGAATGAGCCCGGTCGTAGGCATTGTCATGGGGTCGGACTCCGACTGGCCCGTCATGGAGGCCGCCGCGCAGGCCCTCGACGAGTTCGAGATCGACTACGAGGTCGACGTGGTCTCCGCGCACCGCATGCCGCGCGAGATGGTCGCCTACGGCGAGGAGGCCGCGGACCGGGGCCTCAAGGTGATCATCGCCGGGGCCGGCGGCGCCGCCCATCTGCCCGGCATGCTCGCCTCCGTGACCCCGCTGCCGGTCATCGGCGTCCCCGTACCGCTGAAGTACCTCGACGGCATGGACTCGCTGCTGTCGATCGTGCAGATGCCGGCCGGGGTGCCCGTCGCGACCGTGTCCGTGGCCGGGGCGCGCAACGCCGGACTCCTCGCCGCCCGCATCCTCGCCACCCAGGACGAGGAACTCCTCGGCCGCATGCGGGAGTTCCAGCAGGAGCTGAACGACCAGGCCACCGAGAAGGGCAAGCGCCTGCGCACCAAGGTCGAGGGGGCGGGCGGCGGCTTCGGCTTCGGCAAGTGACGCACCACTGACCACGGAAGCCGCGACGACCCGGGCGACCGGGAGGACGGGGGAACACGGCAAGTGACGGGGACGACGGGGGAAGAGGAAGTGACCGGGATGACGGGGACGACTTCGCTGGAGGAGGCCCGGGAGCTGCTGCGCGAGTTCCCGGTCGCCGACGGGCACAACGACCTGCCGTGGGCGCTGCGCGAACAGGTCCGCTACGACCTGGGCGCCCGCGACATCGCCAGCGACCAGAGCGCCTATCTGCACACCGACCTCGCCCGGCTGCACGCCGGCGGCGTCGGGGCCCAGTTCTGGTCGGTGTACGTGCCCTCGGACGCCGCGTTCCTGCCGGGCGCCGTCCCCGCCACCCTCGAACAGATCGACTGCGTACGGCAGTTGATCGACCGTTATCCGCAGCGGCTGCGGTCCGCGCTGACCGCCGCCGACATGGAGGCGGCCCGTGCCGAGGGCCGCATCGCCTCCCTGATGGGAGCCGAGGGCGGTCACTCCATCGACAACTCCCTCGCGACGCTACGCGCGTTGTACGCGCTCGGCGTCCGCTACATGACGCTGACCCACAACGACAACATCGCCTGGGCGGACTCCGCCACCGACGAACCGGCGGTCGGCGGCCTGTCCGCCTTCGGCCGCGCCGTCGTCCGGGAGATGAACCGCGAGGGCATGCTCGTCGACCTCTCGCATGTGGCCGCGACCACCATGCGGGACGCCCTGGACGCCTCGGCCGCCCCGGTGATCTTCTCCCACTCCTCCTCCCGGGCCGTCTGCGACCACCCTCGCAACATCCCGGACGACGTCCTCGAACGCCTCCCCGCCAACGGGGGAGTGGCGATGGTGACCTTCGTGCCGAAGTTCGTCCTCCAGGCCGCCGTCGACTGGACCGTCGCCGCCGACGAGAACATGCGCGCCCACGGCCTCCACCACCTCGACACCACCCCCGAGGCCATGCGCGTCCACCGCGAGTTCGAGGAGCGCAACCCGCGCCCCGTCGCCACGGTCGCCACCGTCGCGGACCACCTCGACCACATGCGCGAGGTCGCCGGCATCGACCACCTCGGCATCGGCGGCGACTACGACGGCACAGCCTTCACCCCCGACGGCCTGAACGACGTCTCCGGCTATCCGAACCTGATCGCCGAACTCCTCGACCGCGGCTGGTCCCGGACCGACCTCGCCAAGCTCACCTGGCAGAACGCGGTACGCGTCCTGGGCGCCGCCGAGGACGTCGCCCGCGACCTGAAGTCCCGTACGGGCCCATCGAACGCGACCCTGGAGCAGCTGGACGGGTGACACCCGGCCGGCGGTACGGCCCCCGCCCGGCGGGGCGGCCGTACCCCCGAACGCCGCACCCACCAGGAATCCGGGCGGCCCCCGTGGCACGGTGACGGTAACTGCGTTCACCGACCGGCTACGGAGGTCCGCCATGGCAGACCTGCAGGACGAACTGCAAGCGACAGCGGAGGCGGGACGGCTCGACGCCCCCACGAAGGGGAAGCCGAAGCCGAGCCACCTGTTTCGTCCGGCGGAACCGACTCCGGCGGAACCGGCGGCCCCGCCGGACGGCACGACCGGGCACGACACGCCCCCAGCGGAGGGGGCGAGGACCCCCGAGCGGCTCGAGGACCCCGAGGCGCTCGCGGAGCCGGACGGGCTGGAGGAGGCGCACGCCTTCCTCGCCGACCATCCCGTGGCCGACGGTTACAGCGGGCTGCCCCAGGCGCTGCGCCATCTCCCCTGGTACGACCTGGAGCTGGGCGAGCACGCCGTGGACACGGATGTGCCCCGCATGCGCAAGGGGCACATCGGCGCCCTGTTCTGGTCCCTGCACCTCGCCGAGCCGCTCACGGGCGACCGGGCCGTCTGTGCGACCCTCGACCAACTGGACCTGGCCCAGACGGTGGTCCACGCCCACCCCGAGGGCCTGCGGCTCGTCCGCACGGCGGGGGAGATCACCGACGCCCACAACCTCGGCCGTGTCGCCATCCTGCTCGGCCCCGCCGGCGCCTCCGCCCTCGGCGACTCCCTCGGCGTCCTGCGCGCCCTGCAGGCGCTCGGCGTGAGGGCCCTCACCCTCGTCGGCGTCTCCTGGGCGAGCGAGTCCGGGCTCAGCAGGTTCGGCGAGGAGGTGGTCCGCGAGATGAACCGGGTGGGCGTCCTCGCCGACCTCTCCGGCGCCTCCGAGCAGACGATCCGCCGGACCCTCGTGGTCTCCCGCGCCCCGGTCCTGTTCACCCGCTCGGCGGCCCACGCCCTGCGCCCCCACCCCGCGAACCTTCCCGACGACCTGCTGGCCGCGCTCGGCGAGGCCCACGGCCTGTGCATGGTGCCGCTCACCGCCGAGCAGACCGGCCCCTCCGTGCGCGACGTCGCCGACCACCTCGACCATGTCCGCTCGATCGCCGGCCCCGAGTGCGTCGGCCTCTCCGGCACCTACGACTCCGGCGCCGCCCACCCCGAGGACCTCACCGACGCCTCCTGCTACCCCCACCTCGTCGCCGAGCTCCTCCAGCGCGGCTGGTCCCCCGCCGACCTCGCCCTGCTCACCTGGGGCAACGTCCAACGGGTCCTGCGCAGCGCCGACTTCACGGCGCGTGCGGCCCGGGACCGCCGCGGGCCCTCGACGGCGAGGATCGCCGACCTGGACGGCTGACACGGAGGCGAGGGCCCGTCCGGGCGGTCCCGGGCCGGGCCCTCGCCGGCCGGACTCAGGCCCGGCACAGGCAGAACGGATGCCCCGCCGGGTCGGCGTACACCCGGAAGCCCCGCTCCCGGTCCGCCACGTCCAGCGGCTTCGCCCCGAGCGCCAGCACCTCCTTCTCCGCCGCGTCCAGGTCCGCCACGTTCACGTCGAGGTGGAACTGCTGGGAACGCGACGGCGAGGGCCACTCCGGCGGCTCGAAGCCCGGAGCCTGCTGGAACGCCAGTTTCACGCCCGCGTCCGGCACCCTCAGATCCACCCAGTCGCCCTCGCCGGAGACCTCCCCGCCGACCAGCTCGGCGTAGAACCCGGCGAGCGCTGCCGGGTCGGGACAGTCCAGGACGACGACATCCAGCTTGGCGATGGCCATGACCGTTCTCCTTCGCTCTGTGTCCGGTCACCGGATCCGGTTACCTGTAGAGGCGGGTAACCAGTAACGGTTACTGCATGCTTCCCCATGGGCGGTAACGTCGCAAGCATGAGTGAGAGAGCGCCCGCCCCCGGCGGCCTGGCCCTCGTCGAGAGCCTGGTGAACACGCTGGACCTGGAGTCGGGTGCCGACGCCCTCGACACCCCGGAGGGCCGGGCGCGTCTCGCCCTGACACCGTCCGAGGACCTCGCGGACGTACGGGAACTGCGTGAGTCCCTGCGGGCCGTCTGCCTCGCGCACGCGGGGCACCCCCCGCACCGCGCGGTGACCCCGCTCGGCGACCTGCTCGCCGGGGCACCGCTCGTCGTCGCCGTCCGTGCCGAGGACGGCTCGGCGACCCTGCGCCCCGCCTCCGAGCCGGCGCCGCTCCTGGCCCGGGTGGCCGCGGCCGTCGCCGAGGCCCTCACGGCGGGCACCTGGCAGCGCCTCAAGGCGTGCGAGGCCGCCGACTGCCACTGGGCGTACTACGACCGCAGCCCCGCCGGACGGGGCCGCTGGTGCTCGATGCAAGTGTGCGGAGCCCGTGCGAAGATGCGCCGCTACCGCGCCAAGTGAGCCCTGTGAGCCGTACATCACCCCATGAGTCACCGGCGAAGTAAGCGCTTCGCACCCACGGGGGACCGGAACGGTGGAGAATGAGCGCAGACGCCGTTCCGGCCGACTGAGCCTCGGCCGGAACGGCGTCGCCCGTCACCGGGCGGCCCGCACGGAACGCGGGCCGGCGCCCGTCAGGCCGTCGGCCGGCCCATCGCGCGGTAGGTCCAGCCGGCCCGGCGCCACAGCTCCGGGTCCAGCGCGTTGCGTCCGTCCAGGACCAGGCGGCGGGACGCGACCTCGCCCAGCGCCTCCGGGTCCAGCTCCCGGAACTCGCGCCACTCCGTCAGGTGCAGCACGATGTCGGCGCCCCGCACGGCCTCCAGCGCCGAGTCGGCGTACGCGAGCGTCGGGAACAGCCGACGCGCGTTGTCCATGCCCTTCGGGTCGAACACCGTGACCTGGCCGCCCTGGAGGTGGATCTGCCCGGCCACGTTGAGCGCGGGGGAGTCCCGGACGTCGTCGGAGTCCGGCTTGAAGGTCGCGCCCAGCACGCCGACCCGCCTGCCCAGGAAGGGGCCACCGCCCAGCGCCTGCCGGGCCAGCTCGACCATCCGGCCGCGCTGCCGCATGTTGATCGAGTCGATCTCCCGCAGGAACGTCAGCGCCTGGTCGGCGCCCAGCTCGCCCGCCCGCGCCATGAACGCCCGGATGTCCTTCGGCAGACACCCGCCGCCGAACCCGATACCGGAGCGCAGGAACTTCCGCCCGATCCGGTCGTCGTGCCCGATGGCCTCCGCCAGCTTGGCGACATCGCCCCCGGCGGCCTCGCACACCTCGGCCATGGCGTTGATGAAGGAGATCTTCGTCGCGAGGAAGGAGTTCGCGGACGTCTTCACCAGCTCGGCGGTCGGGAAGTCCGTGACCACGAACGGGGAGCCCTCCGCGAGCGGCGTGGCGTACACCTCGCGCAGCAGCTTCTCCGCCTTCTCGCTGCGCACGCCCACCACGATCCGGTCCGGGTGCAGCGTGTCGTTCACCGCGAAGCCCTCACGCAGGAACTCCGGGTTCCAGGCCAGCTCGGCGTCCGCGCCCGCGGGCGCGTGCTCGGCGAGATAGGCGGCCAGCCGGTCGGCGGAGCCCACGGGCACGGTCGACTTGCCCACGACCAGGGCCGGGCCCGTCAGATGCGGGGCGAGCGAGGCGAAGGCTGCGTCGACGTACGACATGTCGCAGGCGTACTCGCCGTGCCGCTGCGGGGTGTTCACACAGACGAAGTGGACATCGCCGAAGGCCGCGACCTCGGCGTAGTCGGTCGTGAAGCGCAGCCGCCCGGTGGAGCCCTCGATCCCGGCGACATGCCTGCGCAGCAGTTCCTCCAGGCCCGGCTCGTACATCGGGACCTCACCCCGGCGCAGCATCTCGATCTTCTCTTCGACGACATCGAGCCCGAGCACCTCGAATCCCAGCTCGGCCATGGCCGCGGCGTGGGTGGCGCCGAGATAGCCGGTGCCGATCACGGTGATCTTGAGGGCCATGGATGCTCCTGGGATGTACGGCCGAGGGTCCGCCGCGACGTGCGCGGCAACTGCGCTGACTGAGCATAGTCGGGGCGTGTACGGGCCCCTCACCGGGCAGATTCCCCCTGGCGCCGCACCCGCCGCCGGACCTGTCGCCAAGCTCACGTATCTCTCGCGTGGGCAGGCCCTTTAAAATTTGAGTTACTTAACGGTAGTTAGCATCGGGAGCGTGAGAGACCTTGGCCGGATCGGCTGATTTCGACCTGTACCGCCCGTCCGAGGAGCACGACATGCTCCGCGACGCGATCCGTTCCCTCGCCGAGGCGAAGATCGCGCCCCACGCCGCCGCGGTCGACGAGGAGGCCCGCTTCCCCCGCGAGGCGCTCGACGCGCTCGTCGCCAACGACCTGCACGCCGTGCACGTGCCCGAGGAGTACGGCGGCGCCGGCGCCGACGCGCTCGCCACGGTCATCGTGATCGAGGAGGTGGCCCGCGTCTGCGTCTCCTCCTCCCTCATCCCGGCCGTCAACAAGCTGGGCTCGCTCCCGGTGATCCTCTCCGGCTCCGAGGAGCTGAAGAAGAAGTACCTGGGCCCGCTCGCCAAGGGCGACGCGATGTTCTCGTACTGCCTGTCCGAGCCCGACGCCGGCTCCGACGCCGCCGGTATGAAGACCAAGGCGGTCCGCGACGGCGACCACTGGATCCTCAACGGCGTGAAGCGCTGGATCACCAACGCCGGCGAGTCCGAGTACTACACGGTGATGGCCGTCACCGACCCGGCCAAGCGCTCCAAGGGCATCTCCGCGTTCGTCGTGGAGAAGTCCGACGAGGGCGTCTCCTTCGGCGCCCCGGAGAAGAAGCTCGGCATCAAGGGCTCCCCGACCCGCGAGGTCTACCTCGACAACGTCCGCATCCCGGCCGACCGCATGATCGGCGAGGAGGGCACCGGCTTCGCCACGGCGATGAAGACGCTGGACCACACCCGCATCACCATCGCCGCCCAGGCCCTCGGCGTCGCCCAGGGCGCCCTCGACTACGCCAAGGGCTACGTCCGGGAGCGCAAGCAGTTCGGCAAGCCCATCGCCGACTTCCAGGGCATCCAGTTCATGCTCGCCGACATGGCCATGAAGATCGCCGCCGCCCGCGCCCTGACCTACCAGGCCGCCGCCGCCTCCGAGCGCGGCGACAGCGACCTCACCTTCCAGGGCGCCGCCGCCAAGTGCTTCGCCTCCGACGTCGCCATGGAGGTCACCACCGACGCCGTCCAGCTCCTCGGCGGCTACGGCTACACCCGCGACTACCCGGTGGAGCGCATGATGCGCGACGCCAAGATCACGCAGATATACGAAGGCACGAACCAGGTCCAGCGCATCGTCATGGCCCGCAACCTGCCGTAACCCCTTCGGCGCAACCTGTGAACGGCCCCCGGCACCCCGCCGGGGGCCGTTGACTTGTGGGGTCGATGGTGCGGAATGTTCGCCTCCGTCCCATGGCGGGTGGCGGCGGGGAGGCGTAGGACGGAAGAGCACGGGGTCCGCCCCGGACCCCCGCTCCCACCCTGGAGGAGCCATGCAGGAGACCGGAACCATGACCGCGATGAGCAAGGAGATGCAGGACTGCGTCAACGCGTGCATGACGTGCCACACCGTGTGCGAGGAGACCATGAGCTCCTGCATGCAGGCCGGCGGTCAGGCCCAGATGCAGATCATGCGCGCGCTGATGGACTGCGCCGAGATGACCCGCATGTGCGCGGACATGATGATGCGCCGCTCCCCGATGAGCGCCGAGATGTGCGCGATGTGCGCCCGCGCCTGTGACATGTGCGCCGAGGCGTGTATGTCCATGCCGGACGATCCCCAGATGATGCGCTGTGCCGAGGCGTGTCGCCGCTGCTCCGAGATGTGCCGGGCGATGTCGGGCGCGACGGCCTGAGCCGAGCGCGGTCCCACCCGCACGGCCGAGGGGCACCCCGTACGGGATGCCCCTCGGCTGCGTCGTGCAGTGCCGTCACGCGTCGGCGCGGCGGTCAGTTGCCCGAGACCGTCACCGTCTCGTCGTTCTTCAGCTCCTCCACCAGCTTCTTCACCTTCGCGGTGTCCCACTGGAGGTTGCCGTTGCCGGCGTTGCCCGAGATCGGCATGTTCATCGACTTGCCGTCGCCGCCCGTGACGCCCTTCATCGCCCAGAACATGTCGGCCAGGTCGAACAGGCCCATGTCCTTGTCGACGATCAGCGTGTCGAGACCGGCGCTCATCGTCGGGTACAGCTTGAAGGGGTTCAGGACCGTGCTCGGCGTCGCCGTCTGGCCGGCGAGGGCCGCGAGGAACTTCTGCTGGTTCTTCGTGCGGTCGAGGTCGCTGCCCGCGAGGGCGTAGCGGGTGCGGACGAAGGCGAGGGACTGCTCGCCGTTCAGCGTCTGCTTGCCCGCCTCGAAGTTCGCGCCCGACTTGGTGTCCTTCAGACCGCCCTTGGGGATGTCGATCTCCACGCCGCCGACCGCGTCGACGATGTTCGCGAAGCCGGCGAAGCCGATCTCCACATAGTGGTCGATGCGCAGTCCCGTGTTGGCCTCGACGGTCCGCACCAGCAGTTCCGGCCCGTCCTCGGCGTACGCGGCGTTCAGCTTCACCTGGCGGCCGGTGCCCTTGTACGTCTTGCCGGACTCGGAGCCGACGAACGTGGGGATCTCCACGTTCGAGTCGCGGGGCAGCGAGATCAGCGTCGGACCGTTGGACCCGGTGTGCAGGATCATCATCGAGTCGGTGCGCTTGCCGTTGGCGGACCCGGTGTGCAGTTCCTTCTTCTGTGCGTCGGACAGGCCCTCGCGGCTGTCGGAACCGACGATCAGGTAGTTGGTGCCCTCGCCCTCCTCCGGCCGGTCGATGACCTTCGACAGGTCGACCTCGCGGTTCAGCTTGGAGTCGGCCCAGAAGTACGTGCCGATCGACGTGCCCAGCACGACGACGGTGACGACGATCGCCGTCCACTTGATCCGGCGCCGCCAGTTCGGCGCGGGGCGCTCACCCCGGCCGTCGTACCCGCCGGGGCCGCCAGGACCGCCGCCGCCGTACACCTGGCCGGTGTTGTAGCCGCTGTCGTACGGCTCGGAGCCGGCGCTGTAGCTGTCGTAGGCGTCGCCGTACGCCGGCTGCTGCGGCACACCGCCCTGAGGGGGTGCCGACGGACCGCGGCGGACCTGGCGCGCCACGCGCGCCCCGTCGGGGTGTGCGCCTGCGCTTCCCTGTCCGTACCCGCCGCCGCGGTTGCTGTCGGACCATCCCTCGGGCCAATCGTTCATGCGCCCCAGTGTGCAGGGCTCCCCCGCGGGCCGTACAAGGGTCGCCGGGATTTCGCAGCGGGGCTGTTGCCAAGCTGATGCAAAGCGGACCTTCCGAGGTCACGCATAAGGTGGACGCCATGACAGAGCAGGCCCCCGCAGCGGAATCCGATATACCGGGCAAGCCGACCTCGGCGTCCCGGACCACCCTGAGCCACATCATGACCCACAACGACACCAACCTCCTGGGGACGGTGCACGGCGGCGTCATCATGAAGCTGGTCGACGACGCGGCGGGCGCGGTGGCCGGGCGGCACTCCGGCGGGCCCGCCGTCACCGCCTCCATGGACGAGATGGCGTTCCTGGAGCCCGTCCGCGTGGGCGACCTGGTCCATGTGAAGGCCCAGGTGAACTGGACGGGGCGGACCTCGATGGAGATCGGGGTCCGGGTGCTGGCGGAGCGGTGGAACGAGTCGACGCCGCCGCAGCAGGTGGGGTCGGCGTACCTGGTGTTCGCGGCGGTCGACGCCGACGGCAAGCCGCGCCGGGTGCCGCCGGTGCTGCCGGAGACGGAGCGGGACCGGCGGCGCTACCAGGAGGCGCAGATCCGCCGGACGCACCGGCTGGCCCGCCGGAAGGCGATCCTGGAGCTGCGCGAGAAGAGGATCGCGGACGGCCTGGGCGACTGAACCGCCCTCCGGGCCGCCCCCCGGCGCCGAGCACCGCTCGTGCCCTTCAGGGGCAGGTCACCTCGTCGCCCGTCACCACTCCGAACTCCCCCTGGTCGGGGTCCTCGGCCCGTACCTTGCGCACCTTCTTGAAGTCCGCCCCGGCGATCACCCTCAGGACGGGGCCCTGCCCCGGGGCCTCCCGCAGCTCCGCGCCCGGCAGAGCCGTCGCCAGGGACTGCGCCGAGCGGTCCCAGCGCGGGTCGTGGAGGACGATCGTCCGGCGGACGTCGGTGCGCCGGGCGTTCACGGGAGTGCGGGTGGTGCGGAAACCGGTGGCGGCCAGCTGGCGGTCGACCTCGCGTCCGAGGCCGGCGCGGGTCGTGCCGTTCTCGACCTGGACGCGGATCTGCTGCGGGGCCACCTCGACCAGGGCGCGCTTGCCGCGGGTCCGGTAGGGAGCGAGCGGGCGGTCGTCGCGGAGGGCCTTGAAGAGGCGGCGCGACTTGGCGGTGTCCCACTTCAGGGTCGAGCCGAGCCCTTCGACGACATGGCCCATGCGGCCGATGGGGACGGTGGTGAACTCGGAGGAGGCCGGTGTGAGGTCGCGCATGGCGCGGCCCAGGTCGAGCAGCTCGCCGGTGCCGAACTCCTTGTCGGCGCGTACCGAGCCGAGGACGGCCCGGGTGACGTCACGGAACCTGATCGGGTTGAGGAGCACCCCGGAGGACGTGGCCTGCGCCATGAGCGCGGCCATGAAGCGTTGCTGGCGTTTCATGCGGCCCAGGTCGGAGGAGCCGTCGGCGTGCCGGGAGCGGACGTACTGCAGGGCCTGGCCGCCGTCGAGGTCGTGGGAGCCCGCGGGCAGGTCGAGACCGGTGTAGGAGTCCTTGAGGGGGTGGGCGGTGCAGATCCTCACGCCGCCGAGGACGTCGACGGTCCGCATGAAGCTGGTGAAGTCGACCTCGACATAGTGGTCGATCTTCACCTTGGTCATGTGCTCGACCGTGCGGACCGTGAGCTGGGGGCCGCCCTCCGCGTACGCGGCGTTCAGCTTGATCGGATGGGCGGGGCGGGTCTTCCCGGTGCTGCGGTCGGTGTGCGCCGGCGCCTCGGCGTAGGAGTCGCGCGGCAGGCTCACGACGCTGGCCCGCTCCCGGTCCGCCGAGATGTGGACGATCATCATGGTGTCCGTGCAGTGGCAGGGGGCGCCGCCGAGGCGGTAGGCGCGCCGCTGCTCCTCGGTGATGCGGTCGCGGCCGTCGGTGCCGACCAGCAGGACGTTCATGCCGTGGCCCGCCTCGGGGCGGTTCTTCATGTCCTTGAAGGGGTCGACGCGGGAGATCCTGTCGTCGAGGCTGGTGACGACCGCGTGCCCGATGCCCGCGGCGGCCAGTACCACCACCGACAGCGTGGTCGCCGCCCGCAGGGCCCAGCTCCGTTTCCTGGGGCGTACCGGGGGCCTGGGCTGCTGCGGCCGTGCGGGGCGGCGGGGCGGTGTGGGCATGGGGGACACCTCCGCGTGACCGGTCGGGGGAGAGGCGGGAACGCTGAGCACCGTAGGCGCAGTGGCCGCGCGGCCCGCACCGGCGACCGGGCGGCGCGCGTCGCAGTCCCCCGTTCGCGGTAACGTGAGCCCCCTATGAACGCCAAGCCCGACGTGCGGCTCCCCGCCGTGTCTGTGATCATGCCCGTCCTCAATGAGGAGCGGCATCTGCGCGGGGCCGTCCAAGCGATCCTCGCGCAGGAGTACGCCGGCGAGATGGAGGTCGTGATCGCCCTCGGTCCGTCCACGGACCGTACGGACGAGATCGCGGCCCGGCTCGTGGCCGAAGACCCGCGTGTGCACACCGTGCCGAACCCCACCGGTCGTACGCCCGCCGCGCTGAACGCCGCGATCAAGGCGTCCCGCCATCCGATCGTGGTCCGCGTCGACGGCCACGGCATGCTCTCGCCGAACTACATCGCCACCGCCGTGCGGCTCCTGGAGGAGACCGGCGCGCAGAACGTCGGCGGCATCATGCACGCCGAGGGCGAGAACGACTGGGAGCGCGCCGTCGCCGCCGCCATGACCTCGAAGATCGGCGTGGGCAACGCCGCCTTCCACACGGGCGGGCAGGCCGGTCCGGCCGAGACGGTGTACCTGGGCGTGTTCCGCCGCGAGGCGCTGGAGCGGCAGGGCGGCTACAACGTGGAGTTCATCCGCGCCCAGGACTGGGAGCTGAACTTCCGGATCAGGGAGGCCGGCGGCCTCATCTGGTTCTCGCCGGAGCTGAAGGTGTCCTACCGGCCCCGGCCCAGCGTGAAGGCGCTGGCCAAGCAGTACAAGGACTACGGTCGCTGGCGCCATGTCGTCGCCCGCTACCACCAGGGCTCCATCAACCTGCGCTACCTCGCCCCGCCGACCGCCGTGTGCGCGATAGCCGCCGGTCTGCTGGTGGGGGCGCTGCTCACGCCGCTCGGGTTCGTCGTCCCCGGCGGTTATCTCGCGGCGATCGTCGCGGGCTCGGTCCCGGCGGGCAGGGGCCTGCCGCTGAAGGCCCGGCTCCAGATCCCCGTGGCCCTCGCCACGATGCACATGTCGTGGGGCTTCGGTTTCCTGACCAGCCCGAAGTCGCTGGCGAAGAAGGTCATCGCGTCCCGCCGCCCGGCGGTGCTCACCGAGAGCTGAACCGGGTCAGCGCACGAGCGTGGGGCCCCTCCCGGCATCCGGGAGGGGCCCCACGCTCGTCCGGGCACTACCAGGTGAAGTTCGGGTTCACCTTCATGCATGCCTTGTCGTCCGCGCCGTTCATCGCGTCCGCCGACTTCGGGGTCCTGTCGTCCTTCTTCTCGGCCTTGTACGCGTCGCCCTCGCGCCAGTCGGCGCCGACGACGAGCGTGACGCCGCTGACGTTCGTCGACTTCTCCACCTGGCCGAGCGGGATGCCGAGCGCCTTGGCGACCGCCTGGGCGTCGCCCTCCAGCTCGGCGCTCGGGTAGCGCACGACCGTCTTGTCCTCGGTGGTGGCGGTGGTCGTGTCGGCCGTGGTCTTGGTGAACCCCTCGTCGACGAGGAGCTGGGAGACGGTGTGGGCCCGGCCGGGGGCCGCACCGAGCGTGGACGTCAGGGTGCCGTTCTGCACCAGCACGCCGATCTCGTCGTCCGCCGCCGCCGGGTCGTCGGAGGTCAGGTCCTCGGTGGTCGCCTTCTTCGCGTCCTTGCCGTCGAGGGCGATGTCCTCGCGCACCAGCCGGAACAGCTTCTCCGCGTCGCCCTCCTTGGGCACCACGCGCGCGCCGACATAGGTGAACGGCATCGTCGTCATCGTGATCCGGGCCGGCTCGACCTTGCGCAGTTCCTTGCTGAGGTCGTAGAGCGCCGCCACGTCACCGAGGCCCGGGTCGACGGTGAGGGCCGTCGTGGCCTCCTCCGCGAGCCGGCGCAGCTTGTTCGGGTTGGTCAGCGTGGCGTTCTCGCGCAGCTCGCGGACCATCGAGTTCATGTACATGTGCTGCGCCTTGGCGCGCGCGATGTCGCTGCCGTCCTCGAAGCCGTACCGGGTGCGCAGCCACTGCAGGGCCTGCTTGCCCTTGATGGACGTGGTGCCCTTCTCCAGCTTCAGGCCGGAGCCGTGACCCTGACTGTCCCGGGACTCGATGTTGTCGGTGACACAGACCGGTACGCCGCCGATGGCGTCGGCCATCGAGACCACCCCGGCGAAGTCGACCATCATGAAGTGGTCGATGTGGATGCCGGTCAGCTCCTGCCAGGTGGCGACGGTGCAACCGGGTCCGCCGCGGCCCAGGGACTCGTTGGTCATCGTCCGGCTGGTCGCCCCGTACACCTTGCCGTCGTCCGGGTCGGTGCACTTGGGGATGTCGAGCAGGGTGTCGCGGGGCATGCTGATGACCGACATGTTGCTGCGGTCGGCGGACAGGTGCAGCAGCATCTGCACGTCGGCGAGCGGTGTGCCGCCGAAGGTCTCCCGGGCGCCGCCGAGCTTCTGGTTCTCCTCGGTGTCCCGCGCGTCGGAGCCGATGAGCAGGATGTTCAGCGGGGTCTGGCCCGCCGCGTTGGGGGTGGGCTCGGCGATCTTCGTGTCGCCGAGGTTCAGCTCCTCCTTCTTGATGTTGCGGTTGAGGTGCTGGTAGTAGAGGTAACCGGCGCCCGCGGTGCCGAGTATCACCACCGCCAGCACGGTCGCCGACCAGCGCAGCGCCCGCCTGCGCCTGCGCGGCGTGCCCGTACCGGCCCGCCTGCGCCCTCCGGCGGTCGCGCCGCCGCCCCGTCCGCGCTGTTCCGGGACTCTGGCGCTCCCGTCGTCGCCGGACGAGCCGTCCGGCGATCCGAGGCCATCGCCCCGCTCGCCGGGTGCCTCGACGCGCGGCCGCCCCCCGTCCCCGCGCACGTCGCTCCGTACCATCTCCCTGCCCCTCCCCACCCTGCTGTGCCGACGGGGCCGCCCCCGCCTCCTGTTGGACTTCCGAGACCCCAACTGGGATGTACGCATGCTCTCTTGAACGCGTCACACCTTCTGCCCGGATGACACCGGTCACTCACGCGTCCGACCGGGACCGCGTCCGTGCGCCCGGTCGAACACCGGACTTGGACGCGGACACGGGTCGGTACGGCGGCGGGTGCCGCCGGATGACAACCGGAACCGACCGGCCGGGCGCACCCTCGCGCCCGCCCGGTGAATCACCCCACGTGCGTCCTGTCAGACGCGAGAAGACCCCGTCAGGTCATCAGCTGGCGCACTTTTCCTTGTCCGCCGTGTTCTTCTCGACGTCCAGGTCCGCCGCCGACGACGAACCGCTGATCTTCACCCCGGCGCCCTTGAAGTCCTTGCCCAGGGTCAGCACCATCGCGGGCAGCCCCTGGGAGTTGGTCTCGCTGTTGCCCTCGCCGGGCTTCAGCGCGGACGCGGACAGCCCCATGAGGTCGGCCAGCTTGCGCGCCTGGTCGGCCTGGTCCGGGTCGTACTCGAGGGTCGTCTTCGACAACGTCTTGCCCGCGTTGCCGAGTTGGCTGGACTTCGTCACGCCGACATCGTTCTGCAGCCAGTTGAGAGTGGCCTGTGCGCTGCCGGCCTCGGCGCCGCCGTTGTAGACGTTGACCCGGACCTCGGAGGCGTCGGCGCGCTTGCCCTTGAGCTTCGCGGCCTGCTTCTCCTTGGCCTTCTTCTTCACCTCGCTGAGCGAGATGTCGTTGCGGATGGTCTCGAACAGCTCCTCCGCCTTGCCCGGCGTGGGCAGCACGGTCGCGCCGTCGGTGTTGTCGATCACCGGCACCGTGGTGAAGGTGATGTTCTTCGTCTTCACCTTGCCGACCTCCTGGCCGAGCGAGGCCAGCTTCTTGATGTCGGCGATCGTCGAGTCCACGGACAGCGCCTTGGTGGCCGCCTCCGCCAGGTCGATCACCTTGCTGGCGTCGGTGAGGGTGTCCTCGGACTTCATCTGGCGGATCATCGAGCTGAGGAACTGCTGCTGGAGCTGGATCCGGCTCAGGTCGCTGCCCAGGCCCACGCTGTAGCGGGTGCGCAGGAACGCCAGCGCCTGCTCGCCCTGGATGACGTGCTCGCCCTTGGACAGGTTCAGCTTCGACTTGGAGTCGTTGATGGGCTTCGCGAGGCAGACCTTCACACCGCCGATGGCGGTGGACAGGGTCTTCACCGCGTTGAAGTCGGCGACCATGAAGTGGTCGGGAACGATCCCGGTGAGCTCCGTCACGGTCCGCATGGTGCAGCTCGGGGTGCGGCCGTCCTGTCCGAGGCTCGTGTTGAACCGGACCTTGCTGGAACCGGCGATGATCTTCTTGGAGCCGTCCTCCTGCGTCGTCTCGCAGTCCGGGATGTCCACGATCATGTCGCGCGGAATGCTCATCGCCGTCGCGTTGGTCCGGTCCTTGGAGACGTGCAGCAGGATCGTGGTGTCGGCGTGGCCGACGCTCTCCTTGTCGCCGTAGGACTCGTTGCCCTTGCCGGTGCGCTTGTCCGTGCCGATCACCAGCAGGTTGATCGCCCGGTCCTTGCTGAAGCCGCCGGTGCCGGCGCCGTCGTCGGAGATGGAGGTGATGTTGTCGTTCAGGTGCTGGTAGTACAGGTAGCCCGCGGCAGTCACACCGACCAGTACGAAGGCCAGCGTGCCGCCCGTCCACACCAGTATCCGCTTGCCCTTGGACTTCTTGGGCTTCGTCTTCCCCCGGCCGCCACGACGGCCCGGCAGCGGCTCCTCCTCGGGTGTGCCCCGGCGACGCCGCGGTCCCGGGACCACCTCGGGGATCTCACGGGTGTCGGGCGCCGCCGTCGCCGAGCGCGTGGAGGTGCCGGCCGCTCTGGCCCCCGCCGCCGCGGGCGTGGCCCGGCGGGGCCTGGGTACGCCTGACTGCGGTGCGGAAGGGGCCAGTCGCAGTTCGTATTCACCGGTGTTCGGGTTGAGTACCCACTGGTCTGCGGGATCGATGTCTTCCGCCCGCCCACGGCCTTGCGCGTCCACGGTTGTCTGATTCCTCCGTCGGGGCCACGCGGCGTCTTCCCCCTCAAAAGACGCTCGGGTCTCGCTGCAGTGGTGCGTGACCCAGAAGGCCTGTCACACCGGATCGCTCACACTAGCCGCACGATCAGGCGTCAAGCGACGGCGGTGACACATTGCACGTCCCTACAAGTGGGCAATCTGCCCATTTCCTAGAGCATTTGTTCCTCGTGTTGACGTGCGTTTTACCTGCAGGGACCCGCTCCGGTCACTCGCAGCCCTCTTCGGCGGCCGTGCGGCCGCGGAACGTGGGCATCGGTTCGGGGGTGAGAGAAGAGCCACCCGAAAGCTCTTCCGTATGGCCTTCGGGCGCCCCTTCCGGCAGTTCCCGGGTTACGGCCACGGGGGCGTCGGAACGCAGCCGGGCGAAAAGCCTGTGCGCCGCCGGCTCGACGAGCTCGTCACGATTGGCGTTGTGGGCGTACGACTTCCTGGGAACGGTCAGGAATTGCACCCTTTCCACGGGAAGGCTGCGCAGCCCGCGGACGAGGTCGTAGAGGCCGCGCAGACTCGCCAGACCGGGGTCGGTGGTGAGCGAGGAGGTGGCCGCGTCCAGCACCGGGTAGAGCTTGACCGGGTTGAGCAGGACGCCGTTGCTGCGCACCTTCGCGGCGAGCGCCGCCAGGAACCGCTGCTGGCGGTCCATGCGTTCGGTGTCACTGCCGTCGCCCAGCGTCTTGCGGGCCCGCACATAGCCGAGCGCCTGCTCGCCGTTGAGCTTCACCCTGCCCGCGGGCAGCCGCAGCTTGGCGGCCTTGTCGCGGATGGGGGCCTCGACGCAGACCTCGACCCCGTCCACGGCGTCGACCATCTCCTTGAAGCCGCTGAAGTCCACGACGATGTGGTGGTCGACGCGGATGTCGGTCATCTTCTCGACCGTCCGGATGGTGCAGGCCGAACCCCCGGCCTGGAAGGCGTAGTTGAACATCGCGAACGTCGGCTGTGTCCGGGTGCCGTCGGCCCTCCGGCAGCCCGGTACGTCCACCATCAGATCCCTCGGCAGGGAGACCGCCGTAGCGCTGCGCCGGTCGGCCGCCAGGTGCAGCAGGATGGTCGTGTCCGACCGCTGGGTGCCCGAGTCCCGCCCGTACCGGCCGTTCTCGCTGCCCGACCGGGAGTCCGACCCGATCAGCAGGATGTTCTGCGCGCCCCGCACCAGCGAGGTCGGCCGCTCCCGCTCGTACCGGGCCAGCTCGTCCGCCGCCGTCGTGTCCGACGTGATGTTCCCGTCCAGCCTCCGGTAGGCGGCCCACCCGACCGCCAGGCCCCCGACCAGCATCGTCGCGGCCCCCGCCGCGGTCCACCGCAGCCACCGTCGTCGGCGACGGCGCAGCAGCCCGTCCCCGGTGGCGGAACCGCCCGCACCGGGCCCGAGCGCCCCCGTCCTGCCTCCGGCGTCGTTCACTGTGGGCCACCCCTCACGGCGTACGCGGTACGAGCGAGCTGCGCTCCTACGACGATGGCGCGGGAGGGGGGAGGGGGCGGCCGGGGGTAGGCCGAACGGGGGACGGGCCGGTGGTCCGAGGCCGGCTAGGGCACGTCATTCGGATCACGCCTGGGCCGCGGGGCTTGGCACGCACCCCGAAGCCGACGTGATCCAAACGACCGGCCCCTAGATGAATGAGTCGGATGTCTTCAGTGGTCGTACGCGATCAGCGAGCGTTTGACTGTGGCTCCGGTGGTCCAGTTGTGCCAGATCGCCGTGGC
>NZ_JBVIBK010000057.1:0-13067 GCF_055573455.1 Streptomyces sp. NPDC030183
TACACGGGTCAGGGCCCGGCACGCCGAGAGCACGCACCTGACGCCGCGGGGCCGCCCTTCGGGCGACGGCGGGAATGTGACGACAGGGCCTAGGATCGGACGACTGCTGCTATAGACGTGGTCATGACCACCATCACGCTTGTCCAGGGGGACATCACCCAGCAGTCCGTCGACGCCATCGTGAACGCCGCGAACTCCTCCCTCCTCGGCGGGGGAGGAGTGGACGGCGCGATCCACCGGCGAGGCGGCCCGGCCATCCTGGAGGACTGCCGGAGGCTCCGCGCCTCGCACTACGGCAAGGGCCTGCCGACCGGGCGGGCCGTGGCCACCACGGCCGGTGCACTGGACGCCCGGTGGGTCATCCACACGGTGGGCCCGGTGTACAGCCAGAGCCTGGACCGGTCCGCCCTGCTGGCGTCCTGCTACCGCGAATCCCTGCGTGTGGCCGATGAATTGGGTGCCCGCACGGTCGCCTTCCCCGCCGTCTCTGCCGGGATCTACGGCTGGCCCATGGACGACGCGGCCCGTATCGCCGTGGAAACCGTCCGCTCTGCCGAGACGTCGGTGGAGGAGGTCAGGTTCGTCCTCTTCGACGAACGGGCGTACGAGGCGTTCGCGGCGCAGGTCCACTGAGGGGGCGGACCTTCCCTCGTCCGGCCCCGCCGGGCCACCGGGCCGGACCCGTCCGACGTCTCCGCCCGCACCGCTGTTCGAGGCGGCACACACGGACGGTGGAACGCGCGCGAGTGACCTGTGAGGCGGCGGCATGGCAGGGGACGTGCCTGGTCAGAGCTGTGGGACCCAGTGGTGAGGGGGATACGGCGGGCCCGGGGGCCGGTTGCGGGGGGCTTCGGTGCCTCCCACGGTGAGCCCAAGGACCACCCGCCCCGCCACGAAAGGAACGTCCATGCGCGCCCTCGTCTCCCGCGGCCTCCTTCTGCCGCCCCTGATGTGCGCCACCTTGGTCTGCGCCCCGGCCGGTGCCGCCGCCGCGCACGTCGACGCGGGCCACGAGGCGAGGGGACTCCGCGCGGCGGGAGCCGCCGCGGCCCCCGAGCCCGATGTGGACGCCCTCCTCGCCCGGTTCGACGCCCTGGACGCGGAGATCGACGCGCTCGTGGCCGAGAAGGAGGCGAAGGCGGACGCGCTCGTCGCCGAGAAGGAAGCGGAGGCGGACGCGCTCGTGGCCCGGGAGCAGGCGGAGGTGGACGCGCTCCTCGCGCGGCTCGACGCCGCGTCGGACGTGGTGGTGACCCGGATCGCCACCCTCGACCGCATGGACCGGGGCGATGTGCTCGCCCCGCTACTCGGCGAGTTGACCACGCTCGCGCGACTGGAGGGCGACCGGCTCGAACCGGCCGAGGCGGCCCGGCACGCCAAGGCCGTGACCCGCGCCCACGCCACCGTGCGGGAACGGCTGAGGAAGCTGCACACCACCGCGCCGCTCAGCGCCCACCGCGGTTCCGTCCCGGCGGTCGTCGCGCCGCTCACCCCCCACCGCGCCCCCGCACCGGTCACCCCGTACCGCGCCGCCCCGGCCGCCGACCCGGTCGGCGACGTCCTCGGCTCGCTCCAGTCCGCCGTCGACGGCTTGCTGAAGACGCTGACCTCGCTCGACCTGGGGGCCGTCCTGGGCGCGGTGACCGGGCTGCTGTCCCCGGTGCTCGGCGTGGTCACCGGCCTCCTGCAGCCGGTGCTCGGCGTCGTCGGCGGTCTCCTCGGCGGCGCGGCGCCCTCGCCCCCGGCCCTCTCCGCCCCGGAGGCGCTGCCCGCCGTCAGTCCCCTTCCGGCGCGTCGCTGATACCCAGCCGCAGGTGCTCCACGTGGTAAACGGCCTGGTCGAGCAGTTCGGCGACATGGTGGTCGTGCAGCGCGTACACCACGGAACGGCCCCGGCGCTCACCCACCACCAGCCCCAGGTTCCGCAGCAGACGCAGCTGGTGGGAGCAGGCGGACTGCTCCATGCCGACCTCGGCGGCCAACTCGGTCGCCGGGAGCGGCCCTTCGCGCAGCCGGGCCAGGATCAGCAGCCGGGAGGGCGTGGACAGGGCCTGGAGGGTGGTGGCCACCTTCGCGACGTTGCCCGCGTCCAGACGCACGCGAGGGGTGGCGTCCTGCGCTGTGGCGGCTACGGCTCCATGACCCATGGCGAGTATCTTACTCATCGCACATGAAGGCATGAATGAGTCTTCATGTGTTCCTGTATGGTGTGCCGCGTGTCTGCCACTCTCGCTCCCTCACCGGTCCGCCGAACGCCCGCCTCGACGGCCCCCCGCCGCCGTACCCGCGTCCTCGCCCTGCCCGAGGCGCGCTGGGCCCTGGCGTCGACCGTCGCCTTCCTGCTCGCCCTCCCCCTGGACCTGGCCGGCGCCTCCGCCTGGCTGTACGGCCCGCTCTACGCCGTCGCGTATGCCGCCGGCGGCTGGGAACCGGCCCTCGAAGGGCTGCGGGCGCTGCGCGAGAAGAGCCTCGACGTCGACCTGCTGATGATCGTCGCGGCGCTCGGCGCGGCCGCGATCGGTCAGGTCCTCGACGGCGCCCTGCTGATCGTCATCTTCGCCACCTCCGGCGCCCTGGAGGCCCTCGCCACCGCCCGCACCGCCGACTCCGTGCGCGGCCTGCTCGACCTCGCGCCCACCACGGCCACCCGGCTGTCGCCCGACGGCACCGAGGAGACCGTGCCGACCGACCGGCTCGCCGCCGGCGACGTGGTGCTCGTCCGCCCCGGCGAACGCATCGGCGCCGACGGCCTGGTCCTGGAGGGCGAGAGCGAGGCCGACCAGGCGACCATCACCGGTGAACCCCTGCCCGTGCCCAAGACCCCGGGCGACGAGGTCTTCGCCGGCACCCTCAACGGCAACGGCGCGCTGCGCGTCCGCGTGGAGCGCGACCCCGCCGACTCGGTCATCGCCCGGATCGTCGGCCTCGTCGAGGAGGCGTCCCGCACCAAGGCGCCGACCCAGCTGTTCATCGAGAAGGTCGAACAGCGGTACGCCGTCGGGGTCGTCGTCGCCACCCTCGCCGTCTTCGGTGTCCCGCTGGCCTTCGGCGAGGACCTCACCGGGGCCCTGCTCCGGGCCATGACCTTCATGATCGTCGCCTCGCCCTGCGCGGTCGTACTGGCCACCATGCCGCCGCTGCTCTCCGCCATCGCCAACGCCGGCCGGCACGGCGTCCTCGTCAAGTCGGCCGTCGCCATGGAGCGGCTGGGCGAGATCGATGCCGCCGCGCTCGACAAGACCGGCACGCTCACCGAGGGCACGCCCGAAGTCACCGCCGTACGGCCGCTGCCGGGTTCCGGGCTCGACGAGGACGGGCTGCTGGCACTGGCCGCGGCCGCCGAGCACCCCAGCGAGCACCCGCTGGCCCGCGCGGTGGTGGCCGCCGCCGGCGCGCGAGGACTGCGGCCGGCCGCCGCCGAGGAGTTCGCGGCCACACCGGGGCGGGGCGTACGCGCCCTCGTCGAGGGATCCGTCGTGACCGTGGGACGCCCGGGGAAGTACGGCGTACGCCCCGACGGAACGATCTCCGACGGGACGACCTCCGAAGGCGCCGTCCGCGACGGCGACGGTGACGGCCAGGACTCGGGCGGGACGACCGTCCTCGTCGAGCGGGACGGGGTCGCCGTCGGACTGCTCATCCTCACCGACCGGGTGCGCCACGACGCGTCCGCCGCCGTCGCCGGGCTCACCGCGGTGACCGGTACGGCTCCCGTGCTGCTGACCGGGGACGAGCCGCGGACCGCCGCGCGGGTGGCCGCCGGGACCGGGATCACCGACGTCCGGGCCGGGCTGCTGCCCGAGGACAAGGTGACGGCCGTACGGCAATTGCAGGCCGACGAGGGCCGCAAGGTGCTGTTCGTCGGGGACGGCGTCAACGACGCGCCCGCGCTGGCCGCCGCGCACTCCGGCGTGGCGATGGGGCGCGCCGGGTCCGATCTGGCGCTGGAGACGGCGGACGCCGTGGTCGTGCGGGACGAGCTGGTCGCGATCCCGGCGGTGGTGCGGCTGTCGCGGGCGGCCCGGCGGCTGGTGGCGCAGAACCTGGTCATCGCCGGGGTCTGCATCGCCGTGCTCGTGGTGTGGGACCTGGTCGGTCACCTGCCGCTGCCGCTCGGGGTCGCCGGGCACGAGGGCTCCACCGTGCTCGTGGGGCTCAACGGGCTGCGGCTCCTGCGGGAGAGCGCTTGGCGGCGGGCCGTGGGATAGGAACTCCCCGGGGCCGGAAGCGGGGCCGGAACCGGGGACCGGCCGGCACGAGGTCACCCCACCTTCATGTCGGATTCTCGCCAGCCCCGCCTCCTCCCGTCCTCGATGCTTGAGCCATGCGGAACGGGATGTACAGGGACGTGGAGCGGTGTGTGCGGGCCGTCCAGTCGAAGGACGCGCGGTTCGACGGCTGGGTGTTCACCGCCGTGCTGACCACGCGGATCTACTGCCGGCCCAGCTGTCCGGTGGTGCCGCCGAAGCCGGAGAACATGACGTTCCACCCGAGCGCTGCCGCCTGCCAGCAGGCCGGGTTCCGGGCCTGCAAGCGGTGCCGGCCCGACACGAGCCCCGGGTCCCCGGAATGGGACCAGCGGGCCGACCTGGTGGCCCGGGCGATGCGGCTCGTCGCGGACGGCGTGGTCGACCGGGAGGGAGTACCGGGGCTGGCCCGCCGGCTCGGGTACAGCACCCGGCAGATCGAGCGGCAGCTGCTGGCGGAGCTGGGCGCGGGGCCGCTCGCCCTCGCCCGTGCCCAGCGGGCGCAGACCGCGCGGCTGCTGATCGAGACCACCGCACTGCCCATGGCGGAACTCGCGTTCGCCGCCGGGTTCGCCTCCATCCGGACGTTCAACGACACCGTGCGGGAGGTCTACGCGCTCTCGCCCAGCGAACTGCGGCAACGGGCCGCCGGACGGGCCGGGCTCCCGACCGCCGTGCCCGGCGGCTCCGCAGGGACACCCGGTGTCCTGTCGCTGCGGCTCCCGTTCCGGGCCCCGCTCAACCCGGACAACCTCTTCGGGCACCTCGCCGCGACCGCCGTACCGGGCGTGGAGGAGTGGCGCGACGGCGCGTACCGGCGCACGCTCCGGCTGCCGTACGGGCACGGCATCGTGGGCCTCACCCCCCGGCCGGACCACGTCGCGTGCCGCCTCACCCTCAGCGATCTGCGGGACCTGCCCGTCGCCATCAGCCGCTGCCGCCGCATGCTGGACCTGGACGCCGACCCGGTGGCGGTGGACGAGCAGTTGCGCGAGGACCCGGTGCTGGCCCCGCTGGTCGACAAGGCGCCCGGCCGCCGGGTGCCGCGGACCGTCGACGAGGCCGAGTTCGCCGTACGGGCGGTCCTCGGCCAGCAGGTCTCCACGGCTGCCGCCCGCACCCACGCGGGCCGTCTGGTCCTCGCCCACGGGGAACCGGTCGACGACCCCGAGGGCGGCCTCACCCATCTCTTCCCCACGCCCGAGGCGCTCGCCGCGGTCGACCCCGACGCCCTGGCGATGCCCCGCACCCGCCGGACGACCCTCACCACGCTGGTCGCCCGGCTCGCCGGGGGCGAGCTGCGCCTCGGGGTGGACAGCGACTGGGCGGAGACCCGCGCCCGCCTCCTCGACCTGCCCGGTTTCGGCCCGTGGACCGCCGACGTCATCGCCATGCGCGCCCTCGGCGACCCCGACGCCTTCCTCCCCACCGACCTCGGCGTCCGGCGCGCCGCCGCGGAGCTTGGCCTGCCCTCCACCCCGGCCGCGCTCACCGCCCGCGCCGAGGCCTGGCGGCCCTGGCGGGCGTACGCCGTCCAGTACCTGTGGGCGACGGACGGCCATCCCATCAACTTCCTTCCCGCATGAGCCCCTTGAAGGACACGGCATGAAGCAGCACACAGTGATCGACAGCCCTTACGGCCCCCTCACCCTCGTCGCCGACGACGGGCTGCTGTGCGGCCTCTACATGACCGGGCAGCGCCACCGTCCGCCGCAGGAGACCTTCGGCCCGCGCGCCGACACCCTCTTCGCCGAGGCCGAGGAGCAGCTGACGGCGTACTTCGCGGGCGAGCTGCGGCAGTTCACCCTCGCGCTGCGCCTGCACGGCACCCCGTTCCAGCGCGGCGTGTGGGAGCAGCTCGCGCGGATCCCCTACGGCGAGACCCGCTCGTACGGCGAACTCGCCGACACGCTGGGCAGCCCCAAGGCGTCCCGCGCGGTCGGCCTCGCCAACGGCAGGAACCCCGTCGGCATCATCGTGCCCTGCCACCGCGTGGTCGGCTCCGACGGCAGCCTCACCGGCTACGGCGGCGGCCTGGACCGCAAGCGGCGCCTGCTGGACTTCGAACGGGGCACGGCGCTGTTCTGACCGGCCGCTCAGCCGCCCCCGGCAGCGATCCCGCGCAGCAGTTCCGGCAGGGCGGTGCCGATCGGCTCCCGTACGACCTCGTCGGCCAGCTCGTCGTACGGAGTGGGCTCGGCGTTCACGATGATCAGCCGGGCCCCGTGGTCGACGGCGACCCCGGCGAGCCCGGCGGCGGGCTGGACCTGGAGGCTGGTGCCGACGGCGATGAACACCTCGCACGCCTTGGTGACGGCGACGGCCTCGCCGAGCACCACGGGGTCGAGACGCTCGCCGAACATCACCGTCGCCGACTTCAGCACGCCCCCGCACTCCAGGCACGGCGGGTCGTCCTCCCCGGCGTCGAGGCGGGCGAGCGCGTCCTCCATCGGCGTACGGGCATGGCACTCGGTGCACACCACGGACCGGGCCGTGCCGTGCAGTTCGAGGACCTTGCGGGCCGGCATGCCGGCCAGCTGGTGGAGTCCGTCCACGTTCTGCGTGATCACCCGCACCGGCACCCCGGACCGCTCCAGCTCGGCCACCGCCCGATGCGCCGCGTTCGGCTCGGCCCGCAACGTCTCACTCTGCCGCCGCATCCGCCACGAGCGCCGGCGGATCTCCGGGTCACCCATGTAGTACTGGTACGTCACCAGCTTCTCGGCCTCCGGGTCCGTGCGCCACAGCCCGTTGGGGCCGCGGTAGTCCGGGATACCGGAGTCGGTGGAGACACCGGCGCCGCTGAGCAGGGCGACGAGAGGCTTCTTCATGGGGCCGAGGGTAGGTCGCCCGCCGGCCCGCGACCAGCGTATTTCGGCGGCGGTGAGCACGGGGAGCGGGGGCGGGCCGGGCGGAGGGGACCGGCCGGTCAGACGGCGGGGATGCCGTAGGCGCGGTCGTAGTGCTGGGCCACCAGGAGACCCGAGGGGGCGCAGGCGAGCTGCCAGTCGTTGACGCCGGTCTCCACGCCGTCGGTGAAGTTCCACAGCAGCCGGCCGCGGGCCGCGTCGATGGCGTAGAAGCCGTTCCTGTTCTTGTAGGCGGGAACGTAGACCGCGCCGGGCCCGGCGGTCACCGGCAGGTCGACGTTCAGGCGCGGGGTGGGGCAGAACCAGCGCCGGGAGCCGGTGGCCGCGTTGAACGCGTGGACGCCGGACGGGTTCGTGCCCGTGACGTACACGGTGTTGCCGTGGACCCCGAGGGAGGCGAACTGTCCGTCGTCGGGCTCCACCCGCCAGCGCGGCCTGCCCGTGCCGAGGTCGAGGGCCTGGAGCTCCTGGCCGATGACGAACACGGTCCGGTCGAGGACGGCGAGACCCGGCCGGAGGTCGTAACCGACGGGGTGCCGCCACAGGACCCCGGAGCTGTCCGTGTCCCGGACGGTCACATTGCGCAGACCGTCCGCGTAGACGAAGTGGCCGGGGACGATCACCGGTGCCAGCCGGACGCCGACGTCCTCCGGGCTGATGGGGATGACCTCGGCGATGCGGCTCGCGAGGTCGACGGCGAAGACCGTGTCCGTGGACGTCGCGACGCCCTGCTCCGCGGACTCCCGCTCGAGCCGGACACCGATGACGGATATGACGCGGTCGCTCACGACGCCGAGCAGGGTGGCGAAGCGGAAGTCCGGCCCGAAGCCGATCGTGAACCGCTCCGAACCGTCGGCCGGGTCCACCCCGATCACCGTCGAGCCCTCGCCCAGCGCGACCGCCGCGCCGAAGGTCAGGACGACCGGGGTGGGCGACTGGCTGATGCCCGAGTAGACCCAACGGGGCCGGCCGCCGCCCTTGAGGTCGAGACAGAGCAGGTCACCCGGCCGGGTCTTCACCAGGGCCGTCCCCTCGTGGAACACGGCCGGCGCCTGGAGCAGCGGGTCGCCCCGGTACACCCACGCCGGCTCGGGTGCGGGACCCAGCGGTTTCACTGTCCGCCCGTCCGGCGTCCCCCGCCGGGAGAGGAACACGGCACCCCCGATGGCGGCCGCGGTGGTGGACGCCGCCGACGCGGCGAGCACCGTACGCCGGGACGGGCCCGACCGGGGGTGCGCCCGGCGGTGTCCCGGGGAGGCGGCCCGGTGGGGCTCCGGCTGCCCGGGGGAGCCGTCCGCGGGGGTTCCCGGAGTGCCGCTGACGTACGGCTCGCCGGTGGCCGCCGCCTCCGTCCGGCGGGCGGAACGGTCGCGGCCCTCCGCCTCGCCCGGCGTCGGCGCACCGGAGGAGTGCGGAACGCGCTCGGCAGCGTGGGGCGCCGGACCGGCGGCGTACGGGGCCCGATCGGCGGCGTAGGGCGCCCGGCCGGGAGCGTACGGCGCCCCGCCCCCGCCGTCGGGTCGGGGCGTCCCCTCCCGCTCCTGGACGCCGGTCGCCCCGTCCCGGCCGGCGTACGGCTCGGGGTCCTTCCCGGCGGCGGGGCCGGTGAACACCTCGTCCGGCGCGGTGGCGAACGTCGCGACCGCCGCCGCCCGGAGCGCGACCGAGGCGGACACCGACGGCGGCAGCCAGCCCTCGCCCGTCACCTGCTCCACCCCGCCGGGCGCGCAGGCGGCGGCCAGCTTGTCCGGGGTGATCCGCAGCCGCGGGTCCTTGGTGAGGCAGAGCCCGATGATCTTGTCGAGCGGTTCGGGCACGCCCGTCAGATCGGGTGCGCTGTGCGCGACCTGGTAGAGGAGGGTGGCCGCCGCCGTCCCGCTGAACGGGGCGTGCCCGGACGCGGCGTACGTGAGCACGGAACCCAGGGAGAAGACATCGCCCTCGGGGCCCAGCGGCTCGCCCGTGGCCTGCTCGGGACACATGTACTCGAAGGACCCGAACAGCGCCCCGGAGCGGGTGAGGTCGTACCCGTCGGTGGCGCGCACGATACCGAAGTCGATGACACGGGGACCGTCGGCGGCGAGCAGCACGTTGGAGGGCTTGAGATCGCGGTGCACCAGCCCGGCGGCCTGCACCGAGATCAGCGCCTCGGCGATCCCGGCGCCCAGCGCCAGTACCGACTCCACCGGCAGCGGCCCGTGCTCCGAGACCGCCTCGGCCAGGGTGGGACCCGCGATGTAGTCGGTGGCCAGCCAGGGGATCGGCCCGTCCGGGTCGGCGTCCACCACGGGCGCCGTGTACCGGCCGCCGACCGCCCCCGCCGCCTCCACCTCACGACGGAAACGCAGCCGGAAGTTCCGGTCGCCCAGCAGCTCCGGGCGGACGGCCTTGACCGCGACGAACCGTCCCTGAGGGGAGCGTGCCAGGTACACCCGCCCCATCCCGCCCGCGCCGAGCCGGGCCGCGAGCCGGTGGGGACCCAGTACCTCGGGGTCGTCAGGGCCAAGTGGTTCCATGACCTCAGCTGCCTGTTCTCGGTGAAGACGGGCGAGCACGGCCCGCGCGGGGTGGGGGAGAGACCGGCGTGTCCGGGCGGACCGTGTGAGGCCGCCTCCCAGAGCCCCGCAGCCGGTTCCTGAGCGGGCGGCCACAGGGCGATCGCTCGGACGGGGTCTGCCGTCAGCCTAGAGGCTGGAGCGGCGACCAGGCGGCGTTTTCGGCCAACGCTTTAATTTTCCATGAAGTGGGGTGGTGGGGGCGGTCGGCGCTTTCACGGACCGTACAAGGCGAGTTGACAGGAGGTCAGCTGACTCCTGTCAACGGCCGGTCCTGGCGACGAGGGGCAGCGGTGGCGCATAGTCGACGGTCCTCAGCCGACCCGGAACCCGTTCTCCAGCTCGACCGGACCGGTGCCGTCCGCCAGCGCGTCGAGCGCCGCGAGCACCCGGCGGCCCAGCACCTCCGGCAGGTAGCCGGTCAGTTCGGCCCGGGGCACGAGCCGCCACGACAGCAACTCCTCCTCCTGCAACCGGATGCGGGCCAGCTCGTCCTCGCCGAGCACCCCGCCGTCGTACAGATACGCCACCAGCGGCGGCCGCCCCGCACCGCGCACCCAGTCCACCGCGACCAACCGCCCGAGCGCGACGTCCAGGCCGATCTCCTCGGCCGTCTCGCGCCGCGCTCCCTGCCGGGGCGTCTCCCCGTCGTCCGACTCGATCGTCCCGCCCGGCAGCGCCCACCCCTCGCGGTAGTTGGGTTCCACGAGCAGGACCCGCCCCTCGGCGTCCCGGAAGAGGGCGGCGGCACCGGCGAGGACACGCGGGAGGCTCGCGATGTACGCGGCGTAGTCCTGAGTGGTCATCCGGACAGAGTAGACGGCGCCCACCCGTGGAGCACCGAGGCCTGCGCCAACCGCACCGTCCGCTCCGCGAGTTCGCTGATCCGCACGCCGTCGAAGCCGAACACGGCGCTGCGCACGGTGTCCTCCAGCGGGACCGTCCACCGGTCCGGGATCGCCGCCGCCCCGCACAGCACCCCCGCCACCGAACCGGCGGTCGCGCCGTTCGAGTCGGTGTCCAGGCCGCCGCGCACGGTCAGCGCGATGGTCCGGGTGAAGTCGCCGTCGCCGTACAGGAGCCCGGCGGTGAGCACCGCCGCGTTCGGGATCGTGTGGATCCAGTGCGCCCCCGCGGTCTCCTCGGCCACCGTCGTGAGGGTGTCGTCCCAGGCCATCCCCGTCTGGTGCAGCGAGGCGACCCGGCGCACGGTCCGGGCGAGCCGGCTGCTCGCCGGGATCACCGCCAGCGCCTGGTCCACGGCCTCCCGCACGGTGCCCGCCGTGAACGCCGCCGACACCAGCGCCGCCGCCCACATCGCCCCGTACACCCCGTTCCCGGTGTGCGACAGGACCGCGTCACGGCGGGCCAGCGAGGCCGCGCGGCGGGGCGCGCCCGGACAGGTCCAGCCGTGGATGTCGGCGCGGATGAGGGCGCCGATCCACTCCTGGTACGGATTCTCGTACGTGGCGGTCAGCGGGGGCTTCAGACCATTGGCCAGATTGCGGTAGGCCGCCCGCTCCGCCGTGAACGTCTGGAGATACGGCAGCCGCAGCAGCCACAGGTCGCCGACCTGCTCGGTGGTGAAGCCGAAGCCGTACGTCTCCAGCAGGTGCAGTCCCAGGATCGCGTAGTCCACGTCGTCGTCGCGGCAGCTTCCGTGGACGCGGCCGCGTACGCACTCCCGCCACTCGGGGCGCAGCGCGAGCCGGTCGCCCTCGTCGGCCGGCTCCGGCAGGTAGTCGGTGAGGGGCAGCGCGTCGGCGCGGCGCAGATAGCGGTCGATGCGCTCCCGCGTCCAGTGGTCGCCCAGCTCGACCGGCTTCCCGAGCATGTTGCCCGCGATCCGGCCCAGCCAGCCTCCGAGTACACGGTCGGCGAGTTCGCTGCCCTCAGGGGTCATGGTGGAAGGTCTACCCAATTCCGCGGAACGACGCTCGGTGAACGGACGGGTACGCGGCGTGTCGCGTTCGAGGGGCGGGACAGGGCATGACGGAGGGGCCCCGGTGCGGTTAGGGTCACAGCGGCGCGACTGCCTTGACATGCGCAAGGCCCGATGAGCGAGGGGAACGCAAGGTGGCGAACGCCGCTGTGGACGGGACCGACACTGACACGGCAATCCCGCGGGTGCTGATCGCCGCGGACAAGTTCAAGGGCACCCTCACCGCCGTCCAGGTCGCCGAGCGGGTGACGACCGGCCTGCGCCGGGTCCTGCCGGACCTGGCGGTCGAGGCGCTGCCGGTGGCCGACGGGGGAGACGGCACGGTGGCCGCCGCGGTCGCCGCCGGATTCGAACGGCACGAGGCACGGGTGACCGGCCCGCTGGGCGAGCCCGTGACCGCCGCGTACGCGCTGCGCGGCGACACCGCCGTGGTCGAGATGGCCGAGGCGAGCGGGTTGCAGCTGCTGCCCGACGGGGTCTTCGCACCGCTCACGGCCTCCACGTACGGCTCCGGTGAGCTGTTGCGCGCCGCGCTGGACGCGGGGGCCCGCACGATCGTGTTCGGGGTGGGCGGCAGCGCCACCACGGACGGCGGCGCCGGCATGCTCGCCGCGCTGGGCGCCCGCTTCCTGGACGCGGCGGGCGAGCCCGTCGGGCCGGGCGGCGGCGGGCTGCGCGACCTGGTGACCGCGGACCTGACGGACCTGGACCCGAGGTTCGCCTCCCTCGACCTCGTCCTGGCGAGCGACGTCGACAATCCGCTGACGGGCCCCAAGGGGGCGCCCGCGGTGTACGGCCCGCAGAAGGGCGCGAGCCCCGACGACGTGGCGGTCCTCGACGCGGCGCTGGCCCACTTCGCGGCCGTCCTGGAGAAGTCCCTCGGCGCCCGGGCCGCCGAGCAGGCGCTCGCGCCCGGCGCGGGCGCCGCGGGCGGCATCGGCTACGGCGCCCTCGTCCTCGGCGCCCGCTTCCGCCCCGGTATCGAGGTGATGCTCGACGTCCTGGGGTTCGCCGAGGCCCTGGACAGGGCCACGCTGGTGATCACCGGCGAGGGCTCCCTCGACGAGCAGACACTGCACGGCAAGGCACCCGCGGGGGTCGCCGCGGCCGCGCGGGCCGCGGACAGGGAGGTCGTGGCGGTCTGCGGCCGCCTGGCCCTGCCCCCGGAGGCGCTGGGGCGCGCGGGCATCCGCCGGGCGTACCCGCTGACGGAGGTCGAGCCGGACGTGGACCGCTGCGTCGCCGATCCGGGCCCGATCCTGGAGCGGGTGGCCGAGGGGATCGCCCGGGACTTCCTGACCTGACCCGAACTAGCGCGGGGCCGCCCTCCGGGCGACGGCGGGAATTTGACGACAGGGCCTAGTAGTGCTTGGTCAGGTCGTTATCAGTTCTGGCATGTTGCGGTGACAGGTGGGACAGGCGCCGGTCCAGACCGCGAGGAGTAACTGCAGCT
>NZ_JBVIBK010000058.1:0-12209 GCF_055573455.1 Streptomyces sp. NPDC030183
GTACTGCAGGGGGGACCCTGTGGGAGAGTAGGACGCCGCCGAACAATTTTTGAGAAAGCCCCTGCCGGGAAACCGGCGGGGGCTTTCTGCGTTTAGGGTCGTCGTATGAGTGACACGGGTGCGGAGAAATACACGGTTCGCTTCATACGCCCGGAGGAGTGGCCCGCGGTGAAGGAACTGCGGCTTGCCTCGTTGCAGGATCCCATGGCCCCCGTGGCCTTCCTGGATACGTATGAAGAAGCAGTCAGCAAGCCTGATTCGTTTTGGGAAGAGCGGGCCGCCGGCGGTGCCGAGGGGTCGGTCGGCGTGCGGCAGATCGTCGCCGAGAAGGGCGACGGAACATGGGTCGGGTCCGTCACCGTACTGATCGAAGAGGCCGGGTCCACGGACTGGGCCGGGTGGCCGGTGGAGCGGCGGCAAGGCCATCTCGTCGGCGTGTATGTGCGGCCGGAGGAACGGGGCCGAGGGCTGACCGAGCGGCTCTTCGACGCGGCCGTGGAGTGGGCCTGGAGCCGTGACGTGGAACGGGTTCGGTTGATCGTCCACGAGGAGAACCCGCGGGCCCAGGCGTTCTACCGCAAGGTGGGGTTCATACCGAGCGGGCGGACCGTGCCGGTGGCCGGTCACGGCGGGCAGTCCGAGCTGGAGTTCGTGCTCGACCGCGAGCTAGACCGGTAGCTCCGCATGGGGCCAGCGGGCTCGGGCCTGTTCGCGGGAGCGGAGGAGCGCCAGTGTCGGCAGGCCCCGGTCCTTGCCGGTGGCCAGGAGGTCGGGCAACTGGGGCAGGGGGGCCACCGCGGCCACGTCGTCGAGGACGAGGGTGAGTGGTGGGTCGAGGCGGCCGGAGGATGACCGTTCGGCCATGCGCCGGCCGCGCTCGACCACGCTTGAGGCGAGTGCCGTCAACAGCGGCATCGCGGAAGGGTTCGCCTTCGGGTCCTCGATGGGGTCGCCGACCACATAGAGCGTTCCCCCCTCGTGGACGAAGGAATCCAGGACGAGGGAGTCCGCTCGGTTCGGCGTGCAGGATTCCCGGACGTTGACCGTGGAAAGCGCGGAGAGCGCTCGGGCCGTCAGGGCCTGGGCGATGTCCCGGCGTTCGGGGTGGGACGTGAGGGCCGATTCCAGTTCGCCCGCGGAGCCGGCGGCCGCCTTGGGGTTCGTACGGAGGACCCGTACCGCTTCCTGGACGTTGGTGCCCTGGGCCCAGCGGTGCAGGTGGCGGATGGTGCGCGAGTCTATTGCCGCGGCGTGCAGATAGCAGCGGAGGAGCGTCTCCGCCGCGTCCGCCACCGCCTGGTCGATCTTGGCCGTGGGGCGGATCGGGGCCAGCAGGGCCTTGGAACGGGCCGCCGCGGTGGGCTTGTCCTCGCAGCCGGAGATGGGGGACCAGTGGAGGCGGGCCGGGGTGTCGCAGCGGTGTCCGGGGTCGTAGAGGAGGACCGGGCCCAGCTTCGCCCGGCCGTCCTTCGTGTCCGACCAGAGGGCGGCGTCGGAGGTGACGACCAGGACCGGGCCCTCGGCGTCGCGCACCGCCTGGGCGGCGGCGGGGCGGCGGGCCTCGGCTCCGCCGAAGAGCACGGAGGGGGTGGGCACGGCTACCGCCGGGGCGCTGTCGTTCGCCAGGGAGGCCGGTGGGACTTCCGCGTGTGTGGGCAGGGAGAGCGCCGGCGGAGGGGGCGCGGGCTGGGGTACCGGGGTGGGTGACGGGGAGGCGCTCGTCTCGTAGGCGGTGTCCGTTCCGGCGGCCACGGGCTCCCTCTCCGTGCCGGTGCCGGTGCCGGCGGTCGGAGTGAGCGGGAACGAGGGCGGGGTGGCGCCGGTGAGGGGAGTGGTGCCGTTCCTCGGTTCCGGGACCGGCGGTGACGGGATGTGGCTCTGGGGCGGGAGAGGAGTCGGCTGGGCCTCTGCCCGGGCTTGTGCCGTCCTCTCCCTCGCGCGGACGGCTCTCCAGCGGGCCAGGGTGCCCGTGATGAAGACCGTGAGCACGATCAGGATCATCAGCTGGCCGATGAAGAGGCCCCAGAACAGGCCGTAGCCGGAGAGCTGGGCGGCGGGGGTGTCGGGCCAGGCGGTGGGGAGGTCCTGGGGGGCCGAGACCAGGCTCCGTACGGCCATGGGCGTGCGGGTGAAGGTGACGCGGTCCGGCCAGGCGCCGTGGGTGAACAGGGCGGCCAGGCCGGTCGCGGACCAGACGAGCAGGGTCGTGCCGACCAGGAAACCGAGGACGGCGATCAGCAGCCCGTCGGGGATGCCGCCACCGCCTTGCTGGGGGTGCCGGTATCGGTCGTCTGGTCTCATCGCACGCCGCCGTTCACGCCGTCTCCTCCTGCGCCGTTCACGCCCGTTCCCTCGCCGGTACGGCTTGCTCGTCCGCCCGTACCGGCCCGTCCCTCGCCCGCTCAGGCCACCGTGGACTCGGAGGAGCCGTAGCCGTCGATGTCGCTCAGGTGCTCCACGAACGCGGCGGCACGTTCCTCGGCCTCCAGTTCGGCGGCGCGCAGGGCGTCGTCGTCGAGGAGGTGGTCGTCGGAGGACTCGGTCATGGCGCGGTCGGTGAAGACGAGCGGGCGTTCGGTCTCGGTGATCAGGTGTTTGACGACCTGTACGTTGCCGTTGACGTCCCAGACCGCGATGCCCGGGGTGAGGGTGGGGATGATCTCCACCGCCCAGCGGGGGAGGCCCAGGACGCGGCCCGTGGCGCGGGCCTCGTCCGCTTTCTGGGCGTAGATCGTCCTGGTCGACGCCATCTTGAGGATCGCGGCCGCCTCCTTGGCCGCCGCTCCGTCGATGACGTCGGAGAGATGGTGGACGACCGCGACGAACGACAGACCGAGGCGTCGGCCGAACTTCAGCAGGCGCTGGAAGAGCTGGGCGACGAACGGGCTGTTGATGATGTGCCAGGCCTCCTCGACCAGGAAGATGCGCTTCTTCCGGTCGGGGCGGATCCAGGTGTGCTCCAGCCACACGCCGACGATCGCCATGAGGATGGGCATGGCGATGGAGTTGCGGTCGATGTGGGACAGGTCGAAGACGATGAGCGGGGCGTCCAGGTCGATGCCGACCGTCGTCGGGCCGTCGAACATGCCCCGCAGGTCGCCGTCGACCAGGCGGTCCAGGACCAGGGCCACGTCCAGGCCCCAGGCGCGCACGTCGTCTATGGCGACGTTCATCGCCTCCGCGGACTCGGGCTCGGGGTGGCGGAGCTGCTCGACGATGTCGGTGAGGACCGGCTGGCGTTCGACGATGGTCTCGTTGACGTAGGCGTGCGCGACCTTCAGGGCGAAGCCGGAACGCTCGTCCAGGCCGTGGCCCATCGCCACCTCGATGATCGTCCGGAGCAGCGCGAGCTGGCCCGTGGTGGTGATCGACGGGTCGAGGGGGTTGAGGCGGATCCCGTGGTCGAGGGCGGCCGTGGGGTCCAGGCGGATGGGAGTTATACCCAGCTCCTGCGCGATGAGGTTCCACTCGCCGACGCCGTCCTCGCCCTGGGCGTCGAGGACGACGACCTGGCGGTCGCGGAAGCGGAGCTGGCGCAGGACGTACGTCTTCTCCAGGGCCGACTTGCCGTTGCCGGACTCGCCGAGGACGAGCCAGTGCGGGGCGGGCAGCTGCTGGCCGTAGAGCTGGAAGGGGTCGTAGATGTAGCCCTTGCCGGAGTAGACCTCGCGGCCGATGATCACGCCCGAGTCGCCGAGGCCGGGGGCGGCGGTCGGCAGGTAGACCGCCTGGGCCTGGCCGGTGGACGTGCGCACGGGGAGGCGGGTCGTCTCGACCTTGCCGAAGAGGAAGGACGTGAAGGCGTCGGTGAGGACGGACAGCGGGTCCCGCATCAGTGACGTACCTCCTGCCCTGTCGCTGAGCCCGGTGGTGAGCCCTGCCTGTCCGAATGATCCCGCATCGCGGTGGCCCTACCTTCGGATTCCGGTGGCGAACGGGAGGGTGTTGACGAAGGCGCGGTGGTGCTCGCGGTCGCACCACTCCAGCTTCAGGTACGACTTCCCGGCGGAGGCCCTTATGGTCCGCTTGTCGCGGGCGAGGGCCTCCGGGGAACGGGACGAGACGGTGATGTAGCCGACCAGGTTGACGCCGGCGGCACCGCTGGCCAGGTCCTCGCCGCGCTGGTCGAGGCGGGAGTGGGAGGCCACGTCGCGGGGGTCGACCGTGCGGTTCATCTTGGCGGCGCGGGACGCCTCCGCCTCGTCGTTGGTCTTCTCCGTGAGCATGCGTTCGATGGCGACCTCGGTCGGTTCCAGGTCCATGGTGACGGCGACCGTGCGGATGACGTCGGGGGTGTGGACGAGGAGCGGCGCGAGGAAGTTCACGCCGACCGGGGTCATCGGCCACTCCTTCACCCAGGCGGTGGCGTGGCACCAGGGGGCGCGGGTGGAGGACTCGCGGGTCTTGGCCTGGAGGTAGTCGGGTTCCGTCGCGTCCAGTTCGGCCGGCCAGGCGTTGCGCCTGGTCATGGCCTGGATGTGGTCGATCGGGTGGTCCGGGTCGTACATGGAGTGGATGAGGGAGGCGAGGCGGCCCTGGCCGAGGGGCTGCCGGACGCGGATGTCGGCCTCCTGGAGGCGCGAGCAGATGTCCGTCAGCTCACGGGCCATGACGACGGCGAGGCCGGCGTCCTTGTCGAGCTTCCTGCCCTGGGGGCGGGCGGCGCGGGCCATGGCGTGCGCCTCGGCGGCCAGTTCGCGGGTGTAGTGCATGCAGGCGACCAGGTACGCGCGGTGCTGCTCGCTGCTGGTGGACACCATGGACTGCAGCTGGTCGTACGACGCCCGCAGCCAGCCGGGGGAGCGTTCGTCGCCGCGCTGGGCGACGTCCTTGGCGTGGGCGTCCGGGTCGGCGGGCAGGGTGCGCGCGAGCATCTGGAGGCGGGTGACGAAGCCGTCGCCGTTGGCCACGTGCTTGAGGAGGGTGCCGAAGCGGTCGACGAGGGCTTCCTGGTCCTCGGAGTCGCGCAGGCCGACGCCGGGGCCCTCGATCTCGATGGCGGCGGTGACGGTTCTGCGGTCGGCGTGGAGCAGGACGGCGATCTCGTCCGGGCCGAAGGGGGCGGCGAGCCAGGTGATGCGGCCGATGCCCGGCGGGGGGCCGACCTCGACCTCGCGGCCGTCGAGGCTGGTGCCGGCCTCCATGGCGGCGGAGCGGTAGGTGGCGCCGCGGCGGACGGTCCGCTTGTAGCTGCGGTTGATCTCGAACCACTTGTAGAAGGTGCGCCGCTTGTACGGGACGTAGACCGCGGCGAGCGCCAGCAGCGGGAAGCCGGTCAGCAGGGCGATGCGTGGGACGAGCACCGGGACGAGGAGACCGCACATCATGCCGAGGAACGCGCCCGCGATGATGAGCGCGATCTCGCCGGACTCGCGGTTCCGGCCGATGATCGCGTTCGGCCGGGCGCGGCCGATCAGATATGTACGGCGGGGCGTGACCGGATGGGACAAGTGGGACTCGGTCGTCAACGCCCTTCACCTCCCGTGCGGTTGCTGTTGCGGGTGTTACTGGCGTGGGGGGTGTTGGTGGGGCTCGTGCGGGGCGGGGGTGCGGCGGAGGGGACAGATCCGCCGCCGCCCGCGCGTGAGCTGTGGGCGGCCACGCCGCCGGAGACGGGGTTGGCGGGCCTGGGGCCGCCTCCGCCTCCGCCGCCGTTGTTGTCGGCCCGGGTGCTGTGGGTCTTGATGCCCTGGGCGACGAGGGTGGCGGGGGAGCTGATGACGGCGGCGGCCTTGCTTTCGGCGCCGCCCATCAGGCGGTTGTTGCGGGAGTTGGCGATCTCGTCGCCGAAGCCGGGGACGAAGCGGTAGATCATCGCGGAGGCGAAGATGGCCAGGAGGATGATCGCGAGGCCGGAGACGACGGCGGAGAAGGCGTCGGGGCCGTCGGCGGAGGAGAGGGCGCCGGCGAGGCCGAGGACGATCACGATCACGGGTTTGATGAGGATGACCGCGATCATGATGCCGGCCCAGCGGCGGACGTGGCCCCACAGGTTCTTGTCGACCAGGCCGGCGTAGACGACGGTGCCGAGGAGGGCGCCGACGTAGAGCAGGGCGGCGCGGATGACGAGCTCCAGCCAGAGGACGCCGGCGGCGAGGATGGAGACGAGGGAGACGACGATGAGCATGATGGGCCCGCCGCCGATGTCCTCGCCCTTCTTGAGGGCGCCGGAGAAGTTGCCGAAGAAGGTGTCGGTCTGGTCGCCGGTGGCCTTGGCGAGGACCTCGGTCACTCCGTCGGTGGCCGAGACGATCGTGTAGAGGATCAGGGGGGTGAAGGCGGAGGCCAGGACGGTGAGCCAGAGGAAGCCGACGGCTTCGGACAGGGCCGTGGTGAGGGGGACGCCTCGTACGGCCCGCTTGGCGACCGCGAGCAGCCACAGGATGAGCGTGAGGATCGTGGACGCGGCGAAGACGACCGCGTACTGCTGGAGGAACTTCGGGTTCGTGAAGTCGACGTTCGCGGTGTCGTTGACGGCCGCGGAGAGCTTGTCGATGGTCCAGGAGGCGGCGTCGGCGCAGCCTTGGGCGAGGGAGGAGAGGGGGTCGAGGGTGGAGGTGATCTTGTCGGGGACGGTACTGGTGTCGCCCTTGTCGCCGGATTCTCGTTCGCAGTAGTCCTTGGCGGGGCCGACGATGAGGTCGCACCGGTCGTCCGAGCCGGAGGGGGACGGAGAAGGACTCGGGTCCGCCGTCGCTTTGGTGGCCAGCAGGATGGCCGCGGTTTGTACGGCTGTCACAGTTGCAGCGAGCTTGAGTACGCGGTGTTGCCTACCGGGCATAGGTGAACCCTCCGTACTCCTCGACGGCCTTCGAGATCTCGTCGGACGCCGAGACCTTGTTGTCACCGTTGACCGGCGCGGGGCCTTCCTTCTGTGCGAAGGTGTCAACCTTCCAGTCCCCGTCGGTCCAGCGCATCTGGAGCGTCATCGTGAACCAGTCGCTGGTGACCGGGCTGGTGGTGTCCTCCGCTGCCATGCCGAACACGCCGGTGCACCAGACGTCGACGGTCGCGGTGCTGTTCGAGTAGCTCGTGGTCTTGGTGCCGACCGGCATGGTCCGTGACACGTACGTGCTGCCGGACGGCGCGTTGCCGTTCTCGTCGAGGCCGACGTTCGAGAGGAAGTTCTTGTCGTAGGCCTTGTTGAGGCTGTTCTCGAGTTCGGCTGCCTTGTCGGCGACGAAGACCTGCTGGACGATCTCGGTGCGCCGGGCCGGCTTGAGGATGTCGGCGGAGACGAGGACCACGGCGTAGTTGGCGGCCGCCGATTCGGCGCCCTGCCGGTCGTGGGCGAAGCCGGAGGGGATACCGCCGGCCTTCGTGGTGACCGGGCGTTCGCCCGAGGCTGCTGTGGGGGGCGTCTCTGCCTTGTCTCCGGTTGATGTGCCGTTCGTCGTGTCGTCGTCTCCTCGGTTCGCGAAGGCGATCGCGGCGATGAGGAGGACGATGACGCCGACGATGGTGACGAGGCTTCTGGAGGAGGAACGGGGGCGGCGGGGGGCGCCGCCGTAGGGGTCGCCGCCGCGGTCGGGGAGGCGGGTGCGGGTCTGGCCGGTGCCGGCGTACCCCCCGTATGACGTGTCGTCGGCGCCGCGCGAGGACTCGCCGTAGCCGTGGTCGTCGCCGAGACTCATGCCGCGTTCGCCCCTTCAACATCGACATCGTCGCCGTACGTGGACGCGTACGAAAACGCGTGGCAATACGACGGTAGCCGCGCTGGTTCCCGCGCGGGCGCGGTGTGGTGACTCGACATCAGGGAGACGCAACCTCAGCCGGTGGGCACGACGGACGGGTGGGTTAGGGGGGAACCGGGGAGCGGGGCGTGCCCGGCCGGGACGTGGCCGGTTCGCGGCGCCTACACGGCCATGCCGTACACGATGGTGAAGAGCGTGCCCAGTGAACCGATGATGAAGACGCCGGTGAGACCGGCGATGATGAGCCCCTTGCCCTGTTCGGCGCTGAACGTGTCGCGCAGGGCGGTCGCGCCGATGCGCTGTTTGGCCGCGCCCCAGATGGCGATGCCCAGGCAGAGGAGGATGGCGACCGCCATCACGACCTCGATCATCACGCGCGCCTCGTTGCCCAGGCTGCCGAAGGGCCCCCAGTCCGGGGCGATTCCGCCGATGATGGTGGTGATGTCGCCCTTGTCGGCCGCAATGAACATGTAAGTCACCGCCCCTAGTGGGTAGTTCCGCTGGCTCTGCATCGCGTCCGGTTCGGCGTCCGCGCTGCACCTCTGGCGCGGGTGCGCAGAGGTCGGGCCCATTCTCGCCGACAATGACGCTGTCGTATGTCGACTTGGCGTCATTGATTGGCGGGTTTCGTACGTATCCCTTGCTTCCGGCCCGCGCGGGACCCTAACGGGGGACGCGGAACGGTACACGAAGGGTCGTATAGTCACTCTGTGTATCACGGCAGGTTACGCCGGGCAACGAGGATGAACCGGAACCTGTGGTGTGGTTCCGTCGTTAATCCCCCTTTTCCGGGTGGTTCGGCCTGGTGGGGCCGGTGGTGGTGAAGTAGCCGGTCCGCTCCCGCTTCTGACGGGGTGTCGATCCGGTGTTCGCCGGGTTTCGAGTGTGCCTGATGTGGACGTAAGGGGTACGGCTGGGGCAGCCGGAAGTGCGGGGGATCACGATCGTCCCGTGGTCGTCACGGTTCAGAAGGGGCGGGCCGCTTTCAGCAGGCGGGGCGGGAGGTAGGGGGTGGTGACGGGGGTGGTCCAGCCTCGGCGGTGGGCGTGGCAGGTCAGGGCCAGGATGTCGAGGTTGAGGGCGGCGTCGGTGGTGTCGGCGCGGTCGGCCACCTGGTGGTGGTCGCGGTGGGCCTCCAGCGCGTCCAGCAGGGCCAGGTTGAAGCTTTCCTCGTCGCCCTCGACCAGTTGGGAGAAGAGGATCGCGGGGGGTGGGAAGAAGCCCCAGTCCTTGGCCTTCTCGTGGTCGTGCAGGGCCCGTTCCGTGACGGGCTCGGGGTCCTCGCCCCGGAGGTAGGTGAGCAGGGCCTCGCGGTACGAGGCGAACGCGGAGTCGTCCTGCGCGAGGCACGCGGGACCGGCGAGGACCAGCGGGGCCAGGTGCTCGCGCACGCCGGTGACCAGGGCCAGGTTGACGGCGGTGTGCCAGGCGCCCGGTCCGGCCTGGTCCCCGTGGTACGCCGGGTAGACGAGGCGCTGTCCGTCGATGGTCACCTCGACGTCCGTGCCGGGAGCGGCGAGCGTGGTGCGGAAGAGGGCGGCTCCCATCTCGGCGGCGAGGCGCAGGTTGGCGAGCTGCCCGTCCGTGACGTCGGCGGAGTGCGAGGCGCGGGCCTTGAGGAGGATCTCCTGGTAGCCGATGCCCCACGCCAGCCTCGCCGGTGACAGGGGCTTGCCGTCGACCGCCGTGAAGGCTTCCCGGGTGTACTGCTCGTAGTCGGCCTCGCTGGTCGGGTGGATCGGCTGCGGGTTCCCCGGGCGTTCGAACACCACCGGGCCCGCCGCGAGTTCGTCGACCGCGTCGCGGCGTCGGTCGCGGCCGAACCCCCGCACCCGGGGACCGGGCGCCGCGAAGCCGGTGACCAGGGCGTACGGCAGGTAGTCGGTGTCGAGGGGCGGTGGCCAGCCCTCCCTGCGGTGGGCCAGGGCCGTCAGGGCGAGGGGGAGCAGCGGCAGCAGGGTGGCCGGGCTGGTGACCGGGCCGGACAGGGAGCTGTACGGCTGGAGCAGTTCGGTCAGCTGGGCGCTGAAGGCGGCCCGGTCGCCGCTGGTCAGGGCGCGCAGGGCGTGCAGGGCCGTGGTGTGGGGGTGGCGGAGGAGGTCCTGGGCGCCGCCGGTCATGTGGTCCAGCGAGTGGATCCGGGCGTACGCGGCGTCGAGCGCGGCGAGGACGGCCGCCCGGGAGGGCGGGTGGCCGGCGGTGTCGTCCCCGGTGTCACCGATGACGTACGCCATGAAGCCGTTGATCAGTTCGACCGAGGGCAGGCCCGCTCCGCCCTCCTGGGCGGCCTCGCGGGCGAAGTGGAATGCCTCGCCGTGCCATTCGGCCTTGTCGGAGAGGACGGCCAGACAGAAGGAGTCGAGCCAGCGGGGCGGGGTGGCCGGGGGCGGTGGTTCGGGGTGGCCCGGCTCGGGCTCGTAGTCCCTGCCGAAGTTCACGTAGTCGAGGAAGACCTGGAAGCGGTGGTGCGGGTGGTACACGGTGTACGCGACCGCGCCTGCCGCCGCCTCGGTGGCGTCGTCGAGGACCGCCTTGGCCTCGGGGACGCGCAGGTCGGGGGTCTGGACGGAGAGGGCGGCCAGGTACTCCACGAGCCGGTCCGAGATCCACCACCACTCGTGGGCCGTCATGGCGCCGGCCCTCGACATCGACCAGACCTCACCGACGATCCGGTTGTGGAAGTCCTCGCGAACCGCGGATATCGCCGCCGCGTCGACCTGGTGGCGTTCTCTGCGCACTGCTGTCCCGCTCCCCATGGAAGTGATCTTGTTCGCCAGCCTAGGTGGTACCGCCCGGCTTGAGGGAGGCTCGGCCGGTGGGGTACGGACCCGAGGACGGCCCCAGGGAGCGGTTTCGGCCACCGGGGAGGACGCAGGCGTGGAGGACGGTGAGCGGGGGGACGTGCGGGCGTTTCTCGTCGGGGTGCGGGTCGGTGACGTGCTCGGCGGGGTCGTCGCGGAGGTGACGTCCCGCGGGGCGGCCGTGGTGCTGGACGGGTTCCCGTGGCGTCCGCTGGGGGTCGTGGGGGCGCTGGATCTGACGTGGGGGGCGCGGGCGGAGGCCGAGCCGGTGGTGGGGCGGCGGGTCACCGGTGAGGTCATCGGGGTCGATCCGGGCCGGGGCGAGGTGCGGATGTCGGCGGCGGCCACCCGGCACCCGCGGCTGTGGCGGTTTCTGAAAGGGCTTCAGGCCGGGCAGGTGCTCACCGGCACCGTCGCCTCGATCGAGAGCTTCGGTGTGTTCGTGGCGCTGGACGAGGGGCCGGGGCACCCGATCCATCCCGGCGTCGGGTTCGTCACCTTCCCCGACCTCTCCTGGCGGTACTTCGAGGACCCCGCGGACGTCGTGCGGGTCGGGGAGCGGGTGTCCGGCGCCTTCCTGGTGTTCGACACCACCAACGGCGAGGCGCGGCTGTCCCTGCGGGCGCTGCTGCCGGACCCGTTCCAGGAGTTCGCCGACGCGGTGGCGGTGGGGCAGGTCCTGCGGGGGCGGGTCACCAGGTCGGTCCCCTTCGGGGTGTTCGTCGAGGTCGCCGACGGCATCCACGGGCTCGTCCGGTCGTCGCCCGGGCGCGCGGCGGAGCCCTCGGTGGCTGCCGAGGGCTCGGTGGAGGCGGGGGACGAGGTGGCGGTGGCCTTCGTCGAGGTCGACCGGGAGCGGCGGACGCTGCTGCTGTCCCGGGTGCCGGCGCCGGGGGAGGCGGGGGAGGCGGGGGAGGCGGGGGTCCCGGGCGGGCCGGGGCGCCCGCCTACTCGGCGGTGACGACGCGTTCGACGGCGGCCGTCACCAGCTGCTCCCGCTCGGCCTCCGAGAAGACGTCGGGGAGGGTGAGCTGTTCGACGATCAGCCAGTTCAGGGTGAGTATCAGGAGTTTGACGGCCGTGGCGTCGCCGGGGAGGCCGGACGCCTCGTGGTAGGCGACGTTGGCGTCGACGTCGGCGCGGACGCGTTCGGTGAGGACCTTGCGGAGCTCGGGACGGCGGGTGGCTTCCAGGCGGAGTTCGAGGAGCGCGAGGTAACCGGTGCGGAAGGCGGCGACCCGGCCGACGAGTTCGCGCATCAGCCGCACGTACGTCTCCCGGTCGCGGCCGGCGGCCCGCTGGCGGGAGATGGTGGCCTCGTCGGGCTGGAGGCGCTCGTAGACGCGGGCGCCCGCCTGGGTGAGGAGGTCGTCGCGGTTGGCGAAGTAGTTGGACGCGGTGCCGCCCGGGACGGCGGCCTCGGCGTCCACCGCACGGAAGGTGAGGCCGCGGGCGCCCTCCCTGGCCAGTACCTCGATCGCCGCGTCGACGAGGGCGGCGCGGCGCTGGTCGTTCCGTCTCACCATGGACACCACTCCGGTCTCGTCACTGCGTTCTCGTCACCGCATTCGTCACTTCATGCGTAGTACTACGTGCGGGGCACTTCAGGCAGAGTACTGCGGGGGGTGCCTCTATGTCCTTCGTCAAGCGAGTCGAGGGCTCCTCGGCTCGTAGAAGGTTCCGTCGCGGAGCATGGCGAACAGGACGCTGATGC
>NZ_JBVIBK010000059.1:0-11794 GCF_055573455.1 Streptomyces sp. NPDC030183
GTACACGGGTCAGGGCCCGGCACGCCGAGAGCACGCACCTGACGCCGCGGGGCCGCCCTTCGGGCGACGGCGGGAATGTGACGACAGGGCCTAGGGTCCGACGGCCCCGGCATGCGTACTCGGGAGGCGCCTGTGACTCCCGCTGCCTCTGCTGCCCTCTTGTATTCGAAGCATTCGACTCCTAGTGTCATCCTCGTTTTGCGCGAGGGCTGTGATCTGCGGTGTTGTGCGCGGAAGCGCTTCGACAAGGAGATGCCATGCAAATGTCACGTCGGGGCGTTCTGATCCTGGGCGCCGTCGGAGCGGCCGTCGCCGGAGGTCTTCCCGCGGGTTCGGCCCGGGCCGCTGGGACGGCCGGCGGAACGGACGCCTCCACGCGCACCGAGCGCCTCTACCTGTCCGGAGAGGACGCCGACCACCCGGTCGACTGGGACTTCCTGTGCACCAGCGGGCGGCGCAGCGGGAGTTGGGGCAGCATCCCGGTTCCGTCCAACTGGGAGTTCCACGGATACGGCACATACAACTACGGGTGGAATCTGCGCCCGGAGGAGAAAGGCCGCTACCGGCACACCTTCACGCCGCCCGCCCACTGGCGTGCCAGACGCGTCTTCCTCGTGTTCGAAGGGTCGATGACCGAGACCGAGGCGTGGATCAACGGCGAACCGGCCGGGCCCGTCCACCGCGGCGGCTTCTACCGGTTCCGGTACGAGGTGACCGGGAAGCTGCGTCCGGGGCAGGAGAACCTCCTGGAGGTGACGGTCAGCAAGGAGTCCACCGACGACTCCGTCAACCGGGCCGAACGCCTGGGCGACTACTGGAACTTCGGCGGCATCTACCGCCCCGTCCACCTCGAGGCACTCCCACTCCGGCACATCGAACGCATCGCCGTCGACGCCCGCGCCGACGGCACCCTGCGGATCGACGCCCATCTGTCGGGTACCGGCACCGCCGACCGTCTCGTCGCCCGGGTCACCGACCTCTCCGGACGCCCGGTCGGCGCCCCGTTCGCCGCGGCCGTGGCTCCCGGCGACACGACGGTGACCCTCAGGACCACCGTCGACTCCCCCCGGCTGTGGACGGCGGAGACCCCGCACCTCTACCGCGTCGAGGTCGCGCTCCGCGACGGTGAGCGCCGCACCGTCCACCGCGTCGACGAAAGACTGGGCTTCCGCACGGTCGAGGTCCGCCCCGGCGACGGCGTGTACGTCAACGGCGTCAGGATCCTCCTCAAGGGAGCCAACCGGCACACCATCTGGCCCACGTCCGGCCGGGCCACCAGCGCCCGCATCAGCCGCAAGGACATCCTGCTGATGCGGGAGATGAACATGAACGCGGTCCGGATGTCCCACTACCCGCCGGACACGCACTTCCTCGACCTCGCCGACGAACTCGGGCTGTACGTGCTCGACGAACTGGCCGGCTGGCAGAAGTCGTACGACGAGGCGGCGGGCCGGCCCCTCGTCGCCTCGATGGTCACCCGAGACGTCAACCACCCCTCGATCCTGTTCTGGTGCAACGGCAACGAGGGCGGCTGGAACACCGCCCTCGACGCCGACTACGCACGCCACGACCCCCAGCGGCGCACCGTTCTCCACCCCTGGGCGAACTTCGGCGGCATCAACACCGACCACTACGAGACGTACGAGAGGACGCGCCGCATCCTCCAGGAACAGGGCGACGTCTTCATGCCCACCGAGTTCCTCCACGGCCTCTACGACGGCGGCGCCGGCGCGGGCCTCGACGACTACTGGAAGCTGATGGGCCGTGAACGGCTCTCCGCGGGAGGCTTCCTGTGGTCGCTGATCGACGAGGGCATCGTGCGGGACGACCTCGGCGGCACCGTCGATGTGGCGGGCAACGCCGCACCCGACGGCATCGTCGGCCCCTTCCGCGAGAAGGAGGCCAGCTTCCACACGATCAAGGACATCTGGTCTCCCGTACAACTCGCCGACCCGGAGCGGTTCACCTCCCGCCTGCCGGACGACTTCGACGGGCGGATCGGCCTCACCAACCACTACGCGTTCACCAACACCCGTGACTGCCGGTTCACTTGGCGGCTCCTGGACTTCCGCACCCCCTCGCAGCGGAGGGACGGCCACACCGTGCGCGCCCACGGCACCGCCTCCGCCCCGGACATCGAGCCCGGCGCGCAAGGAGTGCTGCGCCTGCACCTGCCGTCCGGCTGGCGACGCGCGGACGCCGTGGCGCTCACCGTCACCGACGCCGACGGCCGTGAGATACGCGGCTGGACGTGGCCCATCGCGTCCGCGGCCGAGCAGGCCCGACGGCTGGTACGGACGGGCCCGGGCCCAGCCGTCCGCGGCTCCCGCACGGACACCGGCATCACCCTCGCGTCCCGCCACACCACGGTCACGCTCGACGCCACGACGGGACTACTGGCCGGTGTCACCCACCGGGGGAGGGACTTCGCGCTGTCCCGGGGCCCGTTGCCCACCACCGGTACGGCCGACCTCACCCGCCTGACGCACGGGCCCGACGGCACCGGCTACACGGTGGAGGCCGAGTACTCCGGCGTCCTGCGCCACGTCCGGTGGCGCCTGCACCCCAGCGGCTGGCTGCGGTTGGACTACCGCTACCACCTCACCGGCGAGCACGACTTCTTCGGCGTCGGCTTCGACCATCCCGAATCGCGGGTGACCGGCGTGACCTGGCTCGGCCACGGACCGCACAGGGTGTGGAAGAACCGGCTGCGCGGTGTGGCGACGGACGTCTGGACGAAGCAGTACAACGACACCGCGACCGGTGCCGACGGCTGGGTGTACCCGGAGTTCAAGGGCTACCACGCGGACGTCCGCTGGGCGTCCCTGCACACCACCGCCGGACGCCTCACCGTGGTCTCCGAGGACGAGGACCTCTACCTCCGCCTCTTCACACCCCGGTTCGGACCCGACCCCCGCCACACCGCGCCCCCCTTCCCGAAGGGCGACCTCTCCTTCCTCGACGCCATCCCACCGATCGGCACCAAGTTCGACCCGCCGGCCGCTCTCGGCCCCAGCGGCGCCCCCACCACGGCGACGGGCGACTACGGCCGGACCCTGTACTTCTCGTTCTCCCGGTAGCGGCTCGACGCTGATCGTCGGGGGTGCCCGCACCGAAGGGCGGAGACCCGCACCGCCGCCGCGGCGGCCGCCGACCTCGACCTCACGGTCCGCGACGCCCAGGGCGAGGTCGTCGGCCAGTCGGCGGGCCCCGACTCCAAGGAGTCCGTCTCCCTGGTGGATCCGGCCGCCGGTACGTACACCGTCGAGGTGGCCGGCTTCGCCGTACCGTCGGGGTCGACCGCGTACGACTACCAGGACGGGTTCTTCTCGTCCGTACTCGGCACGGTGGCCGTGGACGAGTCGGCGCCGGTGAACCTCGCCACGGGCGCTTCGACCAAGGTGCCGACGAGCGTCACCGTCACGCGGACCGTGGCCGAGGGCCGCGAACTCATCGGTCACGTACGGCTGATGAACCCGCGCGGCACGACCGTGCGTACGGGCCACGTGCCCATCGAGAAGGTCACGCAGTAGGCCGCACGACGCGGCGGGGGTGGGTGGCCGATGCCACGGACACCCACCCCGGCGCGACTGCGACTTTCGGATGACCGGAGCCCGGCCTGTCGGCGGGGGTGGTCCCACTGGCCGACGGAGTGAATGCCTCACGGGGCCGAGATGGGTCTTCAGCTCCGACTACGTCGTCGTGGACCTCTTCCGCGTGGTCGACGGAAAGATCATCGAACACTGGGACGTCGTGGCCGACGGCCAGTAGCCCTTTGGGCCACCAACCAGCAAACCTCAGGCCACTCGCCTGGGGTTTCGTCATGGAGGACCGGCGGCGAGCCGCACGGAATGACCCGCTGCCCGGCCGTGGGAGGAACCCCGGCCGACGTGCGGCCGGGGTTCCTCAGGCGGTGGTTCGGTCAGTGGGTGGGTTCGCCCACGTCGTGGACAGCTCGTCCACGCGTCGGCGGACCGCCCGGCGTCGCGATCACCGTGGAGCGGGCGGGGTCAGCGCTGCAGGGTGAGCAGGCCCGGCCGGTACGGCAGTTTCAGGTAGTCGGGGTCGTTCGCGTTGGGGTCCCTGCCCTGGTAGAGGAACTGCAGGTTGCAGGGGTCGATGGTCATGGTCTGGTCGGGGTTGTTGCGGACCAGGTCACCGTGGCTGATGTCGTTGGTCCAGGTGGCACCGCTGTTGGCCTTGCCCGCGAAGGGGCTGCTCTCGGTGCCGGCCTGCTCGGTCCACGGACCGTTCAGGCTGGAGGCGGTGAACGAGCGGAAGTAGCGCCCGTTCGCACCCTTCGCCTCGACGATCATGAGGTACTGGTTCTGGCCCTGGACCTTGTAGACCTCTACCGCCTCGAACAGCTTGTCCTCGGTGTCCTTCATGACCGTCGTGTACGACGTGCCGAAGCTGCTCGGGAAGTTCCCGATCGGCATGGTCGACCTGTAGATGCTGCCGAGGTCATCGGCGAAGAACAGGTACATGTTCTGGCCGTCGCCGATGATGGTCGGGTCGATCGGGCCGCCTACGGGGAGGTTGCCGTTGAACAGCTCCTGCGGCGCGGACCAGCCGTTGGGGTTGGTCGGGTCGCTGGATGTGCGGTAGGTGAATTTCCAGTTGGTACCCCACCCGTTCGAGATCATCACCCAGATGTTCTTGGGCGCGAAGTAGAACAGTCTGGGCGCCACCGCGAGCTGGTTCATCTGGGTCTGGCCGGCCGAGGCCATGTCGGACCAGTTCGTGAAGGGACTGAACATCATCGAGCGCCATCCGTCTGACGTGGCGTTCGTCGCGTAGACCAGGTGCTTGCCCTGGTACGTCACGGTGGTGAAGTCCTTCAGCGAATACCACCCGTTCGTCGGCTGCGCCAGCGGACCTGTCGAGGTCCAGCGGTACGTCGACGGAAGCGAGCACGAGTTGGGCGTCCCGGACAGGCCGGTCCACTTCTGGTTGTTGCCGCCGTTGCAGTTCCACAGCTGTACCGCCGTGCCGTTGGCGGTGGCGCCGCCCGACACGTCCAGGCACAGCCCGGAGTGAACGCCGACGATCGTGCCGTCGGCGTTCGCCCGCCACTGCTGGTTCGCACCGCCGGTGCAGGTGTAGATCTGCACCCGGGTCCCGGCCGTGGTGGAGTAGCCCGGAACATCCAGGCACTTGTTGCCGAACACGGTCAGCTGGTTGTTGTCCGTCAGCGTCCACTGCTGATTGGTCCCGCCGTTGCAGTCCCAGATCTGCACCTTTGTGCCGTCGGTCTGGTTGGCGCCCGGCACATCGAGGCACCGGTTGGAAGCGACGCCGCGTACGGCGCTGGTGGTCGCCGCCTGAGCGGGGCTGGAGAGGAGCGTCGTCGCCAAGGCGGCCAGGGCGGCGACGGTAGCCACGAGCACCGCAGACGGGTGTTTGCGGCTGAAACTGCGTCTGTGCATGCGAACCTCGTCATCATGGGAGCTGGCGGTACCGGTGCGCCCGTCAGTGGCTGTCCGGAAACCAGCGGGGGTGCGGCTGCAGTGTGTTCGACATACCGAACGAGGGTCGAAGTGTCGATCGACTGGATCATAAGGATCCGGTGAACCGCGTCAATACTTTTCGCATGATTCACGAGCCAAAATCGCGGATTGAACCAGGCGGCTTCGGATTCCGTGGATATGCGGGTCTCTTGGCGCGACGGGGAGGGAGCAGTGCGTACGGGCGTGGGCTTGGTGATCATGTGGCGTACGGGCCAGGAAGGACGGTGCGCCGACCGATCAGGCGCGCGTGTGCCTAGCCGCACCGCTACCGACCTCAGCCACGCCTCACGGTTTGTGTCGACCGGAGCAGCACGTGACGGCCGGCCCGTGTTGCGGGGAGGGGGCCGGTCCGTGTTGCGGGGAGGGGGGATGAGAGCCGGTGTGGGTTGCCGGGGTTGTGCCACTTCGATGCCGTACCGCAGGATCGGGTGATGTCCCGATCGGTAGGCGCGCACACCGCCGACCCCTGCCCCCGGTGCCTGGTCGAGCAGGTCCGCCCGGGCAGCCTCGTGTCTGTGGCGGGGCACGATGCCGTCGGCTACGTCTGCGCGCGATGCGGGCATTCGTGGTCTCGTCCGATCGAGGACGACCTGGAGGTGCACGACATCGTCAGAGCGGACCTCGACGACAGGACGCTCTACGGCACGGTCCGGCAGGTGGACGACGACCGAGTCCAGGTACGCGACACGAGCAGTGGACGGCTGCTGTGGGTCGAGCGCTGGCGCGTCCTCCTCTACTGAGGCCCGTTCGACCTGTGTCACCGCACCATCAGCCCGGATCTAGGCCAGCCTGTCTCCCGCTGCTCCCTCTGGCACGGCCTTTTTTTGAGCAGTCCGGCGAGTTCCCTCAGGTCGTTCGCGACCATGACGTGAGCGAGGCGTCCGGCGACGGCCACGATGTGGCCAGACGGTTGCCGCGGAGGACATGGTCCAGGTCTTCGAACGTCGACGGACAGGCCACACGACAGATGTCAGAGAACGGCGCCGGTTCCAGCCCATGCAGCGACTGCTCCAACCACTGGGCCAGAGCTCACCTGACCGGCTGTGACGCGGTGGCCAAGGGGTAGCGGCCCCCTCCAGTGGCAGGACCGCATCCACGGCCAGACAATGAGGTTGCGCTCAACTGCGGGATAACGAGGCGTACTCTGCCGATTCTTCCGTTCGGCCCAGCGACTCGGCATAGCTCTGTACGGAGGTGTTCCCGATGGTGCAACCTGACGAGCAGCCAACTCCAACTGAGGCTCAACTCGAAGCGTTCAAGCAGAATGACTCCGAGTTCGCCGAGTTGGAGAAGCACAGCCGTTCGGTGCGCGAGGCTGCCGAGGCCCGTCTGCGGGAAGCGGACTACGATCCTGGCGGTCCTTGGTACTGCTACCGCTGCACGTGCAGCCAGTTCCTCTCCCCTGACGACAACGGCGGTCTTCACGCTCGGTGTCGGCGGGAATTCTGTAGGCACACGTCGATGGAGCATGCCTGAGAAACTCCCGAATCGGTGAGGTGTCGTCGCCGAAGACGCGCAGCGGGCCCTTGATGGAGGACGGCAGCCCACGCCTGAGCCTTCCGCTCGGGGCTTCTGGGGGGCGCAGGAGGCACGACGGCCGTTGCACACCGCGCTCCTGCCCTCGTTGGGAGGGCGACGAGAAGGGTGTTTCGCCGGCGTCATGGCTGATCAGGTCGAGCGACCGCTCCCGACTGGATCACCCAAGGTCGAACGCGTTCGGGAGGCCGGCCTTGAAGCGGAAGTGGTCGTGGCGCTTGAGGCTCTCGAGCTCCGGCGGCCTGAACAGCGGGGTGACCGTGCAACGCGGCGCACTCGAACCTGTCTGATCCAAAAGGGCGTTGACCGCCTGACGGGCCGAGGCGTTCGCGCCCTCCATCGTGGCGAGGTCGATGTCCACGGCGACGTAATCCCCGGACAGGAAGAAGTTCGGGACCGTGGTCCGGGCCGAAGGGCGGTTGTGCAGCGTGCCCACGGGGTGGATCAGCAGCTCGTCCTGGTTGGTCGGGTGCGGGGTACCGATCCCGTCCACTCCGGGGTCCAGGAACCACCGGTGCAGCATGCCGTCGCGCAGCACTGTCCTGCCGGTGTCGTTGAGTGCGTCCTTGAGCTGTGCCCACACCTCGCGTGCGACCTCCTCGCGGGTGCACTGTTTAGCCGTTTTGCCGTACAGGACACCGGGCTTGTCCCACTCGGAGATATCCACCGACAGACACTCCTTGGCCACGCCGTCACCGTAGTCGGCGGCGAAGTCACGCCCTGGCCAGTGCCGGGCCTGGGCGATCGCGGTCAGCGACCATGGCGAGTCGATGCAGTTGAAGTGGCCCTGCACCAAGGGCGGCGTCTCGGACAGATAGAACTGAAGGCCCGTCATCCAGTCCGTCCGCAGCTTGTCGCAGCGCGCCAGCTGTGGGTCGGCGGCGCGTAGTCCGGCACTCCAGGTCCGCCGCGCGTGCTCCACCGGCATGGCGGAGACATAGTGATCGGCGGTAATGGAGCGACGTACGCCGTCCGCATCCTCGATGACGGCCTCGGAGACCCGCCCGTCTCCGCCCAGCCTCACCTCGTGCACGGTCCAGCCGATACGGAACTTCACGCCCAGGGAAGAAAGATGAGCCACCCAGGGGTCGATCCAGGCCTCATTGGTGGGTGCGTTGAGGATCCGGTCGGGTGGGCCGTCCGCACCCCGGCCGAGCGCGTTGAACACGAAGGCCTCGCCGAGGGTGCCGACCGTCCGGGTGCTGGCCACCTCAGCCTTGGTGGCGACGATGTTGCGGGTGACGCCGACCGCGAGGATGCGCTGGTACTCCTTCGACATCTGCCCGGCCCGTACGAAAGTCCACCAAGGGGTGGCTTCCCAGGTGGAGTTGCGGCGCGCGTCGCAACTGGTCAGGAAGACGACGGCGCGGTTCACGAAGTACGCGATCTCATGCAGAGGAAGGTTGAAGCCCGTCTCCAGGAGGCCGGTGAGGGCGCGTCTGATGTCGTCGAGGGTGAGCTCGGCGGGCTCCTTCTCCCCGGGAATGGGTATCCGCAGATCCTCGCGGCCGTTGCTCCGCGCGAACATCATCTCCTTCGGCGCGATCAGGTTGTCCCGGACGCCGCCCGCGTTCCCGGGAAAGGGGATGCGCCGCATCGTGTCGGGGAGGTTGTGGTAGATCCCCGGGATGAAGCGGAACCCGTGCTCCGCGGGCAGTGGCTTGCGGTTTCCCTTCGCGCTGTCCGGTACGTCCATGGAGCGGGCCTTGCCGCCGAGCGCCCGGCGCTCGTAGACGGTCACCGCGAAGCCCCGCTCGGCGAGTTCATGCGCCGCGGTCAGCCCGGCGACGCCACCGCCGAGCACGGCGACCGCCTGCTGCCGTCCCTGTGCCGGTGCCGCTGAAGCCGCCGTGCCGGTGCCCAGCGCCACCGCCCCGCCTGCGGCCGCGGCCCCCACCACAAAGGTGCGTCGAGTGCTGCCCGTTCGCCCCATGACCGGCCTCTCCTACCGTCGGTAACACCTGCGGTCCGGCGGAGGAGCCTATGGGAGCACCTCTCGCCACGGAAGACATGGACATGACTAACGTGGGCTTGCGCGGCGAATGTGGCGCGTTTGCGTTGCCGGCGAGCCGGCCGCATCACCGCCAGGGGTGATCGAAGTGGCGTAGACGGCATGCCGTAACGCACGCAGCACAGGAACCGAGAAGCGTCGTCGACGGAGACGGAGCCGGGTGGCCAAGAGCCGGTAGCGCAGGGTGGGGATCGTGCTCGGGTTCGTCCGGGCAGGGCGATCACGCCGAGGCCGTGTAGGGCGCGGTCCACCTCGGGTACCGACCACGCGATTCTCCGGACGCCGTTGGGGTCCGCGATGCGGTCGCGGGCCTTGTGGATGGATCCGTAGTCCGCCGCTGGTCCGCTGCGCGAACCTGGGAGGGCGCCGCCGGTGTCGGCTGTGCCCTGCTGAGCACGTGGACAGACGTCCGGCAAGGTGGGCACGGAGGATTCCGCGGCTCCGCTCCGGGCGCCGCACTTGCGCCTCTATAGGCACTCCGACGAGGGGCGGCCGGCGGGAGGTCGTCACCGGCCTTGACCATCTGGTGTGCGCGGAGCGTGCGAAGTGCCACAGCGACGGCCCTGCCCCTATCGCCCCCGATTTAGGCAATAAAGAACCCCCGGGTCTCTGACCTGGGGGTTTCGCATGGAGCGGGTGACGAGAATCGAACTCGCGCTCTCAGCTTGGGAAGCTGATGTTCTACCATTAAACTACACCCGCGTAAGACGCCGGTCGGTGCCGGTGTCGGAACGCTTCGTTACTTTACCTCATGTCGCGCCCCGCGTGTTGATGCCGTGGGACCCGGGTCCGTTTCCGGGGTGGGGACGGGGCTGCGGGGCGCGGGAGTTGGGGCGTACGGTGGAGGCGCGGAAGAGGGTCCGTGTGGGGCCTCCGGTGGATCGGAGTGCCGCCTGGAGGGCCGTCCTATTGATCCCGTAATGTGGCTTTCGTCGTCAGGTCGACGTGAGGTCGGCCATCAGACGCGGCTCTTGGGGAAGGGACTCTTGGACTTGATGGAGCGCACCGTCGTCCGTTGTGCCGATGGGCACGTGTTCAGCACCGCTTCGTTCCCGATGCAGCAGGCCGAGCGCCTCGGCCCCGGCCGGCTCATCCGCTGTCCTCGCTGTGCCCGGCTCCGCAGCGTCGTGCCGGTCGCCTTGGAGAAGCGGTAAGCGAGCGGTCAGTCATGGGCGCATTCGTAAGGCGGCAGTCGTGAGGCGGCAGTCGTAGGCGGTCAGCCGTAGCAGTGGGCCAGTAGCAGTAGTTCAGTGGCAGCAGTTCAGTAGCCGTGGCAGTTCCGGGAGCACTGGAGCGGCAGTAGTAGTAAGTGGCAGTAGCAGTGCGGACTGAAGGCCGGTGCCGTCCTCGTGCGGTGTCTGGCTCCGGTCCGTGTCGTGTGAGACGCGCGGTCCCCGCCCGGATGCGGAGGGGCCGCGCGTCTTGCGTATCCTCGGGGCGTGCTTCTCTCAGACAAGGACATCCGGGCCGAGATCGACGCGGGACGGGTGCGGATCGATCCGTACGACGAATCCATGGTGCAGCCGTCGAGCATCGACGTGCGGCTCGATCGCTTCTTCCGGGTGTTCGAGAATCACCGGTACCCCCACATCGACCCCTCCGTCGAGCAGGCCGATCTCACCCGGCTCGTGGAGCCCGAGGGCGACGAGCCGTTCATCCTGCACCCCGGGGAGTTCGTCCTCGCCAGTACCTACGAGGTCATCACCCTGCCCGATGATCTCGCCTCCCGACTCGAGGGCAAGAGCTCGCTCGGGCGGCTCGGGCTCGTCACGCACTCCACCGCCGGGTTCATCGACCCCGGGTTCTCCGGTCACGTGACGCTGGAACTGTCGAATCTCGCGACGCTTCCGATCAAGCTGTGGCCCGGTATGAAGATCGGGCAGTTGTGTATGTTCCGGCTCAGCTCGCCGGCCGACTTCCCGTACGGGAGCGAGCGGTACGGGTCCCGGTACCAGGGGCAGCGGGGGCCGACCGCCTCCCGGTCCTTCCTCAACTTCCACCGGACGCAGGTGTGAGCATGGCCCAGGTCCGGGAGAACCTCACCTACGAGGCGTTCGGCGCCGCCGTGCGTGAACTCGCGCAGACCATCGCCGACGACGGGTACGAGCCCGACATCATCCTCTCCATCGCCCGCGGCGGTGTCTTCGTCGCCGGGGGCCTCGCCTACGCCCTGGACTGCAAGAACATCCATCTGGTCAACGTGGAGTTCTACACCGGCGTCGGCACCACCCTCGAGATGCCCGTCATGCTCGCGCCCGTGCCCAACGCGATCGACTTCTCCGACAAGAAGGTCCTGATCACGGACGACGTCGCCGACACGGGCAAGACGCTCAAGCTCGTCCACGACTTCTGCCTCGACGCCGTGGCCGAGGTCCGGTCCGCCGTGATCTACGAGAAGTCCCACTCCCTCGTGAAGTGCGAGTACGTGTGGAAGCGGACGGACGAGTGGATCAACTTCCCCTGGTCCGTGGAACCGCCGGTGGTCAGGCGGGCCGGGCAGGTCCTCGACGCCTAGACGCCTAGGCCCTGTCGTCACGACAGGGCCTAGCGGTTACCTCCGCACATGACTGAGGGGCTCCCGATCCGCCGATCGGGAGCCCCTCACTCGTGTGCGCTCGAAGCGGGCGGCGGGCTAGATGTACTGATCACGAGCGTTGTTGACACTGGCGGGTCTTGAACATGGCGAAGACCTCCGATGTGGTGGAGCTGTCTAGGAACACACCGCACGGAGGTCTTC
>NZ_JBVIBK010000060.1:0-10750 GCF_055573455.1 Streptomyces sp. NPDC030183
CAATCCACACCGAACCGGAAGGCCCTCACCTGTTCAAGATCCCCCAGCCGAGACCTGGCTCACTCGTCCACAACCTCCCGAGACAGAACACCTAGACCCCTCAGGGGAACCGGTGTGGCATGTCCTTGCGGCTCACAAGGACTCCACGCTGTCCGGTATGCAGAAGCCGGGGGAGCTCGGCAGGCCGGAGCCGACGGACAAGCACTGCTTCCCCTGTATGAAGACGTTTCAGGCACCCATGGCATGACCCGCCCAGGAGGGCGCGTGTGGGCGTCGGTGGGGTTTACGAACAAGCGGTGGGCCCCACGTGCGGGCCCACCGAGCGTGTCCGGCTGTCAGCGCCGGAAGGCGTCCTTGATCTTCTCCTTCGCCTGACGCACGTCACCCTTCGACTTCTTGGCCTGGCCCTCGGCCGCTATACCTTCATCGTCCGTCGCACGGCCGACGACTCCCTTGGCCTTGCCCTTGGCCTGCTCCATTTTGGCCTTCGCCTTCTCATCTCGCGCCACCGCTGATCACTCCCAGTCGCAGTCGCCGTTGGGGCTACTACGTCGAGTTACCCCCTGCGAAGGGTGCAAACAGCGCTTGAAATACCGCGCCTCTACCAGTCGTTTGGGGGCGGCCCCCGCTTTCCCGTCAGGCGTTGCGGGAGTCCCGGTTACGACGACGTCGCCACGACGTATCTGAAGACGTCACCGTCGCCGCGGTGCGTGAGGTGCTGGAGCCGCGCCAGCCGAAGGGCTGGGTGTTGCAAAGCTGGGGTAGGCGTTCCGGCGGGCATTGCGCCGGTGCTGTGGACAAGGTGCAGATGACGGCCATGGCGTGGCTGGCCAAGCGCGGACTGCCACCCATGCCGTCCTCGATGCGGTCCACTGCGTACAGCAGCGGATCCGACCCGCCCGAAACCACTGCCACAGTGACCCTCGGACCGGTCACAGCGCCCGCTGCGGGCCCTCGAAACCGATGGCATCCGCGTGACACCGTGGCCGGCGAGATCGACCGCGACACCATCGAACCGCTCCGCCAAGCCCTCGAAGCTCTCTACTTCCTCCGGCCCCGCATCGTCCTCGACATGCACCAGGTCACCTTCATGGACTCCAGCGGCATCAACATCCTCATCCGCGCCTACCAGGCCGTCGCCGCTGCTGAGGGCTGGATTCGGCTGGTCGCACCCACCGACAACGTCAGGCGCCTGCTGCAGATCGTCGGCGTCGACGCCGTCATCGACTGCCACGAAACCCTCAGCGAGGCACTTGGCACCTGACCGATCCCCCACACCGGCCCTGCGCTGACGGCCGGATCAGAGCTGAGGGTGATCGTGCAGGTAAAGGGGGCGGATCTGGCGCCAGTACTCATGGACGAGGTCTTCCGCCTCCTGCACCACCCGCTGATCACTGGATGCGTCCGTGGGCAGGTGTTGCTCAGCAGCAGCGGTGGAGCCCGTACGCCGGGCGTCCCTCGACGCTGTCCAGCGTGAGGGGCGGTGGCACGCGCGTGCAGCGTGCTGCCTTCCGCTTCGCATCACAAAACACCACCGCGCGAGCAGTATCACCGCCACCAGCGAAAACGCGCTGGCGGCATACGTCTCATGACCGGCCACTGGCTCCTCCTGCCGGACACCCGTACGGACCATGCCACGCTCGTCTGCCCCGTATCGCATGTTCAACGCCACTGTTTGGCCAAGAAGCCTCACAGGAGAACATGCAAGGTGCGCAGCCGGAAGGCCGTCCCGAGGAACGGACCGGGAGGAAGTCGTCGGGATGCTCGCGTCGCCACGTAGACCTGCGACGCGTGGGCGCGCACAGGGAGACGACCGGCCGGCATCAGCCGGGACAGCACCAGCTCTTCGGGCAGGGCCACGGCGGCACCGCCCACTTCTTGTCGGCCCGCCCCGCGATCCGGTGTGCCTCGTCCATGACGGCGAGGTCGAACGGCGGCACCGCGTACCCAGTGCGCTGAGTCTGTTCGATCTTGTCCAGGGAGTCGTAGGTGCAGATGACCGTCGACGCACGGATGTGGTCCTCCCCCTCCCCCACCGCTGACATCAGCCCGCCCAGCGCCTGCGGGTCAGTGGTCGACTTGACCCGGGCCGCGACCAGGTCGTCGCGGCTGCCGGCGTCAAGAGAGGAGACGATCACCATGTGCTCCAGGCAGACCGTCCCGCCGCCAGGCCAGCGCGGTCTGCGCGGCCAGGTCCAGGGTGGGGACGACGAACAGCACCAGCCGCGCGCCGAGTCCGTCCGCTGTGCGGATCGACACCAGCGTCTTGCCGGTGCCCGTCGCCGACACGAACAGCCCTCGCGTCCCCGCGCCCCCAGATGCCGCACCAGCCGCTCCGCTGCCTCCACCTGGTCGGGAAAGAGCCGCGCGCGCCCAGGGCGGCCGGGGCGCGGCAGGTCCACCACCGTCATGACAGCTCCCTGCCGAGTCAGTGACTCCAGTAGTCGCGGCGGGGCAGTTCGGCCCACACGTCGGGCGGCCCGGTCACCGCGCGCCGGTCGGCAAGGCGCAGGCCTGTGAAGGCGCAGGCGTAGGCGACGGCGTTGTCCTGGTAGAGGTAGGCGGCCAGCACCTGTGCGGGGGTGTCGTCCTCGTCCGGTTCTCCGCCGGGGTGCAGGTCCGATCCCCCGATGATTTCTTGCGGGCGATGCTGCCCTGGTTGCCGCTCTTGGGATGGGCGTAGAGGCCGTAGCAGAGGGTGCCTGCGGACAACCGGGCCAGCACGCCCGGCATCTGCGGCGTTTATCCCCAGGGCTGGGTGATGATGCAGCCGCCCGGCACGGACGTCACGCCGACGATGTGCAGGCTCTCGTCCATGTCGTGCGCGTAGGGATCGTCCAGCAGCTCGTTCAGCACGCCGAGGAGACCGTCGTCCACCACCGGCGTCGCCTGAAGACGGCCTATCGCCTCGACCGCGTCGATGCCCGCCACACACGGAGGCCCGTCTCGTCGTAGTCGAACTCACCCAGCGCCGACGAGGTGGCCTCCGCCTTGGGCGTGCGGCGGCCGACTGTCGGCGGCTGGGAATCGGGTAAGGCCGAGCCCCGGCTTCCGGGCCATGACGGCTTCCTTCCCACAGTGCCGTCACCCAGCATGGCGTCGACTGCGTACTTGTCGCCGTGCAGTCCCGCCGTACCCAGCAAAGCGGCAGTGCGGCACACCGGCTCGGCACCAAGGCGGGACATGGTCCACTTCAGTGCGGCTTCGCTGATCTCCGGGTGGATCACCTCGACCGGTACCGCTGCCGAGGTGATCACAGGGAGGTCGGCGTCGCGAGCCACCGTCAGTCACTCTGGATTTCCCGATCACGCTGTACCGCCTTCACCAGGCCCTCGCTGTCCAGGACCAAGGCACCGCTCACGCGGCCACCCCAGCATTTGAGGCGCCGCCGGTGAGCCGGGCACGCTTTGTCGCTACGGCCTCGGGGTCGGCCGGGCCGTGCACCCTGTCGAAGTCCGCGATCAGCTCGTCCAGGTCGTTCCGCTCCGTCTGCCGCTGGGCCGCCTTCTCCAGGTATGTCGATACGCCCCGCTTGCCGACCCGCTCACGGATCGCCTGCAGCGTTCCGGCGGCAGTGTGACAGAGATGCCGCTGGTGGGCCGTCGCCGGGCAGGACGTCCACGTCGTCAAACGGAGGCATGACGGAGTCGGGCACGCGTCCTGCGGGCGCGGGGTGCCCAGGCGCCTCGCGCCCGCAGGGGACCGGCACCGCTGCCCCTCGCAACAGGCTGAGGAGGAGGGGACGGAGGGCAGGTCAGGAGGGGATGATCTGCCATTGCTGCCGCGTCAGTGACGCGTACGGTTGCTGCTCGATGTTGGCTCCGTCGGCGGTGCTGCCTTCGTCGACGGCGAGGCAGAGCCCGCTGTAGCGGTTGATGAGGACGTAGTAGCCGTCGCCGGTGGGCGTGACGGCCCAGTGCTGCTGGGGGGCGCTGGCGTCCGCCCAGATGTTGACGTTGCCGCCGTCGGCGCGGGAGAGGCCTCCGACTTCCAGGAGCTTGCCGCTGGCCACACCCTTGATCCTGTAGTAGCCGTCGCCGGTGCTGGCGAAGGTCCACTTCTGGTTCGGCTTGTCGAGCCAGGACCACTGCAGGACGTTGGTGTTGTTCGCGGTGGCCCCGTCTGCCACGTCGGCGACCTTGCCGCTGTGCCGGGCGGCCAGTCGGTAGACGGTGCCGTCGCCGGGCAGTGTGGTGGACACGAGTGCCGGCTTGGCGGTGCGGCCGCCGATGCGCAACCCGCTGATGTTGGCGTAATTGCCGGTGGCCGCGTTGACCTTGATCCGTACGAAACCCACGTTCCTGGCCGGCCACTCGGCCAGCTTCAGGGTCCGGTCGCCGGCCCAGGTGCCGGTGGTCACCTGGGTGAAGTTCGTGCCGTCGGTGCTGGTGGAGATGGTGTACGAGGTGATGTCGCCATCGGTGGAGTTGTTGCGGCTCCACTGCTTGGGCAGGTACTCCAGGGTGGAGACGTTGCTCCACACCCCGCCCAGGTCGATGGTGATCGACTGCGGCAGTGCCAGACTGCCGCTGCCCGGCGTGGTGCTCCAGGTCGACCAGCAGGTTTCGTAGCGGATGTCGCTGAGTCCGTCGATGGCGTTGAGCGGTCCCTCGCCGGTGTGGAAGCCGGTCGCATACGCGTTGACCGGCGTCACGGGGTGCTCGGCGCGCAGTGGTTGGGGGGGCAGTGGCTGGCGGGAGGTGTTCGGGCTCCAGGCGGCGCCCACTTCGGCGAGCCGGTTGACGATGTTGGTGTCCAGCCTGCCGTTGCGGTTGGGCGGGCAGTTGAGGATGAACGAGGTGTACTTCGGCTCCAGGTCAGCCAGGTGGTTCAGGATGTCCGCCTTGCTCATCAGGCTCTCGTTCGGCGTGGTCGGGTGCCAGAACCAGCCGTTGCTGATGGTCTGCCCCTGCATACCGGCGTAGGTGTTGCCCGCCGGCGCCGAGACGCCCAGCGGCTCCTCGAAGAAGATCGCGTCGCTGAGGAAGGGCACGGACAGTCCGCCGATGTCGATCATGACACAGTCCGGCTGCAGCTCCTTCACCAGTGAACGGATCCTCTGGTAGGAAACGGCCTGCTGCCCCATCTGCCACGCGTAACCATCGGTCATGAACATGTCGATGGTGCCGTAGTTGGTCAGCAGCTCGCGGATCTGACCGAGCACGAAGGTCATGTCACCAGGCTGGATGGCATCGGTGATCTCGAGCCCGGACACCTTGTGCCGGCTCTCCCACGCCTCGACGCCGAAGGTGCGGTCCCAGATCGAGTAGTAGAACCCGACCTTCAGCCCTTTCGCGCGGAAGGCGTCGCAGTACGCCTTCACCACGTCCTGCTTGTAGGAGCTGTTCGCGACGTTCTGCGTGCCATAAGCACTCGGCCACAGCGCGAAGCCGTCATGGTGCTTGGTCGTCAGGATGCCGTAACTCATCTTCGCGGCGACCGCCGCGTCCGCCCACTGCCCGCAGTTGACACTCGGGGGAGCGAAGAGGGTGGGGCTCTGGTTGGGTTCCGCCCACTCCTGGTTGGTGAACGTGCCCAGGCTGAAGTGGTTGAACATGCCGAACCGCATGTCGACCATCCTGCTCAGATTGGTCTGCGTGTCCGCGGCGGACGCCTGCGACAGAAGGCCCGAGAAACCGGGGACGAGCGGCAGGGCGGTCGCGGCGGTCGCCGCACCCGCCGCGCCGAGAAATGTACGGCGAGTCATTCTCGATGAGGACACGGCCCACTCCTGTGGATCGAAGGTATGGATGGTGGTGACGACGTGCTGTGAGAGATTCGACTCAATCGGCGTCGAACGGAGCTATGTGCAGGCTGGCCCGCCAGGTGAACTGACCTCCTGAGCTCGGCCCCCAGCGCAGGCGTGAGCTCGGCCTCCGGCGCAGGCGTTAGGCGCTGGGCTGCAGGTCTTCCGTTCGATACAGGGCCCCGGACGCAACGGCGAAGCCGGCCGTGGTTGACCGCCATGCCGACGAGCGGCCCCTTCGGCGAGTGATCGGCTCTGACAAGGTCTTCTCCTGGCACTTCACAGGACAGCACACGCGGCCACGGCCTTGAACACTGCGCGTGTTCAGAGGAACAACATGGGATGTATTAGCAGGCACCAGTCGGTCACCTGTCTAGGGTTTCGACGGAAATTGCCAGACCAACCCGGAAGTGAGGTGACAGACTCGTTCGTGTGCCGGACAGAGTGAGTTGATTCATCGGATGTGTTGGCCTTGGCGGGTACCGTCGACCTGGCCGAGCAGATTGCGCTCACCAGCGTCCTCGACGGCTGCCCGGACACCGTCATCGAGGTCATCCGCGCCCGCTGACCCTCCCCTGCCGCGTGTTGGCCCCGCTGACGCTGCGGCCCAGGTCGCTGTCGGCGAAGGCGGGGGTGGCCGGCCGCGTCGGCCCCTGACCGTCTCGCTCCGGCTGCAGCGCCGCCCGTCAGCCACTGCACACTCGCCCGTTCCGAAGCCGGTTGTCCAAGGAAACGGGGCCGCGCGGCCGTCGGCACAGCACAGATAACCTGCGCGGATGGAGCGGATTCAGCGGGCCGCCGGCGCGGTCGTCGGCTCAGCGGTGGGTGACGCCCTGGGCGGCCCCTTCGAGTTCGGTCCCCAGGGAGCGTTCTCCGCACGGTTTCCCGCGCCTGGTGGCGGTGGTGAGATGTGCGGAGGCGGCGGCTGGGACCCTGGCGAGGCCACCGACGACACGCAGATGGCCGTCCTTGTCGCGGAGTCGCTATTGGAGCGGGGCGGACTGGACCTGCCGGATATCTTCGCCCGCTTCCAGCGGTGGGCAGCATCAGAACCGAAGGACATCGGCCTGCAGACCGAAGATGTCCTGTCCAACGGCATGCCCTGGGATCTCGCCGCCGCGATCCACTTCCAGGTCAACCAACGAGCAGCGGGAAACGGCTCCTTGATGCGGGCATCGACCTCCGCGGTCTACTTCGCCTCGTCCGGCCAGGAAGCCACCATGGACGCCGCCCGTCGGATCGCTGCCCTCACCCACGGTGACCGTGCGGCCTGGGAAGGCACCGCGATCTTCCACGAACTCATCCGCGGCACACTCGAGGACACCGATCCCCTCACTGCGCTCCCGGACATCCTGGCTCTCGTCCACCCCGACCATCGCGGCCGCTACGCCGCAGTCCTCGCGCCCGGCTGGCACCCCGATCAGGCGACCGAGTTCAACGGTGCCGTCTGGCCCTGCCTGGGCTCAGCCGTCTGGGCCCTGCGCACCACCACCAGCTTCGAAGACGCGATACGCGCGGCGGTCGACCTCGGCGGTGACACGGACACCGTCGCCGCGGTGACCGGAGGCCTCGCGGGGGCGTATTACGGGCTGGACGCAATCCCCACCCACTGGACCCAGCCACTCCATGTCCCCCTCCCCGGGTTCGACGGACGGGTGCTGCACCTGACAGATCTGCTCCACCTTGCACACCGCCTCGTAGAGCGCCGTTGATGAGGCAGGTGTGGTAGCCCGGGTAAACGGCGACCTGGTGGTGTGGGAGTCCTGCCGGCTGGCGTTCGAGCGGCTGCAGCAGGGCCCGGCCCGCTGCGGCAACCCGGCCTGCTCGTCAGTCATCGGCGTGGGCGCCTGACCCGCAAGAGTCCCATATCGAGCCAGTGGACGCGGAAGACGACGGCAGCCGGATGATGAGGAACCCTGCGGCGCGGAATCCGATTACCTCGCCCCACGCCTCGCGGCAGCCCGATGGAAGGCGATGCAAAGGGTCACTGTGATTGAGTCAGCAAGGAGCACGGGACAGCACGCTCCATAGCTGCCTTCTCTCCATCCGGCTCGACCCAAAATAGGGAAGCCTGCGGCGTGCGGGTCACCGTTTCCGTCAGGAGGCCGTTGGTGAAGAGAGCGCCGACGCCGTCCTCCAGCGCCCACCCTGCGGGGAGTGCGCCAGTGCCTACGGCCGCTTGGTAGGAGGAGCGGCGGCCCGGCTCACTGTCGTAGTGCGGACAGACCGAGCCGGGCAACAGGCCCAGCCCGTCCGACAGAAACGTCAGCGGTCCGAAGGAGTCGGTATGTGAGCCTTCGGCCCAGCAGTTGGCGCCTGCACTGATGCCGCACAGCAAGGTGCCGCCGTCGTAGGCCTCGTGCATCAGCTGGTCCACGCCGTGCGCACGCCAGACTGCGAGCAGGTTCGCAGTGTTGCCGCCACCTACGTACACGATGTCTTGGGACAGCAGAAATGTGCGCAATGCGGCGTCATCGAGCCCCCGCCGGAACAGCGGCAGGACACTGGGTTCACAGGCGCGTGACTCGAACGCGGAGAGGAACCGGTCGATGTAGGCGGGGGCATCGCCGCTGGCCGTGGGCACAAAGCACACCTTGGGCCGAGAAACCCGTGCGTGACCGAGTACCCAGTCGTCGAGCAGACCATCGTCGTCCACGGAGAAGCCGCCCCCGAGGAGGGCCAGACGACGCCCGGGATCGACAGCCAACGGAGTGCCTCCTCAGCACACAAGCCCCACAGAACAGACGATGTCCCGAACAACGCCGAGCCATCCGCTGCCTCCACAAGTGAAATACGCCGTCACGCACAGCCGGACCACCAACCCGGCTCACAAACACCTACTTAAGCCTCTCCCGCCGGCATCCTCGTCACCGACTGCGTGCCGGCAACGCCCGGACGCGACTTTCGACGTTTCTCCTGTCCTTCACATCGAGCCCGGTCAAGGGGTGAAGAGGTAATGACGGTGATCTTCTGCACCCTGTGGCGGACACCCAGGCGCGTGCGACCACGGCGGCACGAAGACAACGTGTGAGCACTGTCCTGCCTGCGCGGCGAAGCGCCGAGAGAAGGCCGCGTTGTCAGTAGGCGCTGCGAGGATGGCAGACATGACGATCAAGAGAGTGGCACCTCACGTCGTGGCGGAGCAGCGGATCGAGCAGGCTCTGGAGGACATGTGGGGGCGGGCTCACGACCAGTGGCACGAGATGCGCTATGGCGTCATGCCGCTTCGGCGCGGTCTCAGGGAGCTGGGCGAGGAACTGGCCGACCACATCGCCGCGCGGACTGTGCAGGACCCCACGCTGTGTACCCCGGATTCCCGTATCGCCCTGGTCACGGCGGCGGAGTGCGCCCTGGGGGTGCTGAGCCTCGCGTGCTTCCCGGACGGCGACTTCGAGGTGCCCCTGCCCCTCGTGCCGAGGACGCTGAGCAGCTCGGAGCTGCACTACGAGGAGAGGTGGGAGCCGACCCATCCGGCGACCACGGCGCGGACGTGGATCGACGCGTTCGCGTGGTCTGTGATCAGCGGACTGATATGGGAGCGCAGCCGTGTGATCGGTCCTCTGCTGCGCGAGGACTACGCACCCGCCATCCGTGACGGCGTGCCGTACTCGAAGCGGGAGTCGGTGTCCGAACCGGCCGACCTCGCCGAGATGGACGCGCTGTGCGGCTACCTGAGCGTCGTGCAGGGGCGCTACCCCGGCGCGATACCTGGCCCGGTACCGCTGAGCAAGCCGGAGGCCGCCGAGCGGGCGCGGGCGGCCGCGCAGCTGGATGCGGCCGGGACGCTCTCGCCGGACCAGCAACTGCTGCGCGTCCTGCTCGACGACGACCAGGACGCTTTCGAGCAAGCCCTACAGGACCGGCTCGTGATGCATCGCGCGACCGCCGGCGCAGACCCGGCCGCCCGGAGTCTGCTGCCGGTGGAGACCGTCATGGTGGCCGCCCTCGCCCGTCTCGCGCACAGCTGGCAGCTGAGCGTCCGGTCCCCCTACCTGCCCGAATCACTGCTGAGTGCCCCGCAGCAGTCATTGGGACTCCCCGCCGTGGACTGAACCAGCTCGCGCCCAGCGCTTCATCGCGACCTGCCGGACGATCGAGGAGGAAGGCACGGGAGCGCGGGTGGCCGTCGACCGCGTCTGCGACGGCGTGTTCATTGGCTGGTGCGGCCTGACCAGCTGGAACCCCGGACTTCCGCAGCGCGTCCCTGGGCTACGTCTTCGACGCCGCCGCGTGGGGCCACGGCTACGCCACGGAGACCGCGCACACCGTCCTGCGGTGGGCGTTCCACACCCTGGATCTGAACCGCGTCCAGGCCGAGACCGATACCCGCAACGTGGCGTCCGCCCGGGCCCTGGAGAAGCTCGGCTCTCTCGGTCAGCGTCTCGGGTCGGCTGAGGATCCACCTCGTCACCACGCGGGGTGCCGGCAGTTGCGCGGTGACCGGCCGCGGCGAGGTGCGCTTCTCTCGCAGGTAGGCGCTGACGCGGCCGTAGCTGCCTCGATAGCCCAAGGGAACGATCTCCTCCCAGAGCTTCCAGGCGCTGGTGCAGCCCTCGTTTCAACGTTCGTCCAGGTAGGGCTTGTACTCGTCGAGGACGAAGGTCCTGTTGTGCCGCCACTGGCCGCGACAGAGGTCTTCCGGCTTGCAGCGTCGGCGAGGTTTTTGACGGTGCGGTGGGTCATTTGGAGCTGACACCCGACGGAACGGCGGCTGTGGCGTGTTTCCAGCAGCGCGTGGAGCGTAGCGGGCGGCCGGTCAATGCGGGCCCACGGCGTCCGCTCCATGAGCGGGGCGCTGGTGTCATCGGTGGTCCACAGCGGGTTGAGCCCGTCGGCGCGGGCGATGCCGCTGCGCTTGGCGACGGCCTGCGCGGTCGCGCAGGACAGCTAGACGAGTAGTTCCGATTACGGGGTTCACGAACGGAGGGAGGGTGTCCAACATCGGGTTGTGACGACCGATTTAGACACCCTCTTGACGGCACTGTACGTGCATGTCGATGACCG
>NZ_JBVIBK010000061.1:0-9552 GCF_055573455.1 Streptomyces sp. NPDC030183
CTTTGTACTCACCCGAGTCACTCTCGGGCTTTCCTCCGGGCGCTTCCCTTCGGTCTTGCGTTTCCGACTCTATCAGATCGTTTTCCGATCCGATTCCCAGTCGGCGGGATTTGCCTTTCGGCTGCCTTTGGGCCTCTCGGTTTCCCTCGCGGCCTTTCGACATTCACTACGTTAGCCGATTCCCCCGGCAACTCATAATTGAGTTCTGCGGACTCGAATCAGGGCATGCCTAATTCGCCCCCGCTGAGGGGATGTCGTAGGTAGTGGGTGGCCGCTTCCGGCTGCTGGCTGACTGCCGTACCCGGTTCAAGCGGCTCGGGCTACGTTACGGACCGGCCGGAGGCGAGTCAAGTTCGGCGTCGGCGGGGGACATGGGCCCGGTACGGGCTCACCGTGGGGTCGTCGGCGATCCAGAAGCGCCAGGGGTGGACGCCCCCGTCGCCGGCGACACCGGTACGGGGACCGTTGCGTACCTGGTCGGAGTGGACGGGGGTGCCGGTCAGCACCGTCAGAGGGGGGTCGTCCGGAGAACAGGCGTCCGTACCGTCGAGGGCGCGGTCCACGTCCAGGGCCGTGGCCAGGCGGGCCGGTCCTTTGGCGAGTTCCTTGTCATTTCGGGCCGAGATTCGACGTTTGCGGGCGAGCTCGGCGCCCTCGATGACCTCGCCGGCGCGCAGCAGCACCGCGCTCGCCCGGCCCTCGGGACCGCACACCAGGTTCATGCAGTGCCACATGCCGTACGTGAAGTAGACGTACACATGGCCGGGTGGACCGAACATCACGCCGTTGCGGGCGGTGCGGCCTCGGAACGCATGCGAACCGGGGTCGTTCTGGCCGTCGTACGCCTCGACCTCGGTGAGGCGGAGTGCGATCGGACCGTCGGGGGTGGTGCGTACGAGGACGCGTCCCAGGAGGTCGGGGGCGACCTCCAGGACGGGGCGGTCGAAGAACTCTCGGGCCAGGGGCGTACGGTCGGGGGTCGCGATCATGGCGTACGAGCGTAGTCCAGACGGGTGGGGACCGATGGGTGGCGAGGAAGCGTCCTCCTTGGAAGTGTGGGGGCACGGAACCGGTCACCGTCGGTTCGCGTTTGTAGGGATCAAGGATCCACGCCACACAGAGCGATCCCCCCACACACAGAACACAGAGCCACACAGATACACAGGCGTTGCCTGACGGGAGGAACAGACATGGGGTTCAAGCGACTGCTCGCGAGCCTGGGTGCCGGTGGCGCTTCGGTCGAGACGGTGCTGACCGAGATCAATGTGGTGCCGGGCGGTGTCGTCCAGGGTGAGGTGCGGATCCAGGGCGGTTCCGTGGACCAGCAGATCGAGGGGCTGTCCGTCGGGCTTCAGGCCAGGGTCGAGGTCGAGGGCCAGGACGCGGAGTACAAGCAGGACATCGAGTTCGTCAAGCAGCGTCTCGGGGGTGCCTTCGAGCTGAAGGCGCAGGCGGTGCACGTGGTGCCGTTCGGGCTCGAGATCCCGTGGGAGACGCCGGTCACGACCATCCAGGGGCAGACGCTGCCGGGGATGCACATCGGTGTGACGACGGAGCTGGAGATCGCGCGCGCGGTCGACTCCGGTGACCTGGACCCGATCAACGTGCACCCGCTGCCGGCGCAGCAGGCGATCCTGGACGCCTTCATCCAGCTGGGCTTCCGCTTCAAGAACGCCGACATGGAGCGCGGTCACATCCGGGGCACGCGGCAGAAGCTGCCCTTCTACCAGGAGATCGAGTTCTTCCCGCCGCAGCAGTACCACGGGCTGAACCAGGTCGAGCTGAGCTTCGTCGCCGACGAGCGCGAGATGGACGTCGTGCTGGAGATGGACAAGAAGCCGGGGCTGTTCAGCGAGGGCAGCGACTCGTTCCGTTCGTTCCGGGTGGGACTGCAGGACTACGGGAACACGGACTGGGCCGCCTACCTGAACCAGTGGCTGTCGGAGGTCGGCAGCAAGCGCAGCTGGTTCTAGGCTCTGAACCGACCCACAAGATCCACCAGGAGGTACCGAGGTGACCGAGCCGAAGAGGCCGCCGCTCCCCCACGATTTCCACCCGGTCGTGCCGTCCTTCACGGTCACGAGTGAGGACGTCGAGCAGGGAGCGACACTCAAGGACGCTCAGGTCTACGCGGGCGGGAACACCTCTCCGCAGCTGCGCTGGGAGGGCTTCCCGCCGGAGACCAAGAGCTTCGCCGTGACCTGCTACGACCCGGACGCCCCCACGGGCAGCGGGTTCTGGCACTGGGTCGTGTTCGACATCCCGGTGTCCGTGACGGAGTTGCCGGCCGGTGCCGGGTCGGGGAAGTTCGAGGGACTGCCCGAGGGCGCGGTGCACGCGCGCAACGACTACGGCACGCGTGACTTCGGTGGGGCCGCCCCGCCGCCCGGGGACCCGGCGCACCGCTATGTGTTCACGGTGTACGCCGTGGATCAGGAGAAGCTCGGTCCGGATTCCGACGCTTCGCCCGCCGTGGTGGGATTCAATCTCCGTTTCCACACGCTGGCGCGCGCCCAGCTCATCGGGGAGTACGCCGCTGTAGCGGAAAAGTAACGAAGCCGGACGTTCATTGAACGTTTGCCCGCCTCTGGTCTTGGAAGTGATCAGAGGCGGGCATTTTTTATTGCGTTGTCCATCTCGGCGTGCCCGGCCACAGTTGATCCAAGCCTGCCGGGGGGTGGGCTGGTGCACAGGAGGTGGGCTGGAATGCGGGACACGCTGGTACTGAACGCGAGCTTCGAGCCGCTGTCGACGGTGACGCTCAACCGAGCCGTCGTTCTGGTGCTGCAGGACAAGGCCGTCGTCGAGCAGACCCACCCCGAACTGCGCATGCGCGGAGCCGCGGTCGACATACCGGCGCCCCGGGTGATCAGGCTGTGCAGGTACGTGAGGGTTCCGTTCCGAAGACAAGCGCCATGGTCCAGGCGGGGTGTGCTGGTACGGGACAGGCACAGGTGCGCGTACTGCGGCAGGCGGGCGACGACCGTGGACCATGTGGTGCCGCGGTCCCAGGGTGGTTCGGACAGCTGGCTGAACACGGTCGCGTCGTGCGCGGAGGACAACCACCGCAAGGCGAACCGGACTCCGGAGGAGGCGGGGATGCCGCTGCTGCGGCAGCCGTTCGAGCCGACGCCGGCGGACGCGATGCTGCTGTCCCTGGGACATGACGACTTCGACGCGCTGCCGGACTGGCTGTCGAAGGGTGCCGCGTAGGCCGCGTCGACAACCGCTGTCGTACCGCGACGGGCCCGCTCTTCCCGGGGGGAGGGCGGGCCCGTCGCCGTGTTCAGTCGATGGCCGGCTTCTCGCGGCGGTCGGCGTTGCCGTCGGCCGGCTTGGGGACGGTGGGACCGCCGCCCAGGTTGCCGAAGTTGCCCATGGCTCCGGAGAGGCCCTTCAGGGCGTCGCCGATCTCGCTGGGGACGATCCAGAGCTTGTTGGCGTCGCCTTCGGCGATCTTCGGGAGCATCTGGAGGTACTGGTAGGAGAGGAGCTTCTGGTCCGGGTCACCGGCGTGGATGGCCTCGAAGACCGTACGGACGGCCTGGGCCTCGCCCTCGGCGCGCAGGGCGGCGGCCTTGGCCTCACCCTCGGCGCGCAGGATCTGGGACTGCTTCTCACCCTCGGCGGTCAGGATCGCCGCCTGGCGCGTACCTTCGGCGGTGAGGATCGCGGCGCGCTTGTCACGGTCGGCGCGCATCTGCTTCTCCATCGAGTCCTGGATGGAGGTGGGCGGTTCGATCGCCTTCAGCTCGACGCGGTTGACGCGGATGCCCCACTTGCCGGTGGCCTCGTCGAGGACGCCGCGCAGGGCCGCGTTGATCTCCTCGCGGGAGGTCAGGGTCCGCTCCAGGTCCATGCCGCCGATGATGTTGCGGAGCGTGGTGACGGTGAGCTGCTCGATCGCCTGGATGTAGCTGGCGACCTCGTAGGTGGCGGCGCGGGCGTCGGTCACCTGGTAGTAGATGACCGTGTCGATGTTCACGACCAGGTTGTCCTGGGTGATCACCGGCTGGGGCGGGAACGGCACGACCTGTTCGCGGAGGTCGATGCGGTTGCGGATGGAGTCGATGAACGGGACCACGATGTTGAGGCCCGCGTTGAGCGTGCGCGTGTAGCGGCCGAAGCGCTCGACGATGGCGGCGCTCGCCTGTGGGATGACCTGGATGGTCTTGATCAGGGCGATGAAGACCAACACCACCAGAATGATCAGGACGATGATGATCGGTTCCATCGTTCGCTCCCCGTGCCCTTCTCCGCCGTGGCGCCTGTGGAAGATCTTATGCCTGTGTGCCTGTTGAGGATCTTGCTCGTCGAGTCTGGCAGAACAGGCCCTGCCAGGTGGGACGTTCGGTGCATTGTGTGACCGCGTCGTGACCGCTTCGTGCGAGGTCACATGACGATCGCGGTGGCTCCCTCGATCTCCACGACGTCGACTTGCTGGCCCACCTCGAAGGTGAGTCCGGAGTCGAGGGAGCGGGCGGACCAGATCTCGCCGCCCAGTTTGATACGGCCGCCCGAGCCGTCGACCCGCTCCAGGACGACGGCCTGCTTGCCTCTCAGGGCGTCGATGCCGGTGGCGAGTTCGGGTCGCCCGGCCCTGTGGCGGGCGGCCACGGGCCGTACGACGGCGATGAGCGCCACGGACACGACGGCGAAGACGACCACTTGGAGGACGACACCGCCGCCCAGCCCCGCGGTCACGGCGCCGGCGACGGCGCCCAGGGCGAGCATGCCCAGTTCCGGCATCGCGGTCACGACGAGGGCGATCCCGAGCCCGGCCGCGCCTATCAGCCACCACACCCACGCGTCGATGCTGTCCACATCGTCCATGGTAGGACCGGGATCGCCCCGCCGACAGAGCGCACGGTCAAAGATCGCTTACAGCGGATCCGCCAAGTCGGTTGCGTCCGGCCCGGGTTGTGGAGCCGGGGCGCCCGACTGGCGGATCGGCGGCAGAAGTCGGAGGTCAGGTGAGGGGCAGGCCCTGGGCCGTCCAGCGCTCGCCGACCTGCTCGACGACGAGCGGGAGGCCGAAGCAGAGGGAGAGGTTGCGGGACGTGAGTTCCAGCTCCAGGGGCCCGGCGGCGAGGACCTTGCCCTGACGGATCATCAGGACGTGGGTGAAGCCCGGGGGGATCTCCTCGACGTGGTGCGTGACCATGATCATGGACGGGGCGATGGGGTCGCGGGCGAGTCGGCCGAGCCGGCGCACGAGGTCCTCGCGGCCGCCGAGGTCGAGTCCGGCGGCGGGCTCGTCGAGGAGGAGCAGCTCGGGGTCGGCCATCAGGGCGCGGGCGATGAGGGTGCGCTTGCGCTCGCCCTCGGAGAGGGTGCCGAACTTGCGGTCGACGTACTCGGTCATGCCGAGGCGGTCGAGGAAGGCGCGGGCGCGCAGCTCGTCGATCTCCTCGTAGTCCTCGTTCCAGGTGGCTGTCATGCCGTAAGCGGCGGTCAGTACCGTCTGCAGGACGGTCTGGCGCTTGGGGAGCTTCTCCGCCATGGCGATGCCGGCCATGCCGATGCGGGGGCGCAGTTCGAAGACGTCGACCCTGCCGAGGGTCTCGCCGAGGATCGTGGCGGTGCCCTTGCTGGGGTAGAGGTAGCTGGACGCGACGTTGAGGAGGGTGGTCTTGCCGGCGCCGTTCGGGCCGAGGATGGCCCAGCGCTCGCCCTCCTTGACCGACCAGGAGACCTGGTCCACCAGAGCCCGGCCCTCGCGGACCACGGATACGTCCTCCAGCTCCAGAACATCGCTCATGAGCGCGCTGTCTCCCCTTGCAGTGTCGGCCTGTCTCGGCTGTCGCGTACGCCTGTGGTTGGAGCCACCGCCGGGTGGGCGCAGCCCTCAGGGAAATCTACGCCACCGGTCGGGCCGTCCATTCCATCGGTCGGTCCTTAGGGTGGGGGCATGCTCTCGGAACCACGTTCAGGACGCCTTGCCGCATGGGGAAACGCCCTTCTTGCCGGACTTGTCTCACCGGATGACGCGGTGCTCGCGATCGTCGGGGAGGACGCGGTGCATCGGGTGGAGGGGCTGCCCGGCGAGTCGGGGCCGGTCGGGCTGACGCTCGCGCTCGGGCGGCTGCGGGCGCTGGGGGTGACCGGGTTGCGGGTGGCCCTGCCCGCGTCGGGGCATCCGTTGGGGCTCAGTGGGCCGCCGGAGTTCAACAAGCGGGCGCTGGAGGCCGAGGAGGCCGTGGTGTGCCACGGGGGTGCGTTGGGGCTGGTGCCCGAGGTCTACGCGGTGGGGCCCTCGGGGGACGAGCACGTCGAGGTGGTCTGGCGCTGTCTGGAGGTGCGGGAGGCGCCGCCCGCCGACGTGCCGTCCCTCGGGGAGGCCGAGCGGGAGCTGGCGGAGGCGCTGCGGGACGCGACGGCCGTGCTGTCCCGGTTGGACGTGGCGGCGTCCGGGCCGGTGGCGGAGGCGGCGATCGACGCGTACCGGGCGCGGGCGGAGCGGGGGCGGGAGGTGCTGGCCCCGGGGTACCCGCCGCGGGCCGTACGGGTGCTGGAGTTGGCGCAGCGGGTGGGGTTGCTGATCTCGCTGGCGTACGAGAACGGGCACGGGGGCGCGGTGAGCGCGTCCGAGATGGCGTCGCGGGTGGCCGCGTTGCGACCCGTGGAGCGGACGGCCCGGCGCGCGCAGGTGGCGGCGTACAACGCGTTCGTGGAGGAGCGGGAGCGGGGGTAGTACCCGGGCTCCCTGGCTGTCGGTGGCAGGAGGCCCTGCGGACTCACGGTTCGCGGGGCCTGCCCTTGTGCGGTCAGTCGTTGACCGCGACGTCGCCGAACGCCGGGTTGAGGAGGGCGATGAGGTTGGCGCTGAGGCCCTCGGCGGTGACGGGGACGCCGACCGGCACCGGGACGTCGAGGTCGGAGGCGACGCCCGGGGAGCCGACGGCTGCGCTGTCCGCGGCCGTGTCGGCGACGGCCGCACCGGACGACGCGCCCGCGACGAGTCCCGCGGCGGTGACGGTCAGGGCGGCCTTCTTGGTGGGGTGATGGGACGACGAGAGAGGAGGACGACCATCGGCCAGGGGCCGGGTGCCGGGGAGGCGTAGTTCCCGGACATGGCTGACCGGCCTGCCAGAGGGGTCCGGAAGGCCGGTGGTCACTGGTGCTCCGGAGTGGAACGTCAGTGGTTGACGCCCAGGTTGCCGAAGGCCGGGTTGAGGATGCCCACGACGCTGACGCTGTTGCCGACCGCGTTGACCGGGATGTCGATCGGGGCCTGGATGACGTTGCCCGAGATGACGCCCGGCGAGCCGACGGCCTTGCCGCCCGCGTGCGCCCCGCCGTCGGTGGCGGAGGCCATGCCGGCACCGGCGGCGACGAGGCCACCGGCCACCATCGTGACAGCGGCGGCCTTCTTCAGGTTCTTCACTTCTGAGCCCTTCCTTGCGATCACTGCGGCGGTCGCACGCAGCACGCACTGAAGAACGGCGGGGCTCCGCCGAGGATGCGCCATTCGGAGGACATACACCCGACGGTATGAATCTCAGATCGGAAGGGAACCTTCCGGGTTGCCGGACAATCGGCCCATCATCCGGTCACACCGAGTCAGGTGTCAGCCGGTCACGCCGTGGCGCACGGCCCACAGCGCGGCCTGGGTCCGGTCCGCAAGGTCGAGCTTCATGAGGATGTTGGAGACATGGGTCTTGACCGTCTTCTCGGACAGGACCAGGGCGCGGGCGATCTCGCGGTTGGAGCGGCCGTCGGCGATCAGGCCGAGCACCTCGCGCTCCCGCTCGGTGAGCGAACCGCCTCTCCCCTGACCGGAGTTGGCCTCCTCCTGGGAGAGGAGCACCCCGGCGACCTCCGGCTGGAGCAGGATGTGTCCGGCGTGCACGGAACGGATGGCGGCGGCGAGGGCGTCGGGGTCCACGTCCTTGTAGACGTACCCGGCGGCGCCCGCGCGCAGGGCCGGGACGACCGTGCGCTGCTCGGTGAAGCTGGTGACGACGAGCACGCGCGCGGGGTTGTCGAGTTCGCGGAGTCTGCGGAGCGCGTCGATGCCGTCCATGCCCGGCATCTTGACGTCCATGAGGACGACGTCGGGCCGGAGTTCCTCGGCCCGGGCGACGCCCTCGGCGCCGTCGGCGGCCTCGCCCACGACCTCTATGTCGTCCTGGACCTCCAGGAAGGTGCGCAGGCCGCGGCGGACCACCTGGTGGTCGTCGACGAGCAGCACCTTGATTGCGTCAGCCACCGGGGACCTCCATCTCGATCGTGGTGCCCTTGCCGGGCGCCGATTCGACGGTCAGCGTGCCGCCGACCCCGCTCGCCCGGTCGCGCATGGAGACGAGGCCGAGGTGGCGGCCCGCGCGGCGTATGGCCTGGGGGTCGAAGCCGGTGCCGTCGTCGGTGATCCGCAGCACCGCGCCGTTGCCGCGGCGCTCCAGGGTGACGTCGACGTGCTCGGCGTCCGCGTGGCGCAGGGCGTTGTGCAGGGCCTCCTGGGCGACCCGGAGCATGGCCTCCTCCTGGGCCGCCGGCAGCGCGCGGGCGCCGCGGCCGGAGAAGGTGACGCGGGCGCTGTGGGCACGGTCGAGGACGTGGACCTGGGTGCGCAGGGTGGCGGCCAGGCCGTCCTCGTCGAGTCCGGCGGGGCGCAGTTCGACGACGGCGGCGCGCAGTTCGTCCGCGGCCTCGGCGGCGAGGGCGGCCACCTGCTGGAGCTCGCCCTTGGCGCGGGAGGGGTCGCGGTCGACCAGCGCGGCCGCCGCCTGGGCGGTCAGCCGCAGGGAGAACAGCTTCTGGCTGACGGCGTCGTGCAGCTCGTGGGCGAGGCGGGAGCGCTCCTCGGCGATGGTCAGCTCGCGGCTGCGCTCGTAGAGGCGGGCGTTGGTCAGGGCGATCGCGGCGTGCTGGGCGAGGATCGACAGCAGTTCCTCGTCGTCCTCGGTGAAGCCGCAGCCGCCCTCCGGCCGGGGGCAGCGTTTGTTGGCGAGGAAGAGGGCGCCGATGACCTCGTCGCCGTCACGGATCGGCAGGCCGAGGAAGTCGACCAGATCGGGGTGGGCGCTGGGCCAGCCCTCGAAGCGGGGGTCCTCGCGGACGTCGGCGAGGCGCTCCGGGGCGGCCTCGTGGAGCATCGCGGCGAGGATGCCGTGCTGGCGCGGGAGGGGGCCGATGGCCTTCCACTGCTCGTCGGTGACGCCGTCGACGACGAACTGGGCGAAGCCGCCGTGGTCGTCGGGGACGCCGAGGGCGGCGTACTCGGCGTCGAGCAGCTCTCGGGCGGAGGCGACGATCGTCTTCAGGACGTCGCGCACCTCCAGGTGTCTGCTCATGGCCAGCAGCGCGGAACTGACCGCCGCGAGGCCCGACCGGGGACCGTGACTCATGGACTCACCGTACCGGCGGGGTCCGACAGCGCGGATCGGACCGCCGACGGCGTCGTCCCGGCCGCCGGACCTAGGTTCTGGGCCTACGACCCGACCTAGGACCGGACCTAGACGAGTCTTTCCAAATGCCTGCAGGCATAGGGCGAGGGTGCTCAAGATCCGTTTGTGACGACGAACTTGACCACCCTCGTGACCGCACTGT
>NZ_JBVIBK010000062.1:0-9144 GCF_055573455.1 Streptomyces sp. NPDC030183
GTACACGGGTCAGGGCCCGGCACGCCGAGAGCACGCACCTGACGCCGCGGGGCCGCCCTTCGGGCGACGGCGGGAATGTGACGACAGGGCCTAGCCGTGTAGGGGTGCGGGTGGTTCGCCGGGTGGCCGTGGTGTGTGGCTGGTTTCGACCCTCTCCCGAGCGCCACCGGCACACTGAGGTCGCGCGGTTCCCCGCGCGCCTGAAGACATGGCGCCGTCCGGTGTCACGGCACGCGGCCCCTCACGCCGTGGCCGCCGGAGGGGCCAGTTGGCGGGAGAGCCAGGTCGGGACGCCGCCCAGGAGGCGGAAGAGGCGGCGGGCCTCCTCGCGGAGGCGGGATGCCTCCGGTTCCGGTTCGGTGTCGGCGAGGGACGCGAGCGCGGGGGCCGTACCGACGAGGTAGCCCAACTCCTCGCGGATGCGCAGGGACTCGGCGAAGCCGTGCCGCGCCTCCGCCAGCTCGCCCTCCCGCAGGGCGAGTCCCGCCAGATGACGCCAGGTGAAGGACTGCAGCAGCAGATTGTCGTGCGCGGCGGCGCCGGCGTGGGCGCGGCGGTAGGCGGCGCGGGCGGCCTGCGGGGCGTGCGCGAGGTTCTCGGCGATGAGGCCCCGGCGGAAGTCGAGCAGCGCCCGGCCCGGCGCTCCCGGGTCGATCAGGGCGGCGGCCCGACCCAGCGCGGCGCGCGCCTCGTCCGAGCGGTCGCGGATGCCGAGCAGGGTGGCCGCGTACGCCAACTGGCCGCGCTCACAGGCCGCCGCGCCCCGCTCCTCGTCGGTCTGGGCCTGCGCCTCGGCCGTGCGCAGCGCGTCCTCGGCCTCCTCCCAGCCCTGCTCGGTGTAGAGGCAGCGCTCGACGAGCAGCGCGGTGCGCTGGAGCGCGGCCTGCGGGGTGACGGGTTCGATCAGGGCGGCCGCGTCGACCCAGCACGCTCGTGAACGCAGGCGCCATACCGCGGTCTGGAGTGGATCGTCGCCGGCGGTCGTTCCGTTACCAGACATGGCGGTATGCGCCACGTTGCCCTCCCCGAGCACACCGTTGAGCCTTGAGTTGGTGGCCGCATCTCAGCACGAATGGGCGGGCTGGCCAAGAGGGTGGGTGAAAGAATTCACAAAGTCATGGGGTGCGGAGGGCGCACTTCGATCTTCGTCCACCACCCCCCGGGGCGCAGGGGCCCCCGGCCCAACTCGCCTGCCGTGGGCGCTAACTCATCCGCAGCGCCAGGAAGAAGTCCAGCTTGTCCTCCAGACGGGACAGGTCCCGGCTCGTCAACTGCTCGATACGGCCCACCCGGTAGCGCAGGGTGTTGACGTGCAGGTGGAGGCGGGCGGCGCAGCGGGTCCAGGAGCCGTCGCAGTCCAGGAACGCCTCCAGCGTGGGGATCAGCTCGGCGCGGTGGCGGCGGTCGTACTCCCGCAGCGGGTCCAGGAGGCGGGCCGTGAAGGCGCGGCGGACGTCGTCGGGGACGAACGGCAGCAGCAGGACGTGCGAGGCCAGCTCCTGGTGGCCGGCCGCGCAGACCCGGCCGGGGCGGGCCGCCGCCACCCGGCGGGCGTGCCGGGCCTCCTCCAGGGCGCCCCGCAGCCCCTCCGCCGAGTGCACGGCCGCGCTGACGCCGAGGGTGAGCCGCCCGTCGTCGTCGAGGCCGGCCGACAGCGGGTCCCGTACGGCCGCGAGCAGGGCGTCGGCGTGGAGGCCGGCCTCGGAGCCCTCGTGCTCCGCGGAGACGGCGGGCAGCGGGACGAGCGCGATGGCCTCGTCACCCGTGTGGGCGACCGCGATCCGGTCGGAGTGCTCGGGGCCGGTCGCCAGCGGGTCCACGAGGATCTCCTCCAGCAGCGCCTGCGCCACCGGCCCCCCGTCGATCCCTTCCACCCGCCGCGCGCCGCTGTTCTCGGCCGCGGGGCCGGGCTCCTCCCACTCGACCCGCGCCACGACGACCTGCCAGTGCGGGGCCGTTCCGAGACCGGGCAGGAGCACCGGCGCGGCGACCCGCAGCCGGGCCGCGATCTCGGCCGGGGCCGAACCCGCCTGCACCAGCTCCAGGACCTCCTGGGCGAGCCGTCGCCGTACCGTGCGGGCCGCGTCGCGGCGGTCCCGCTCGACGGCGATCAGCTGGGTGACGCCGTACAGCAGGTCCAGCCGCTCGGCCGGCCAGTCCCCGGCGTCGGCCTCGACCGCGAGCAGCCAGTCCGACAGCACCGTCTCGCGCACGTCGAGGGCGGCGGCGTCCGGGGAGCGGCCGGTGCCGCCGATGGGGAACAGCGAGTACGTGGTCGTACCGATGCCCACCCGATGGGGCCCGCGCCGCCCCGTGCGCGTCGCCGCCAGGTGTTCGCCGGCCAGCCGGGCGCACAGCTCGGCCGGCAGGGGCGGCCCCGCGACCTTGGGGCCCGCGATGAGGCGGCCGGCGGGGGAGAGGACCCAGGCCCGCAGGTCCAGGTCGGAGCCGAGCAGGTCGAGGACGACGTCCGGGCCGCCGCCCGCCGGGCCGGAGGTCATCATCCGGCGGTGGCGGTCCACCACGGCCGCCAGGTCACCGGCGCGCTCGCCGGACACCTGACGCACGACGTGCTCGGTGATCGTCGCGAAGGCCACCGACTCGTTCACCGCGAGCAGCGGCAGCCGGTGCCGGGCGCAGGCCACGACGAGGTCCTCGGGCACGTCGCCCAGCTCGGCCTCGCCGGCGGCCAGGGCGGTGACACCGGCGCCGACGAGGATCCGTACGAAGGACTCGGAGTCGGTGGCGTCGCGGCGCCAGGCGAGCCCGGTGAGCACCAGCTCGCCACCGGAGAGGTAGCGGCTGGGGTCCCGCAGATCGGTGGTCATCACACCGCGTACGGTGCGGTCCAGCTCGTCCTCGCCGCCGAGCAGCCGCAGACCCAGCGCGTCGGTGTCCAGCAGTGCGCGCAGGCGCATTCTCGTCGCCGCCGTTCTTGTCTAGAAATCTGTGGTCGGTTCGCTCGGGGAGCGCCCCGGTGTCTTCCGGAGGAGGGTGGTTACCGGAGACCGGGGCACGCCTGTCGGCGTGGCCTGGGACTTTCGAAAACCGACCCGCCCGGCCCCGGGTGTGTGCTGCGTGTTTCCGGAGCGGAACGAGGAGGTTGCTGATGGCCTCCGTTCATACGAATCTACAAGACGCGCCCCCTGGCCAGGCAACTCCTTCATGTTTTCCGTGACTGACCGGGGCGGAGGAGGGCGCTGTGTACTGGCGTCGATCCCCCATGAACAGCACATGAACGAGCCGGGCCCGCCGCACACGATCTGGCTCGAACGGAACCACTCCGAGACGACAGAGACGAAGAAGAGAGCCGGTCAGATGGACTTCCTTCGCCCCGCCAGCTGGGAGGAGGCGCTCGCCGCGAAGGCCGAGCACCCCACCGCTGTGCCGATCGCCGGCGGCACCGACGTGATGGTCGAGATCAACTTCGACCACCGTCGGCCCGAGTACCTGCTGGACCTGAACCGCGTCGGCGACCTCTACGAGTGGGAGGTCGGCGAGGAGACGGTTCGCCTGGGCGCCTCCGTCCCCTACACCCGGATCATGGAGCACCTCCGCCCCGAGCTGCCCGGCCTCGCCCTGGCCTCGCACACGGTGGCCTCCCCGCAGATCCGCAACCGCGGCGGCGTCGGCGGCAACCTCGGCACCGCCTCCCCGGCCGGCGACGCCCACCCGGCCCTCCTCGCGGCGGGTGCCCGGGTCGAGGTCGAGTCCGTACGGGGATCCCGGCTCATCCCGATCGACGACTTCTACACCGGCGTCAAGCGCAACGCGCTCGCCCCCGACGAGCTGATCCGCGCCGTCCACATCGCCAAGGCCGACGGGCCGCAGCAGTACTCGAAGGTCGGCACCCGCAACGCCATGGTCATCGCCGTGTGCGCCTTCGGGCTGGCCCTGCACCCCGCGACCCGCACCGTCCGCACGGGCATCGGCTCGGCCGCGCCGACCCCCGTCCGGGCCAAGGTCGCCGAGGAGTTCCTGAACGCGGCGCTCGACGAGGGCGGCTTCTGGGACAACGGGAAGATCATCACCCCGTCGGTCGCCCAGCAGTTCGCCGAGCTGTGCTCCGCCGCCTGCAACCCGATCGACGACGTCCGGGGCACCGCGAGCTACCGCCGGCACGCGGTCGGCGTCATGGCCCGCCGCACGCTCATGTGGACCTGGGAGTCGTACCGCGGCAACGCCGCCCGCACGGAGGGAGCCGCCTGATGCGCGTCAATTTCACGGTCAACGGACGTCCGCAGGAGGCCGACGACGTGTGGGAGGGCGAGTCCCTGCTGTACGTCCTCAGGGAACGCCTGGGGCTCCCCGGCTCCAAGAACGCCTGCGAACAGGGCGAGTGCGGCTCGTGCACCGTCCGCCTGGACGGCGTGCCGGTGTGCGCGTGCCTGGTCGCCGCCGGGCAGGTGGAGGGCCGCGACGTCGTCACCGTCGAGGGCCTCGCCGACTTTGCCAAGCAGCGTGCCGAGCACGGCGGTTGCGCCTCCGGCGCGTGCGGCACCGCGGACGCCGCGGCCGGGACCCCGCTCGACGAGGCCCGGCGCTGGGCCGCCCGCGGCACCGACTCCCAGACCGGCGAGGGCACCGAACTCGCTCCGATCCAGCAGGCGTTCATCGACGCCGGCGCCGTCCAGTGCGGCTTCTGCACCCCCGGACTGCTCGTCGCCGCCGACGAGATGCTGGAGCGCCACCCCAACCCGACCGACGCGGACATCCGCGAGGCCCTGTCGGGCAACCTGTGCCGCTGCACCGGCTACGAGAAGATCATGGACGCAGTCCGCCTCGCGGCCGCCCGGCAGTCCGAAGGGGTCTGATCATGGGAACCACCGGCCTGCCCACCAACATCACCCAGGGCTCCCGCACCAAGGGCGGCATCGGCGAGTCCACCCTCCGCCCCGACGGCACCCTCAAGGTCACCGGAGAGTTCGCCTACTCCTCCGACATGTGGCACGAGGACATGCTCTGGGGCCAGATCCTGCGCTCCACGGTCGCCCACGCCGAGATCGTCTCCATCGACACCGGCGAGGCCCTCGCCACCCCCGGTGTGTACGCCGTGATGACGTACGACGACCTGCCGACCGACGTGAGGAACTACGGCCTGGAGATCCAGGACACCCCGGTCCTCGCCCACGGCAAGGTCCGCCACCACGGCGAGCCCGTCGCGATCGTCGCCGCCGACCACCCGGAGACCGCGCGCCGCGCCGCCGCCAAGATCAGGGTCGAGTACCGCGAACTGCCCGTCATCACCGACGAGGCGTCCGCGACCGCGTCGGACGCGATCCTCGTCCACGAGAACCGCACCGACCACCACATCGGGCACGTCCCCCACCCCAACATCGTCCACCGCCAGCCCATCGTCCGCGGCGACGTCGCGAAGGCCCGCGAGCGCGCGGACGTCATCGTCGAGGGCGAGTACGTCTTCGGCATGCAGGACCAGGCGTTCCTCGGCCCCGAGTCCGGGCTCGCCGTCCCCGCCGAGGACGGCGGTGTCGACCTCTACATCGCCACCCAGTGGCTCCACTCCGACCTGCGCCAGATCGCCCCCGTGCTCGGCCTGCCCGAGGACAAGGTCCGCATGACGCTGGCCGGGGTCGGCGGCGCCTTCGGCGGGCGCGAGGACCTGTCGATGCAGATCCACGCCTGCCTGCTGGCCCTGCGCACCGGCAAGCCCGTCAAGATCGTCTACAACCGCTTCGAGTCGTTCTTCGGCCACGTCCACCGCCACCCCGCGAAGCTCCACTACGAGCACGGGGCCACCAAGGACGGCAAGCTCACCCACCTCAAGGCCCGCATCGTCCTCGACGGCGGCGCCTACGCCTCCGCCTCCCCGGCCGTCGTCGGCAACGCCTCCTCCCTCGGCGCGGGCCCGTACGTCATCGACGACGTCGACATCGAGGCCGTCGCCCTCTACACCAACAACCCGCCCTGCGGCGCGATGCGCGGCTTCGGGGCGGTCCAGGCGTGCTTCGCGTACGAGGCCCAGATGGACAAGCTGGCCGCGAAACTCGGCATGGACCCGGTGGAGTTCCGCCGGCTCAACGCCATGTCCCAGGGCACCGCCCTGCCGACCGGGCAGGTCGTCGACTCCCCGGCCCCGGTCGCCGAACTCCTGCGCCGCGTCAAGGCGATGCCCATGCCCCCCGAGCGGCAGTGGCTGGCGGCCGGCGAGGCGGCGGACGTACGGGAGCTGCCGGGCGGCCTGTCCAACACCACCCACGGCGAGGGCGTCGTCCGCGGCGTCGGCTACGCCGTCGGCATCAAGAACGTCGGCTTCTCCGAGGGCTTCGACGACTACTCCACCGCCCGGGTGCGGATGGAGGTCGTCGGCGGCGAACCCGTGGCGACGGTCCACACCGCCATGGCGGAGGTCGGCCAGGGCGGCATCACCGTCCACGCGCAGATCGCCCGCACCGAGCTGGGCGTCACCCAGGTCACCATCAACCCGGCGGACACTCAGGTCGGTTCGGCCGGTTCGACGTCCGCGTCCCGCCAGACCTACGTCACCGGCGGCGCCGTGAAGAACGCCTGCGAACTGGTCCGGGAGAAGGTCCTGGAGCTGGGCCGCCGCAAGTTCGGCACGTACCACCCCGCGTGGGCCACCGCCGAACTCCTGCTGGAGAGCGGCAAGGTCGTCACCGACGCCGGCGAGGTCCTCGCCGACCTCGTGGACGTCCTCGGCGACGAAGCCGTCGAGGTCGAGGAGCAGTGGCGGCACCGGCCGACCGAACCCTTCCACCCGCGCACCGGGCAGGGTTTCGGCCACGTCCAGTACTCCTTCGCCGCGCACCGCGCCGTCGTCGAGGTCGACACCGAGCTGGGCATGGTCAAGGTCGTCGAACTGGCCTGCGCGCAGGACGTCGGCAAGGCCCTCAACCCGCTCTCCGTGCTCGGCCAGATCCAGGGCGGCACCACGCAGGGCCTGGGCATCGCCGTCATGGAGGAGATCATCGTCGACCCGAGGACGGCGAAGGTCCGCAACCCGTCCTTCACGGACTACCTCATCCCCACGATCCTCGACACGCCGACCATCCCCGTCGACGTGCTCGAACTCGCCGACGACCACGCGCCGTACGGGCTGCGCGGCATCGGCGAGGCCCCCACCCTGTCCTCCACCCCGGCCGTCCTCGCGGCGATCCGGGCGGCGACGGGACTGGAGCTGAACCGCACGCCGGTACGCCCGGAACACCTGACGGGCACGGCCTAACTCCGTTGAGCCGCTGAAGAGTTCGGTGGGTGCGGTCCGTCGGCGACTGCGGGGAAGCGGGGGCTGGTCGCTCAGTTCCCCGCGCCCCTTGGGCGGCATGGGTCGCGCCCGGCGCTTTCAAGGGCCGCAGGCCCTTGAGGGGCGCGGGGAACTGCGCGACCAGCCCCCACCCACCCGCGGTCGCCGAACGCACCGAACCGACCGAGCCCTACGCCACAGCACCCCAACCGCCGGGTGAGCGATCGACCCACAGCCACCCGGCCCCGTTCCAGCACCGCAGGTACCCGTTCGTTTCGGGCCGTCCCCCGGGTCGGGCGCCTTCCCAAATCCCGTGACCGCAACTCCGCTGTCCGGGTGCCCCTGTGAACCTTGGGAGCAGGCCCATATGACCCAGCAGTCCCTCCAGTCGAAGGCCGACACCGCAGCGGACGACACGGCCGCGGAACCCCGCCTCCCCGTCGGCGGGTCCTCACTCGACCGGTACTTCCACATCACCGCCCGAGGCTCCTCCGTCGCCCGGGAGGTCCGCGGCGGCGTCACCACCTTCATGGCGATGGCGTACATCCTCCTGCTCAACCCGCTCATCCTGTCCGGCCCGGACGCCGCGGGCGCCACCCTCGGCCAGAAGGCCCTGATCACGGCGACCGCCTTCGCGGCGGCCGTCAGCACCCTCCTCATGGGCTTCGTCGGCCGGGTGCCGCTCGCCCTCGCCGCCGGCCTGTCCGTCTCGGGTGTCATCGCCTCGCAGGTCGCCCCGCAGATGACCTGGCCGCAGGCGATGGGCATGTGTGTCATGTACGGCGTGATCATCATGCTGCTGGTCGTCACCGGCCTCCGTGAGATGATCATGAACGCGATCCCGCTGGCCCTGAAACACGCGATCACCATGGGCATCGGCCTGTTCGTCGCCCTGATCGGCTTCTACAAGGCCGGCTTCGTGCACCAGGGGAAGGCCACCCCCGTCACCCTCGGCCCCGCCGGTGAACTCGCCGGCTGGCCCGTCCTGCTCTTCGCGGCCACCCTCCTCGCGATCTTCATGCTCCAGGCCCGCGGTGTCCCCGGCGCGATCCTGCTCGGCATCGTCGGCGGTACCGTCCTCGCCGTCGTCCTCAACGCCCTCGGTGCCATCGACCCGAAGCAATGGGCGGGCGGCGCACCGGAGTTGCACGGCAGCGCGGTCTCGATGCCGGACTTCTCGCTGTTCGGGCACGTCGAGTTGGGCGGCTGGGGCGACGTCGGCGCGATGACGGTCGGCATGATCGTCTTCACCCTCGTCCTCGCCGGGTTCTTCGACGCGATGGCCACCATCATCGGCGTGGGCACGGAGGCGGGCCTCGCCGACGACAAGGGCCGGATGCCCGGCCTGTCCAAGGCGTTGTTCATCGACGGGGCGGGCGGCGCGATCGGCGGTGTGGCGGGTGGCTCCGGCCAGACGGTGTTCGTCGAGTCGGCGACCGGGGTCGGCGAGGGCGCCCGTACCGGACTGTCCTCCGTCGTCACCGGATTGATGTTCGCCGCCTGCCTGTTCTTCACCCCGCTGACGGCGATCGTCCCCGGCGAGGTCGCGGCGGCCGCCCTGGTGGTCATCGGCGCCATGATGATGACCAACGCCCGGCACGTCGACTGGTCCGACCGCGCCACCGCGATCCCCGTCTTCCTGAGCGTCGTGATCATGCCGTTCACGTACTCCATCACCGCGGGTGTCGCGGCCGGAGTCGTCTCGTACGTCGCCATCAAGCTCGCCCAGGGCCGGGCGCGGGAGATCGGCGCGTTCATGTGGGGCCTGACGGCGGTGTTCGTCGTCTTCTTCGCCCTCGACCCGATCGAGAACTGGCTGGGCGTGCACTAGGTGTATTGCCCTGAGAGGTTGGGGACGCGGCTGGCGGGTGGTTGGCCCTTCAGCGCGGTGTGTCCGCGGTGGTGATTGTAGGTGTGCAGCC
>NZ_JBVIBK010000063.1:0-8743 GCF_055573455.1 Streptomyces sp. NPDC030183
CGGTCCGACAACCGCTCACCCGCAGGCGTCCTGGCCTGCCCCACCCTCGCCACACGAACGACAACGAGACAAAACCACTTAAGTCACCGGCATTGCGCCTAGCCCTCCACCCCGTCGTCCCCCAACCCCTCCACCAACCCCAGCATCCGCTCCGCCTCCGACCGACGCGCCACCGCCGTCTCGTCCTCCCGGCCACCACCGCCACCGTCGCGGACTGCCTCGCCGTCGCCCCCACCGCCGGAGGCGTACGCGGTCAACACGCTCCGCGCCCGCCCCGCCGCGTCGGCCGCCCGGCGGAGGTCCGCCTCCAGCCACCCGGCCGCCAGCTCCGCTCCGGTTCGCGCGTCGAGGAAGTCGGCGCCGAGGGAGCCGTACACCGCCACGGCCCGCTCGACGAGCGTGAGCGCCTCCTCGAACACCGCCCGGTACGAGTCGAGTTCGGCGTCCTCGGCGACGGACCGGGCGAGCAGGTCGCCGAACTGCCGGTAGGTGTCGCCGAGTTCCGCGTGGATCCGCCGCCGGTTCTCCTCGCCGGTCACGTCCGACAGGGCCGCCTCGCACCCGAGCACCGCGTCACCCATCAACTCCCGCGCCGCGTCGAGACCCGCGCCCCCCTGCGCCGCGTACCAGGCCCGCGCCCGCAGCGCCCGCACATACCCGTGGACGTTGCCTAGCTCGCCCCAGAGGGCGCCCGCGCGCTCGTACGCCCGGTCCGCCTCGGCGGGCAGCCCCGCGCGGGCGAGGGCCTCGGCGGCGAGGTGGGCCAGCACGGCGTGGTCGCGCTGCTCCGGCCAGTGCCGGGTGATGTCGGCGGCCCGCAGCCACCGGTCGGCCGCCTCGCGGTGCTCGCCCAGCTCGGTGTGGCAGTCGCCGAGCCACCACAGGGTCTGGGCGATCGCCCCGTCCCCGTGGATTTCGGCGGTCAGGTCCGCCAGGGCCGACTCCAGCACCTCCGCGGCCTCCGCCCACCGCCCCTGCCGCAGCAGGAACCCGCCGAGCAGATGCCGGGCCCAGGAGCCGAGCGTCCGGCTCTCACCGGCCTCGTCGGCCCAGTGCGCCGCCTCCAGCGCGTGCCCGGCGCCCTCCTCGACCCGGTCGGCCGCGCCGAGGAGTTCGGCCAGCTGGACGTGGAGCTGGGCGTGGCCCATCGGCTCCAGGTCCGCACCGCCGTGCTCCAGCGCCGCGCGGGCCGCCCGCTCGGCCCGCTCCAGATCCCCGAGCTGCTGCGCGACCCCGGCGAGCCGGGCCTCGTACTGCACCGCGAACCACGGCGCCCCGGCCGCCACGTACCGCTCCGCGGCCTCCTCGAACAGCGCGGCGGCGGCCTCCGCGTCCCCGCCGCGCTCGGCCAGCTCCCCGAGCATGGCCCGCGCCTCCGCGGCCCGCGAGGCCAGCCGCACATCCCCAGCGCGGTGCGGTTCGACGAACTCCGCCAGCTCCCGCACGGCCGCCTCGGCGGCGGTCAGCGCGCTCCGGTCCGGCTCCGCCTCCTCCAGCCGCCGCATGAGTATCCGCGCCCGCCCCACCAGCACGGACGCCGTCTGCCGCAGGCCGGTGCCGCCGCCCGCGTAGAGGGCGAGGACCTTCTCGTACGGCTCGGAGAGCAGCTCCAGCGCGTCCTCGGTGTGCCCGTTCAACGCGTGGACGGTCGCTCCACGCGCGCGTGCCGCCAGCGCCTCACCCGGGTCACCGGCCTCCTCGTACAGCTCGGCCGCGTGCTCGAACAGGGTGCGCCCCTCGGGCCCGAGGCCGATCGCCCGGTGGTCGACGATCTCCGCCCGGTCATGGGCGTCCAGCTCCGCGCCGTCCGCCTCGGCGGCACGCGCCACGGCGGCCCACGCGCCCACGGAGGCCGGGTGCAGGCACTCGGAGAGCCGCCGCGCCTCGGCGAGGAGCGCGGACAGGTCGTCCGGCGCCGGCGCCGCCTCCACCCGCTCCACGGCCAGGGGCTGCCGGGGCCCGGGGACCGGCACCGCGCGCGTCGAGCGCACGCCCAGGGGCAGCCGCTCCACCAGCGGCGACTGGTCCATGCGCTCACGGACCTGGGTGCTGACGTACGAGGTGCCGTTGCGCTCGTCGAACCGGGCGGCCAGGGAAAGGGCCTCCACGCGTGCGTGCGAGGCGAGTTCCGCGGCGGTCCAGGTACGGCCGGCCGGCCCCGGGACCGTCTGATCGGCGAACCCGCGGTCGACCAGGCGGTCCATGAGGAGGGCCACCACGGCCATGTAGTCCAGCCCGCTGCGCGGATCCCCGGAGTCCGTGAAGTACGCCGGACGCTCCGCCAGCAGCTCCAGGCCGCGCGCCTCGTTGCCGGTCAGGGCGCAGAACTCCACGTGGTCCGCGTACGCGCCGCGCATGCTCTCCATGGCCCGCACCAGCCGGAAACCGCGCAGATGGTGGGCGCGTGCCTCGTCCGGCCGCCCGAGCCGCAGCAGCGGCAGCAGGGAGGACGCCAGGACGGTGTGCGGCTCGTGGGCGCAGGTGTACTCGCCCTCCAGAACCGGCGCCCACAACCGCAGCGCCTCGGCGTCGTGCCGCCGCCGCGCCTGCCACCAGCCCTGGCCGTGCAGCTCGCACGCGTGGCAGTCGGCCATGCTGTCCCGGTCGGCGGCCAGCCACGCCTCGTACGCCCGCTCGGCCCTCGCCAGGTCACCGATGTGCGCGGCCACACTGAACTCGGCGCTGCGCACCGCCCGTTCCGAGTGCCCCGCGAGCCGGTAGCGGTGCTCCATCTCGCCGAGCCACTTCTCGATCGAGGCGAGCGGCACATGCGGCTGGTTCAGCATGCCGGCCGACATCCACTTGAACACCCAGTGCAGCGAGTGGATCTCGTACTCGTCGAAGTCCTCGGGGCGTTCGTCCCACATGCGCAGCAGACGCGCGAAGGGGACGAACATCTTGTCCTTCTCGGAGCTGTAGTTGTAGACCTTCAGCTGGTGTCCGAGCGCCTCGATCACGGCGAGCGGGATGTTCAGCTTCTCGGCCTCGGCGAGCAGCCGCTCCGCGCGCGCGTTGCGGGCGGGGCCCTCCGGCTGCTCGTAGTTCTCCGCCATGGCACGGCGCAGTTCGTCGAAGTCCATGACGTCCCTCACGGTCGGCCGCCCTCCCCGGGCCCGGTCTCGCTGTGCGTGGCCCACTCCAGAAGGCCCATGAACGCGCGGTTCAACAGCGCCGAGTCCGCCGGCCTGAGCGGGCGCTGCGCCATCAGCAGGGCCTGCCCGTACAGGGACTCGGTGGCCGTCCCGATCAGCTCGGGATCGCGCAGGGAACCGATGCGTCGGATGAGCGGGTTCAGGTGGTTGAGCACCAGCCGCGCGCGCGGGGCGCTGCCGCGCAGGGAGCCGAGGATGCCGGCCCACAGGTCGTCGGCCTGCTCCTCGGCCTCCGCGCGGGCCTGCTCGTGCCGGGAGGAACGGTCGTCCAGGTGCAGCGCGGGCACCGACAGCGGGTGGAACGCCCGCAGCACGACATCGCAGCCCAGCGGGTCGAGCTTCGCCCGCGCGGCCGACAGGAAGCCCGCCAGCGCCAGCTCCTCGTCCGGGTCGGGCGCGTCCAGGTGCGCGGTCACCGTGTCGGCGTCCAGCTCGGCGACCATCGTCCCCGGGCGCACCGACGGCAGCGCCTCGACCAGCTCGCTGTCGTACGTGTAGCCGCCGTTGATCACCCCGACGCCCTGCGCGGAGGCGATCGGCGCGACCTGGCGGTACTCCTCGACCGTCCGCGTGAAGTGCACCACCGGGTGCCGCTGCGCGAACTCCTCCAGGGACAGCCGCCCGTCGGTCGTCTCGAAGGGCAGCCACGGCAGCATCGTGCGCAGCATGTCCTTGTCGTGCCGCGCCAGGGACTTCACCCCCAGGTAGTGCACCGACAGGAAGGCCGCCAGCCGCTCCGGATCGCCCGCGGCCAGACCGGTGAGCCAACCGCGGATCCTGTCGCCCAGCGCCTCCCGGACGGCCGCGAGGGTCTCGTCCTCGTACAGCGACTCGCGGGACGCCGTGGGCCGCAGACTGTCCGTGTCGAGCACACAGCGCACGAAGAACGCCCACTCCGGCAGCAGCTGTTCGGCCCGCTCGGTGAGCAGCATGCCCTTCAGGTGCACCCGGTGGCCCGCCCGCTGCGCCGGACTGACCGCGGACGGCAGCACGTACGCCACGCCCCGGATCCCGGCCAGCGGCACGTCCAGCTCGATCGCGTCCAGCGGGGTGAAGCCGAACACGTCGTGGCAGTGCCGCGCGAGAGCCACCCTCCGGGCGGTGGGGGAGGGGTACGGCCGGTCCCAGGGCGCCGGCAGGTCCGTGACCGCCTCCTCGCCCACCCGGACGTCGTACGGCAGCAACGACCCGAAGTCCCGGGCCAGCGACAGCACGCGCGCGTGCGCGAGCCACTCCGCCGCACCCGGCCGCGCCACCAGATGCACGGTCGTACCCGGCTCGGGGCGCGCCGCGTCCGGCAGCGTCCGCACGGTGTACGAGCCGTCGTCGGTCGCCGTCCACTCCACGGGCTGCGCGTCGGGCGTACGGGCGCTGCGGCTGACGACCCGGATGCGCTCGGCCACCACGAAGCACGCCAGCAACCCGATGCCGAACTGCCCGAGGAAGTCCGAGCGGACCTCCTGGAGCCCGTCGCCCCGCTTGGAGCTGCGCCCGATCGTGGCGAGGAGACTGTGCACGTCGGACTCGGTGAGCCCCACGCCGGAGTCCTCCACCCGCAGCGTGCCGCCGTCGGCGAACAGCCGCACCCGGGCGGGCGCGTCGGGCTCCTCCGCCCGCCGCGCGGTGATCGCGTCCACCGCGTTCTGCAACAGCTCGCGCAGGTAGACCTTCGGACTGGAATAGAGGTGGTGCGAGAGCAGATCCACCAGGCCACGCAGATCGACCTGGAACGTGTGAGGTGACTGTGGAGTCTGGGATGCCTGGGATGACTGTGAGGTCATTGAATCCATCGTCGCAGCGCCGGTGGGGGTGGGGTCGGGCGACGGCGCGGGGTAGGGCGGTCCCACGAGACGGTGACCGCGGACGGGAGGCGGCACGGGCCTTCGCTACAGGCCCGGGAGTGCGCCATCCTAGGCGCGAACGACCCGCCTGACCAGCGGATTTCAAGCACGTATACGGGATTGTCAGTGCCGTGGTGTGCAATGGATCTCGTGCCCGCGCTTGAAGAACCGCTCAAGAACACGCTCGGCGCCGCCACCGCGAAGGTGATGGCCGAGCACCTCGGCCTGCACACCGTCGCAGACCTGCTGCACCACTATCCCCGCAGGTACGAGGAGCGCGGGCAGCTCACCCACCTCGCCGACCTCCCCATGGACGAGCACGTCACCGTGGTCGCCCAGGTCGCCGACGCCCGGCTGCACACCTTCGCCTCCGCCAAGGCCCCCCGGGGCAAGGGCCAGCGCCTCGAAGTCACCATCACCGACGGCAACGGCCGCCTCCAGCTCGTCTTCTTCGGCAACGGCGTCCACAAACCCCACAAGGAGCTCCTGCCCGGCACCCGCGCCCTCTTCGCCGGCAAGGTCTCCGTGTTCAACCGCCGCCTCCAGCTGGCCCACCCGGCCTACGAACTGCTGCGCGGCGAAGACGTGTCGGAGACGGTCGACAGCTGGGCCGGCGCCCTCATCCCGATCTACCCGGCCACCGCCAAGCTGGAGTCCTGGAAGATCGCCAAGGCGGTCCAGACGGTCCTGCCGAGCGCCCAGGAGGCCGTCGACCCCCTGCCCGACGCCCTGCGCGCGGGCCGGGGCCTGGTCCCCCTCCCCGAGGCCCTGCTGAAGATCCACCGCCCCCACACCAAGGCGGACATCGAGAGCGCCCGGGACCGCCTCAAGTGGGACGAGGCCTTCGTCCTCCAGGTCGCGCTCGCCCGCCGCCGCCACGCCGACGCCCAACTCCCCGCCGTCGCCCGCCGCCCCACCCCGGACGGCCTCCTGACCGCCTTCGACGCCCGCCTCCCCTTCACCCTCACCGACGGCCAGAAGAAGGTCTCCCAGGAGATCTTCGACGACCTCGCCACCGAACACCCGATGCACCGCCTGCTCCAGGGGGAGGTGGGCTCGGGAAAGACGTTGGTGGCCCTGCGCGCCATGCTCGCCGTGGTCGACGCCGGCGGTCAGGCGGCCATGCTCGCGCCGACCGAGGTGCTCGCCCAGCAGCACCACCGGTCGGTCACGGAGATGATGGGCGAGCTGGCCGAGGGCGGCATGCTGGGCGGCGCCGAGCACGCCACCAAGGTGGTGCTGCTCACCGGTTCCATGGGCACGGCCGCCCGCCGGCAGGCCCTGCTCGACCTGGTCACCGGCGAGGCCGGCATCGTCATCGGCACCCACGCCCTGATCGAGGACAAGGTGCAGTTCCACGACCTGGGCCTGGTCGTCGTCGACGAGCAGCACCGCTTCGGCGTGGAGCAGCGCGACGCCCTGCGCGGCAAGGGCAAGCAGCCGCCGCACCTGCTCGTCATGACGGCCACCCCCATCCCGCGCACGGTCGCCATGACCGTCTTCGGCGACCTGGAGACCTCGGTCCTCGACCAACTCCCCGCCGGGCGGTCCCCGATCGCCAGCCATGTCGTCCCCGCCGCCGACAAACCCCACTTCCTCGCCCGCGCCTGGGAGCGCGTCCGCGAGGAGGTGGAGAACGGCCACCAGGCGTACGTCGTCTGCCCCCGCATCGGCGACGACGCCGACGAACAGACCGCCCCCGGCAAGGCCAAGAAGTCCCCCGAGGACGAGGCCGAGAAGCGCCCGCCCCTCGCCGTCCTCGACATCGCCGACCAGCTCACCCGGGGCCCGCTGCACGGCCTCGCCGTCGAGGTCCTGCACGGCCGGATGCACCCGGACGACAAGGACGCGGTCATGCGCCGCTTCGCCGCCGGCGAGACCAAGGTCCTGGTGGCGACCACCGTCATCGAGGTCGGTGTCAACGTCCCGAACGCCACGGCGATGGTCATCATGGACGCCGACCGCTTCGGCGTCTCCCAGCTCCACCAGCTCCGCGGCCGCGTCGGCCGCGGCTCCGCCCCCGGCCTCTGCCTCCTCGTCACGGAGATGCCCGAGGCCAGCGCCGCGCGCCAGCGCCTGGGCGCTGTCGCCTCCACCCTCGACGGCTTCGAACTCTCCCGCATCGACCTGGAACAGCGCCGCGAGGGCGACGTCCTCGGCCAGGCCCAGTCCGGCGCCCGCACCAGCCTGCGCATGCTCACCGTCGTCGACGACGAGGAGATCATCGCGCAGGCGAGGCAGGAGGCGGCCTCGGTGGTGGCCGCCGATCCGGAGCTGGAATCCCTCCCCGGCCTGAGAACGGCTCTGGACGCCCTGCTGGACGAGGAGAGGGAGCAGTACCTGGACAAGGGCTGAGAGGACGCCCGCGCAGGGGCCCTGCCGGTACGCCGCGCGACGGGGGCGCGACGGGGGCGCGGCGGAGTTGCGGCGGCCCAACGACGCGAGGCAGCCCGCACCCGCGCCTGCCAGACTGAACCGTGAAGCCGCCCATGACCCTGAAGAAGGACCCAAGATGACCCGCGTGATCGCCGGCGCAGCCGGCGGACGCCGCCTGGCCGTCCCGCCGGGGACCGGTACCCGCCCCACCTCCGATCGCGCACGCGAGGGCCTCTTCTCCACCTGGCAGGCCCTCCTCGGCGGCCCCCTCGAAGGCGAACGTGTCCTCGACCTCTACGCCGGCTCCGGAGCCGTGGGACTGGAGGCCCTCTCCCGCGGCGCCGCCCACACCCTCCTCGTCGAGGCCGACGCCCGCGCCGCCCGGACGATCCGCGACAACGTCCGGACACTCGGTCTCCCCGGCGCAGAGGTGAGGTCGGGCAAAGCGGAACAGATCATCCAGGGGCCGGCCCCCGAGGAGCCGTACGACATCGTCTTCCTCGACCCCCCGTACGCCGTCCCGGACGACGATCTTCGGGAGATCCTCCTCACACTCCGTACGGGAGGGTGGCTCGCGGAGGAAGCGCTCGTCACCGTGGAGCGCAGCACCAGAGGCGGTGAATTCGCCTGGCCGACCGGTTTCGAAGCGCTCCGGGCCCGCCGTTACGGCGAGGGAACGTTTTGGTACGGTCGCGCCGCCTCTACGTGCGAAGACGCACGATGACCGGACCGGAGAGCGAGGGATTCCAAGTGCGCCGCGCCGTCTGTCCCGGGTCGTTCGACCCCATCACCAATGGACATCTCGACATCATTGGCCGCGCCTCCAAGCTGTACGACGAGGTCTATGTCGCGGTGATGATCAACAAGTCGAAGAAGGGCCTGTTCGAGGTGGAGGAGCGGATCGACCTGATCCGCCAGGTCACCGCCGAGTACGCCAACGTCCGCGTCGAGGCCTTCCACGGTCTCCTCGTCGACTTCTGCAAGCAGCGCGACATCCCCGCCATCGTCAAGGGCCTCCGTGCCGTCAGCGACTTCGACTACGAGCTGCAGATGGCGCAGATGAACATCGGCCTCTCGGGCGTGGAGACCCTCTTCGTCCCCACCAACCCCACCTACAGCTTCCTGTCGTCCTCGCTGGTCAAGGAGGTCGCCACCTGGGGCGGCGACGTCTCCCACCTGGTCCCCCCGGTCGTCCTCGAAGCCCTGGCCGAACGTCTGCGCCGGGACTGAGGGCTGGGGCCTGTCGTTTGGATCACGCCCGGGCCGCGGCAGCAAAGTCCCCTAGGCCCTGTCGTCAAATTCCCGCCGTCGCCCGGAGGGCGGCCCCGCGGCGTCAGGTGCGTGCTCTCGGCGTGCCGGGCCCTGACCCGTGTA
>NZ_JBVIBK010000064.1:0-7921 GCF_055573455.1 Streptomyces sp. NPDC030183
GTACGTCCAGTACACGGGTCAGGGCCCGGCACGCCGAGAGCACGCACCTGACGCCGCGGGGCCGCCCTCCGGGCGACGGCGGGAATGTGACGACACGACCTAGGACCCTGCTGAGGGATTCGGAGGGGGACGGGGCCGCGTCGTACCGCGTGTACCGACTACGCCTCGGCGGTCCGGTCCTGCTGGTGCAGGGTGGCCGCCCGCTCGCGGGCGCGGTCCTTGCGGGTGCGCCGGGGTTCCTGGTCCGGCAGCCAGCCGAAGGCCAGCGTGCTGCCGACGGCGCCCATCAGCAGGCCCACGACGAACCCGCCGATGTTGGACGTGAGCCAGGTGCCCAGGGAGAGCAGGATCCCGAGGATGGAGTAGAACAGGCGCTGGGACGGGTTGAACACGATCAACAGCCCGCACACGATCATCAGCGAGGGCAGCAGATAACCCGCCAGGCCCTGCATTCCGATCTTCAGGATGACGGGGAGCGGCGCCTTCATGGTCACCAGGATCTCCGCGCCGCCCAGGAACAGCAGCAGCCCGCCCGCGAAGGGCCGGCCTCCTCTCCACTCCCGGAACGCGCTCACTTCGGGCAGCCCTCGCTCTGGAATCGCATGTGCAGGTCGGGCAGCTTGAAGACGGCCGCCGTGGCGGCGTAGTTGTGCTGGTACAGGTCGGTGATGGTGACCGAGTCGGCCTGCTGGCCGTAGACACCGGGCGGACCCTGCTGTCCGACCTTGTCGAACGTGCTGGAGTCACGGCCGATCTCGATGTTGTTGAACGACGCGTCACCGCTGATGTCGTCGGAGTCGATCGCCAGGTTCTTCACGCTCACCGGCGTGGACTTGTTGCCCGCGGTGAGGACGAGCTGGATGCCGCCGAGGTCGACGCTCTGGCAGAGGTTGGTCAGCTTGCCGCTCTTCACCACCGACGTCACGACGAGCACCTGGCCGCCGGTGTCGCCCTCGTTGGGGCTGTTCTCGATCATGTGGTCCAGCGCGCCGAACTGGGCGAAGCCCTCGCCTTCGAGCTTGTCGGCGGTGACGACGAACGGCATGCCGGAAATGGCGAACTGGACGCCAAGGGCGCCCTGCGCGGTGAGGATCATCAGACCGGCGGCGACCGCGGTGGCCGGCACCGCCATCACGGCGGCGCGCTTGAGACGGACCCGCCCGCGTCTGCCGGACGCTTCGGAACCCTCGGGTCTTTCGTTGGTGGACGCCGTGGCGTCCGAGGACGAGGCCATGTGTGCTCCCTGGACCTTTAAGTCATTGCAGATGGGGCTTCGACGGCACGTTGTCCTGGCGCGGACAGCGGTTGCGGCGCACACCTGACCGCACCTCCCGAGGGTGCAAGGGCTTACTTGCTACGCCGCAGTAGCCAATCCGGAAGTTACCGGTGGTTACATTCAAGGGTCAAGGTGCTTGTGGCAAAAGGATGTTGGTTGTGCCGCCCCTGTGAAAGGTGAACATCTCTCACCTTTGGTTTTGTCCTTCCCCGATCTTCCGCACCGCATGTCGGGCGACGTTCTTCGGCATCCAACTTCCTTACGACGTCTTGACGTTGACTGTGGCTCAGGTCTACAACTCTCCCGGGTTTACCCCAACGGATCCGTGGCGCCGGATCCGACGCGCAGCGCCCGTCACCGTCCCGAGCCCCCGTCGCCGACCGGGTGCGGGTGACACAGAAAGCGGCTGCGCGGCCCGACGCGGTACCACCCCTCGCCGGTGCCGGGCACGGTCGCCTTCCCCTCCACTGAGCCGTGCCCGGATCCCGGACCCGTCGCTGTCGGTCCGTCACGTACGGAGAAGGCGTGTCACGGACCGGCAGCGACCGAACGGCGCCGAGCGGCATCGCCGCGTTCCCCCGCGCGAACGGTGTCCACCCGCGCGCACTCACCCGCAGTTCTCCTCCTCCTGAGAAGAGGCACTCCCCATGCGTACGCGATCCCTCCTTGCCCTCGTCGGAACCACCGCCGCCCTGATGGTGTCGGCCGTCAGCCCCGCCTCCGCCGCCGACACCGTGCTGACCACCGGCGGACCCGCGGGTGACGCGGTCGCGGTCGGCGACGTCCTCAACGCCACCCTCGCCTCCGGCACGGCCGCGACGTTCCGCTCCAGCGCCACCGGCACGAGCGGCATCTCCTGTGCCGAGTCGGCCTTCACCGCCACGGTCACCGACAACCCGGCGGCGCCCGGCACCGCCACCGAGTCCGTCACCGCGCACACCTTCGGCAGCTGCACCAGCAATGTCTTCGGTGTGACCGGCGTCAACAGCATCACGGTCAACAACCTGCCCTACACGACCACCGTGACCTCGGACGGCGTCGTCACCGTCAGCCCGCAGGCCGGCTCGGTCATCCAGACCACTGTCGTCCTGCGCACCCTGCTGGGCACCATCAACTGCGTCTACCAGGCGCCCAGCATCAACGGCACGACCAGCAACGCCGACAACGGCATCAACTTCACCGCCCAGCCGTTCACCCGGGTCTCCGGCTCGTCCCTGTGCTTCAGCACCGGCTACTTCACCGCGAAGTACGCGCCCGTCACCGACGGCAGCCAGGGCGGCGCCACGGTCTTCGTCAACTGACACCGACCGTGCACACCTTCTGATCCGGCCGGCCCCCTGAGTACTCACCGATCCGGCCGACCGACCGAGTACCCGAGGGCCGACACGGTCACCGTCAGCGGCGCCCGCGTCCGCGGAGGAAGAGGACGGCGCCCGCGGCGAGCACCATCGCCGCGGCGCCCCCCGCCACCAGCGGCAACCGGGCGCCGCTGTCGTCGTTCGTGGAGGCCACGGGGCTGTCGGGGACCTCCGCCCCGCCGTCGGCCGCGCCCTTCCCGGATGCCGGGGACGGCTCGTCGGAGGAGCTGGGGGTGGGAGTGGGCGCGGAGGTGTCCTCGGCCTCCGGCTTGCTGCTCGGCGTGGGTTCCGCGCTCGCGGCCGGCGTCCGCTCCGAGCGCTTCTCACCGGTGTCCCGCCCGGCCTTCGCCGCCGCCGGGAACACCACGTCGGAGCACGAGTAGTACGTGTCCACCGTGCTCGTGTTCTGCCAGATCGTGTACAGCACATGGTGGCCGGAGCGGTCGGCCGGCAGCTTCGCCGAGAAGCGGTACGACCCGCCGCGCAGCGGCGGGTCGGTCACGGACGCGAACGGCCGCTCGGACAGGTCGGACCACTTCAGCGGCTTCACCGGGTCGTACCCCGGCTTCGTCAGGAACAGCTTGAACGTCCCGGTGTGCGGGATCGTCGAACGGTACGTCAGGTTCAGCGTGCCGCCTGGGGCGAGGCGCGTCGACGGCCAGTCGGCGCGGGCCAGGTCCAGTCCGCGGTAGGCCGCGAGCCCGCCGCTGCACAGCTTCCCGTCGGGGACGACCTGCCGGTCCCGGCCGTTCACCCCGGCGATCCTGAGGTTGTCCCACGCCGTGAAGGGCGCCCCGTTCGCGGCGATCGCCGCCCGGCACGCCGCCGACCCCGCCCGGCCGCCGCCCTCGGGCGAGCACGCCGACACCCGGCTCACCGGATCGGTCGGCGCGCCGTGCGCGGACGCGGGGGTGACGGCCGCCGTCATGAGCAGCGGCGCCGCCACGAGCAGGGCGGCGGTGCGGCGGCCGGTGGCGCGCGGGGCGGGGAGGCCGGGGCCGGCGGTGCGGTGGGCGGACAAGCGGTACATCCGGTACGTCCGATCCATGGGGTTCGGGGGTGGGTGGTCCACCGTGTCGTACGCGACCCGGCGGGAGCCTGTTCAACGGAACCCCACCCTGTTCGACCGGTCGGATCCAGCCGCCCGCCGGGGTCCGGGGGGCGCCACGGCAAACCCGGCGAAGCGGCATATCCGGCCCGACTGCCGTACGGGATAGGGGAGTTCCTCAGGGGTGTCGAGGGTTTTCCCCGTATCCCCATGACCAGCGCTTTGCCTACTGTGCTGCCACAGCTGAACCACAGGTAACCCCTGGTGAACAGCTTGCGCCTGGCCGGCCTCTGCGCCACACCCCCTTTCTGGACCCCCCCGCCGCTTCGACGAAGAAGCGACACACTGCCGCTCCTCCCCTGACATGAGCAGGCCACGAAAGGCGAAGCCCTTGCGTACCTCCACCCCACGCACCACCGGACGGAAGCTCATATCCGTCGCCGCGGTCTCCGTCGCCCTGGTGGCCGGAACGACCACCTCGGTCGCCGTCGCCCAGGCCCCCTCCGGCAAGGCCGACCCCGCCCCGGCCCTCGCCGGTGCCACCGAGTCCGCCCCCGGCACCGTCGCCGAGCGCCTGATCGTCGGCTACAAGTCCGGTGCGGCCGAGGCCAAGTCGAACAAGGCCGCCTCCGCCGACGCCGAGGCCAAGGGCAAGGAAGCCGGCGAGAACCTCGACTTCCAGCGCCGCCTCGGCACCGGTGCCGCCCTCGTCGACCTGGGCGAGGACCTCACCCGGACGGACGTCGCCGACGTCATCGCCGAGTACCGGTCCGACCCGCAGGTCGCCTATGTCGTCCCGGACCGCCTGAACAAGCCCAAGGCCGACCCGAACGACACCGAGTACAGCAAGCAGTGGGACCTCTTCGAGTCCACCGCGGGCATGCGCGTGCCGGGCGCCTGGGACGTCACCACCGGCACCGGTGTGACCGTCGCCGTCATCGACACCGGCTACGTCGCCCACTCCGACCTCGCCGCGAACATCGTCGGCGGCTACGACTTCATCGCCGACACCGCGGTCTCCGTCGACGGCGACGGCCGCGACAGCAACCCGGCCGACCCGGGCGACTGGTACAACGCGGGTGACTGCGGCGCCGGCGTCCCGGCCGGCAGCTCCTCGTGGCACGGCACGCACGTCGCGGGCACCATCGCCGCCGCCACGAACAACGGCAAGGGCATCGCCGGCATCGCGTACGGCGCGAAGATCTCCCCGATCCGCGTCCTCGGCAAGTGCGGTGGCTACGACTCGGACATCATCGACGCCATCACCTGGGCCTCCGGCGGCACCGTCTCCGGCGTCCCGGCCAACACCAACGTCGCCAAGGTCATCAACATGAGCCTCGGCGGCGACGGCGCCTGCACCACGGCGACCCAGAGCGCCATCACCGCCGCCGTGAACCGCGGTACGACCGTCGTCGTGGCCGCCGGCAACGAGAACGACAACGTGGCGAACCACTCGCCCGGCAACTGCAACAACGTCATCTCGGTCGCGGCGACCAACCGTTCGGGCGCCAAGGCCTCGTACTCCAACTTCGGTTCCCTCGTGGACATCTCGGCGCCCGGCGGCCAGACCAGCACCGGCACCGCCAACGGCATCCTGTCCACGCTGAACGCGGGCACGAAGACGCCCACCTCGGAGTCGTACGCCTACTACCAGGGCACCAGCATGGCCACCCCCCACATCGCGGGCCTCGCCGCGCTGATGAAGGCGGCCAACTCCTCGCTGACCCCGGCCCAGATCGAGTCCGCGATCAAGGCCAACGCCCGCGCTCTGCCCGGCTCCTGCTCCGGCGGCTGCGGCGCGGGTCTGGCCGACGCGGCCAAGACGGTGCAGGCGGTGTCCGGAAGCTCCGGCGGGGGCTCCACGGGGGGCACCACCTTCACCAACACCACCGCCGTCTCCATCCCGGACAACGGCTCGGCGATCGAGTCCTCGATCTCCGTCACCGGGCGCAGCGGCAACGCGCCCTCCACCCTCCAGGTAGGTGTGGACATCACCCACACCTACCGCGGTGACCTGGTCCTGGACCTGGTGGCTCCGGACGGCTCGACCTACCGTCTGAAGGCCTCCAGCTCCTCGGACTCCGCCGACAACGTGAACACCACCTACACGGTGAACGCGTCCAGCGAGGTCGCCAACGGCACCTGGAAGCTGCGTGTCCAGGACGTCGCGTCCGCCGACACCGGCCGGCTCAACAGCTGGAAGCTGACCTTCTGAGCCGGCCCCACCGACCGCCACCCCCCACTGCCGGCGGCCGACCGATGCGAGCGGGCATCGGTCGGCCGCCGGCCCTTTTCCAGCGGGCCGTGAGCGGCCGTTAGCGTAGGCGCATGGCGACGAAGAAGACCGAGAAGACGGACGGGACACGGCCGGCGAGGCCCGACGGGTCCCAAGCGGGGACGAGCGACGGGGCCCAGGCGGGGACGAGCGACGGGGCCCAGGCGGGGACGAGCGACGGGGCCCCGTCACTGGTTACGACGGTGTGTCCCGGCTGCGGCGGTACCGGCCCGTCGGTGCGCACGGTCGCCGACACCTGCGCCGATCCGGAGTCCCGGACCGGGGGACTGACCGACCGGCTGGCGCGGTCCCCGGGGGTGCCGTCCCGCTTCGACACCCTCCTGCACTTCATCGAGGGCATGGTCCTCGCCGCCATGGGCGCCTATCTCGCCCGCAGCGGCCTGGAGAACGACAAACCCGTGTACACGGTCGCCGGTTCCCTGCTCGCCGTGGCGCTGTTCCTCGGCACCCTCGCCGTGGTCGGGGGCGAACTGCGCGAGCGCAAGGCCGTCATGCGGGGTGAGCCCCGCGCCGAACTCCTCTGGCGACCCGCCCACCACTGCTCCGCCTGCGACCGCGTGTTCTACCCGGCGGGCACGCCGGTGCGGGGCCCCCTGACGCCCGAGCAGTTCCAGAAGTACGTGTGGACCGAGGCCGGCTACGGCCGGCAGCTCGACAAGAAGGTCAAGGACGTCGCCCTGCCGCCCACCGCCCCCGCCGGCCCCGGAGGGACCCCCGACCGTGTCTGACGCCCCCCTGATCCACGGCAGCGACCCGGCGTCCTTCCCGCACGCCGTCCTCGCCGAACGCCACCCCGCCCTCATCCGCAAGGTCCTCGACGCCAGCCCCTACGGCCCCGCACAGCGCCGGGCCCTCGACACGCTGCTGCGCGAGGCCACCGAGGGCGTCCTCGTGGCCCAGGACGACGACCCCTGGTGGGACACCTGGGACGTACGCCGCCACGCCGGACGCTCCTGGTTCGACCTGCCCTTCCTCGTCGCCGAGAGCTGCTTCTACCGCCGGCTCCTGCACGCCGTCGGCTACTTCGCGGCCGGCCCCTGGCAGGGCGTCGACCCGTTCCGCCCCTTCAAGCTCGCCGAGCTGGACACCCCGGAGGCGGCAGCCGAACTCAGCGCCGTCGACGCGCTCGCCGAACGCCCCCCGCGCGAACGGCTGTCGGCCCTGCTGCACGGCTCGCTCTGGGGCAACCGGGCCGACCTCGGCTTCCGCATCCAGGCCGCCACCGGTTCCGCTGCGGACTCCCGGCTGCTCGTGGACGACAGCGAGGCGCTGCTGTCCCGGCTGACCGGCGGCGGAACGCTCTGCCTGGTCGCCGACAACGCGGGCCGCGAACTGATCCCCGACCTCCTGCTCCTCGACCACCTCCTCGCCCACGGCGGGATCGAGCGCGCCCTGCTGCACCTGAAGCCGTACCCGTACTTCGTCTCGGACGCCACCACCGCCGACGCCCTCGACGCCGTACGCCACCTCGTCGCCGCGAAGAGCGCCGCGGGGGAGCGGCTGTGGTCCGCCCTCGCCGACGGCCGTCTCGCGCTGCGCGCCCACCCCTTCTCCTGCGCCCCGCTGCCGTACGCGGACATGCCGGACGACCTGCGGGAGGAGTTCGCCTCCGCCGACCTGACCCTCTTCAAAGGCGACCTCAACTACCGCCGCCTGGTGGGCGACCGGCTCTGGCCGCCGACCACGCCCTTCGCCTCGGTCACCGCGTACTTCCCCGGTCTGGTGGCCGCCCTGCGCACCCTCAAGTCCGACGTGATCGTGGGCCTGGACGCCTCCACCGAGGCCGCCCTCGTGGCCGCCGAGGGGCAGCGGTGGCGCACCAGCGGGGCCCACGCGGTCATCCAGGTCCGCTAGGCCCTGTCGTCACATTCCCACCTACCCCGCGACGCCATGCACGCGCTCTCGACGCACCGGGCCCCGACCCGAGTACGTCCAGTACACGG
>NZ_JBVIBK010000065.1:0-7694 GCF_055573455.1 Streptomyces sp. NPDC030183
TGCGGTGTGTTCCTAGACAGCTCCACCACATCGGAGGTCTTCGCCATGTTCAAGACCCGCCAGTGTCAACAACGCTCGTGATCAATACACCTAGGACCTTCAGGGGCCGCCGGCCGGGCCGTCCCCGTCGTCGAACGGTCGGCGTGGGCTCTGCCGCATCTCCCTCGGGCTCACCCCGTAGCGCCGGCGGAAGGCCGTGCTGAGGGCGCTCGCGGAGGAGAAACCGGCGGAATAGGCCAGGTCCGTGATCGACAGGTGCTCGCACTCCCCGCACAGCAACCGGTCCCGCACCAGCCGCAGCCGCTCCTCGCGGATCAGCTCACGGGGCGTGGTGCCCGCCTGCTGCAACGCCAGCTGTATCTGCCGCAGCGACCAGCCGAGGGCACGCGCCACCGTCGTCCCCGTGAGACCCGGGTCCGCCACATGGTCGCGCACATAGCGGCGGACCATCGCCTCCACCTCGCCCAGCTGGCCCGGTACGTCGGGGCGGTCGTCCCCGGCGGCCAGCATGCACACCAGTTCCACGACCCGGTCGGAGACGGCGTCGAACTCGGGGTCGGTCAGATGCTCCCGCTCCTCGTGCAGACCGGTCAGCATCGTCCCCACGATCCGGCCCAGGCCCCGGGTCAGGTCCAGCCCGGCCGCCACCGGCGACCGGCAGCCCAGCCGGCCGTTCACCTCACGGGCCGGGATGGTGAGGATGAACGCGTCCACGCCCTCACCCTGCAGACACTGGAACGGCGACGCGAAGGTGACCAGCGCCCCCGTGCCCGCCGTCAGCCGCGCCTCCCCGCCGTCCTGCCGCAGCACGATCTCCCCGCCCAGCGGCAGCAGCAGCCGGTAGTCCTCGTCCGGGTCCTGCCGCACCTGGCGCGCGGTGCGGGTGTACTCGATCCGGTCCGAGCGGTACTTCACCAGTTGATAGCTGTCGGTGCGCTGCCGGACCGTCCGCCCGAGGAAGTTCTCCGCGCGGGCGTACCGAAAGCCCATCCGGGACTGGTAGGTGCCGATGTGCTCGGTCCAGAAGTCGGCCCGCTCCCGTGGATCCAGCTCCTCGGTGTCCAGCGCGTCGACGGCGTAACTTCCCGCGGGCAACGCCACTCCTCCCGTTCATCGGTCCCGACGGCTTCCTTGCGGTCTCATACGATTCCTGACCGCGAAAGCTTCAACTGGTGCATGATCAAAGACCATTCGGAGTCCGGGTTCGGCCGTGGGGGCACCCTAGCGCGGCAACCGATTGCCGTGCCCCGGGTCTGTCGATCATGCGGAAGGGAAGGTCACAGGCCCCTTCACACCCCTTGCGTCACGCGTGCGCCCTGTGACAACTTCCCTGCGCGTCACGGGAAGACCCGCCGCTGACGCGCCACTAACGTCGGGCGCTCCGTCAACCCGCGTTCACCGCCCGGGACCTGAGGACGTGCCGGGACCTGAGGACGTAAGGACTCGTGGACTTTCATGACCGATCAGATACCGCAGGCGGTGACCTGGGGCCTGGCCGCGGCCCTGCTCGCCACCGCCGTGCTCCTGCTGCGCCAGCACGGGATCACCGCGCGGCAGCGCAGACGGAACGCCGACCTGGTCCACGAGATCAGGGCGCGTGAGGAGGAGCTGCGCCATCTGGTGTCGGTCCGGCTGCCCGCGCTCGCCGACCACCCCGGCCAGGACGTCCCCGGCGTCGGACCGCGCGACGACAGGATCGCCGCCACCGAGTACGGCAAGCAGCTGGAGCGGGTCCTCGCCCTCTTCTCCGTCGCCGTCGACCACGCCCGCACCCGCGCCGACCGGTCCGCCAAGGCCGCCCTCCAGGCGTCGATGCGCTCCCTCCAGGCCCTCGCCAACGAACAGCAGATCTCCATCGCCGAGATGCAGGACCGGCACGACGACCCCGACGTCCTGCGCGACCTGCTGGAAATCGACCACACCAACGCCCAGTTCGGCCGCCGCGCCCAGGCCATCGCCGTGCTGTGCGGATCCTGGCCGGGCCGCCAGCGCGCCACCTCCCCGCTGATCGACGTCGTCCGCGGCGCCACCTCCCGCATCCGCGACTACCGGCGGATCCGCGTCAACGGCCAGGTCGACCTCGCGGTCGAGAGCCGCGCCGTGGAACCCGTCGTCCTCGCCCTCGCGGAACTGCTCGACAACGCCGCCCGCCACTCGCAGCCCGACACCACCGTCGAGGTCACCGTGCAGACCGTGCACAACGGCGCCTGCGTCATCGTCGACGACGCCGGCGTCGGCATGGACGCCCAGGCCGTCGAGAGCGCCGGCCGGCTGCTCGACGGAGCCCGCACCGTGGACGTCACCCGCCTCGGCGACCCGCCCCGGTTCGGCTTCGCCGTCATCGGGGTGCTCGCCCAGCGCTACGGGTTCAGCGTCTCCGTGGACACCCGCTCCCCCTACGGCGGTGTCCGCGCCGTGGCCCTCCTGCCGGCCGCGCTGCTCACCCACCTGGAACCTGCGGCCCCCGACACCCCGGCCCGCCCCAGGCCGGTACCCGAGGACGCCCCCCGCCCGGTGGTCGCCGAGGGCACCACCGAGGGCGGCCTCCCCAAGCGCCGCCGCCGCACCCCCAGACGGCAGCCGGCCCCCGAGCCGGAGTTCTTCGACACCGAGGAGCCGCCCGGCCGGTCACCCGAGGAGAACGCCCGCATCATGGGCGCCTTCGCCCGCGGCACCCGCTTCGGCCGGGCCGCCGGGCGCATCCTCGACGACGACGTCATCGCCCCCGAGCCCTCCACCCCCCACGACAACGAAGGGACCCCCCGCGCATGAGCGAGCCCACGACCAACGAGCTGGGCTGGATGCTCGACGACGTCCTGAAGGTGCCCCAGGCGCGGCACGCGATCCTGCTCTCCGCCGACGGCATGCTCCGCGCCCACTCCGCCGGCATCGACCGCGACGACGCCGAACGCCTCGCCGCGGGCCTCTCCGGACTCCAGTCGATCAGCCGCGGCACCGCCGAGTTCTGCGGCCCCGCCACCAGCCCTTGGCGCCAGACCCTGATCGAGTTCGGGCACGGCTACGTCTTCCTCGTCGCGGCCGGCGAGGGCACCCACCTCGCCGTCTCCACCGGCGTCGAGGTGGACATGGAGTCCGTGACCTACCGCATGCACAAACTCGTCGACCGGCTCGGCAAGGAGCTGTCCACCCCGGCCAGGCCCGCCACGGGCAGCCGGACATGACGCCCCGCCCCCGGCCCGGCGGGCGTCTGGTGCGGTCGTACGTCGTCACCGACGGCCGCGCCCGCCCCACCCGCAACACCCTGGATCTGATCACCCTGCTGACCGCCGTCGACGACCCGCCCCTGACCGGGCTGAACCCCGAGAAACGCCGGGTGGTGGAACTGTGCCGGCCGGGCGCGCTCTCCCTGGCGGAGGTCGCGGGCCACCTCGGGCTGCCCGTCAGCGTCACCAAGGTGCTGGTCGCCGACCTCATGGACAGCGGCCACATCGCCACCCGCGCCCCGGCCCCCGGGTTCCGGAACCCCTTCGAGCACGGGGAACGCCCCTCGGCCGTCCGGCGGTTCGACGCCGGCATCCTCCAGGAGGTCATCGATGGGCTTCGCGCCCGCCTCTGACGACGTGTATCTGCGGCCGACCGTGCGGCGCGCGCTCAAGGTACTCGTCGTCGGGCACTTCGCGGTCGGCAAGACCACGTTCGTCGGCACGCTCTCCGAGATACGGCCGCTGCGCACCGAGGAGATCCTGACCCGGGCCGGCGCCCTCGTCGACGACCTCGCCGGCACCCGCGACAAGACCACCACCACGGTCGCCCTGGACTTCGGCCGCCTCACCCTCAACCCCTCCCTGGTCCTCTACCTCTTCGGCACCCCGGGCCAGCAGCGCTTCGCCCGGCTGTGGGAGGACATGACCGGCGGTGCCCTCGGCGCGCTGGTCCTCGCCGACACCCGCCGGCTGTCCCAATCCTTCGACGTCATGGGCACCCTGGAGGACCTGGGCCTGCCGTACGCCGTCGCCGTCAACGACTTCGACGGTGCCCCCGTGCACGAGCTGGACGAGGTGCGCGAGGCCCTCGACCTGCTGCCCGAGACCCCCCTCGTCCGCTGCGACGCCCGCGATCCGGACTCCTCCACCCGGGCGCTGATCACCCTCGTCGAGTACCTGCTGAGCCGCGACGCCGAACTGGAGCACGCGTGACCCCCGAGACGCCGCCCGGCCCGCCCCCGGGCTGCCCGGTCCGTGAACCCCTCTACGGGCCCGCCTTCGCCGCGGACCCGGCCGCCGTCTACCGTCGGTTGCGCGCCCACGGGCCCACCGCACCCGTCGAACTCGCGCCGGGCGTCCGCGCCACCCTCGTCACCTCGTACGACGCCGCCCTGCACGTGCTGCGCGGCACCGAGACCTTCTCCAAGGACCCGCGCCGCTGGAACGACCTCGCCGACGGCACCGTCCCCCCGGACAGCCCCGTCGTGCCGATGATGATGTACCGGCCCAACGCCCTGTTCACCGACGGCGAGGAGCACCGGCGGCTGCGGGGCGCCATCACCGACAGCCTCGCCCGTGTGGAGCCCCACACCCTGCGCGGCTACGTCGAGAGCAGCGCCGACACCCTCATCGACCGGTTCGCGCCCACCGGCAAGGCCGATCTGCTCGGCGAGTACGCCCAGGTCATCCCCCTGCTCGTCTTCAACCACCTGTTCGGCTGCCCCACCGACCACGGGTTGAAGCTGGTCGAAGGCATGTCCGGGATCTTCGACGGCGTCGACGCCGAGCGGGCCGACGAACTGCTCACCACCACCCTGTCGGACCTGGTCCGGCTCAAGCGGCGCGCACCGGGCCCCGACGTCACCTCCTGGCTGGCGGCGCACCCGGCGGCGCTCACCGACGAGGAGATGGTGCACAGCCTCGTCGTCCTGATGGGCGGCGGCACCGAGCCGCAGCAGAACCTGATCGCGGGCGCCCTGCGGCTGCTGCTGTCCGACGACCGCTTCGCGGGCGAGCTGTCCGTCGGCAGCCTGCCCGTCGAGGACGCGCTCGACGAGGTGCTGTGGACGGACCCGCCGATGGCCAACTACGCGGTGCACTACCCCGTCCGGGACGTCGTGTACGAGGGCGCGGCGCTGCGGGCCGGGGACCCCGTGGTGGTCTCGCTCGCCGCCGCGAACACCGACCCCGCGCTGACGGGCGACCGCCGGGCGGGCAACCGGGCCCATCTGGCGTGGAGCGCGGGCCCGCACAACTGCCCCGCCCAGAGCGAGGCCCGGCTGATCGCCTCGGTGGCGGTGGAGAAGCTCCTCGACCGCCTGCCGGATCTCGAACTGGCGGTTGCTGTCGACCAGTTGGAGTGGCGCCCGGGGCCGTTCCACCGGGCGCTCACGGCCCTGCCGGTCACGTTCCCGCCGGCCCCCTTGGCGGCGCGGGCAGCCCCCGCGCGCACCGTCCCGCCGGTGCCGCCCGGCCCGCCCGGCCCGCCTACGGCGGGTGGGAACGGGTGGGCGCGGTTGTTGTCCTGGTGGCGGGGGGAGTAGGGGGCGCCTCACAGCTCGGGGATGCGGGGTGCGTTGGCGGCTGCGGGTCCGTTGTGGTTCGTCGCGCAGTTCCCCGCGCCCCTGGAGGGACGGGCCTGCGGCCCGCTCTCCAGCTGAAAAGCACGGGCGCAGCCCGGTCGCTTTTCAGGGGCGCGGGGCGGTGACACATGCGGCTCCGCCGCGTGGGCGCGACCAGCCCCCACTCACCCGCAGTCGCCCACGCACCCCCACCTGACCCTACGAACCGCGCCCGGCCCTCACCCCGCCCGTACAGGCAACCGCCGATGCCCGTTGGAGATGAACGACTCCACGTACCCCAAAGCGTCCCCCTCCGCCCCCAACCGCAGCGCGGGGAACCTCTCGAACAGCGCCGGCAGCGCGATGCGCGCCTCCATCCGCCCCAGCGGAGCGCCCAGGCAGAAGTGCGCGCCGTGCCCGAACGCGAGGTGCTCCTTGTCGACGCGGGTGACGTCGAAGACGCCCGCGTCCTTCCCGTGCCGCTCGGGATCACGCCCGGCCGCGGCGTACGCGGCGAGGATCGCCTCGCCCTTGCCGATCACCACCCCCTGCGGCCCGCCGAACGCGGCGAGGTCCAGGTCCTCCACCGCGTACCGCAGCGGCAGACTCGCCACCGGCGCCTCGAACCGCAGGGTCTCCTCCACCGCGTCGTCCCAGGTCGCCCGGCCCTGACGGACATGCGCGAGCTGCTCGGGGTGGGTGAGCAGGGAGTGCACGGCCTGGTCGAGGAGGTTCACCGTGGTCTCGTGCCCGGCGCTGATCATCAGCACCAGCGTGTCCAGGAGTTCCTGTTCGCTCAGCCGGGCGTCGTCCTCGTCGCGGGCCGCGATCAGCCCGGTGGTCAGGTCGTCGCCGGGCGTCGTCCGCTTCGCGGCGACGAGTTCGCCGAGGACGCCGTAGAGCCGCTCGTACGCCGCGGTCATCTCACCGGGGTCGGCGGACGTGTCGAAGAGGCGGTCAACCAGCTCCCGCAGTTCCGGCGCCCGTTCCTCGGGCAGCCCGAAGAGTTCGCTGATCACCCGGATCGGCAGGGGGTAGCAGAACTCCTCCCGCAGGTCGACGCTTCCGCCGCCGCGCAGGCCGTCCTCGACGTGGTCGAGGAGTTCCTCGGTGATCTTCTCGATGCGGGGCCGCATCGCGGCCGTGCGGCGGGCGGTGAACGCCTTGGCGACCAGGGTCCGCAGCCGTTTGTGGTCGCCGCCGTACGCGGTGAACATGTTCTGCACGGCGACCCAGGTGAACAGCGGCCACTCCGGGGTGATCTCCCCGGCCGCGAACCTCGGCCAGTGGCGCCGGGCGTCCTTCGACACCCGGGGATCGGTGAGCAGCCGTTTGAGGAGCTCGGGACTGCTGATCGCCCACGCCTCGACGGCGGGCGGCCCCGGAAGTACCACACGCGTCGCGGGACCGTGTGCGCGGATCCGGGCGGCCTCGCCGTGGATGTCACGGCCGGACGCGTCAATCACTAACGGGCTGGGGTTGCCCATCGGGCCCTCCTGCGGTCGGGAACACGGCCACGGCGCGCCGTGGAAACCCGGTCACGCTACGGCTTCGCGGTGTCGCGGGGCGAGGTCGCGGGGGGCGTGCTGCGTACACGGGCAACTTCCCTGCGCGTTCCCGCAAGTCGGCTGCGGGCGCGGATCCTAGGATCGGGCCCACCCCCCATGAAGAGCCGGTGAGTGCCATGACTGTCAGCTGGGCCCCGCGCTGGATGTGCTCGTACAGCCCCGAGGTGCGTACGGTGCCCGCCGGGCGCTGGTGGAACGCCGTGAGGGTGCCGGTCGCCCTCGGCGCGCCGGCGCTGACGGCCCTCGGGGACGCCACGGGAGCCGTGATCGAGGACGGCTTCGGCGGGATCATGTACTGGCTCGTGCCGCCCGGCGACGGGACCGACTGGCGGATGGCGGGCGTCCAGGTCCTCGGAGCCGGCTGCCATGTGGCGGTCCCGCCCCTGCGCCGCACCTCGGGCCCCGGCCTCTACTGGCGCGTCCCGCTCTCCCACGACCGCTACTGGACCGGCACGGACCGTCTGGGTGCCGCCCTGGCCTCGGCAGCGCAGTGCCCCGCGCCCCTCTAGGCCCTGTCGTCAAATTCCCACCTACCCCGCGACGCCATGCACGCGCTCTCGACGCACCGGGCCCTGACCCGAGTACGTCCAGTACACGGGTCAGGGCCCGGCACGCCGAGA
>NZ_JBVIBK010000066.1:0-7687 GCF_055573455.1 Streptomyces sp. NPDC030183
ACGTCCAGTACACGGGTCAGGGCCCGGCACGCCGAGAGCACGCACCTGACGCCGCGGGGCCGCCCTCCGGGCGACGGCGGGAATTTGACGACAGGGCCTAGGCGGCAGGTCAGAGGGTTGGGAGGGCTACGTGGGGAGCGGGCTTCCCGTGATCACCGCGGCGACCGTCGTCCCGCGCGGGAAGGTGCCTTCCTCCGCCAGGGAGACGAGACCGTAGAGCAACTTGGCCACATAGAGACGCTCCACGGGCAGTCCGTGGCGCGCCTCGAAGTCGGCGGCGAAGGCGTCCAGGCCGGGTGTGGTGCGCGCGTAGCCGCCGAAGTGGAAGCGGTCGTCGAGGTCCCAGTGGCCGCGGCGGCCGCCGAAGGCGCTCTCCTGCAGCCGCCGTATCTCCTCCTCCAGGAAGCCGCCCTTGAGGACGGGTATTCCGAGGGCGCGCTGGTCGGGGGCGAGTCCGGCGGCCAGGCCGGCGAGGGTGCCGCCGGTGCCACAGGCGACGGCCACGACGTCGGCCCGGTCGCGCAGTTCCGCGCCGAGCTCGCGACATCCTCGTACGGCGAGGGCGTTGCTGCCGCCCTCGGGGACGACATAGGCGCCCTCGGCGTCGGCGGCGCGGAGGACGGCGGCCAGAGTGGCCGGGTCGGCCTTTTGGCGATAGATCGATCTGTCGATGAAGTGCAGGCGCATGCCGTCCGCCGAGCAGCGGGCCAGGGAGGGGTTGAGGGGGCGGTCCGCCAGTTCCTGGCCGCGGACCACGCCCACGGTGGACAGGCCGAGGAGGCGGCCGGCGGCGGCGGTCGCCCGGAGGTGGTTCGAGTACGCGCCGCCGAAGGTGAGCAGCGAACGACCCGCCGCCGCGCTCAGATTGGGCACGAGCTTGCGCCACTTGTTGCCGATGAGCCGCGGGTGGATCAGGTCGTCGCGCTTCAGGAGCAACCGGACGCCGTGCCGGGCGAAGCGGCCGTCCTCCACCTCCTGGAGGGGGGACGGCAACCTGGGGCGCAGGACGGCGGTGGGGTCGGGGCTGCTCACGCGGCCATTGTCGGACATCTGTCCGGGAACGGCCGCCCGCTCAGCCCCGACGCCCGTGCACGCGGGGACGACGTGCACGCGGGGGCGACGTGCAGCGCGGTGGGGCGACGTGCTGCACGGTGGGGCGACGGCTAGCGGAGGCGGTCGCGGATACGGCTCCTCATGGTGGTCATGGTGAAGCCGCGGGGGTCGACCTTGCCGGGCTGCCATTCGAGGTGGCCGATGACGGAACGTTCCGTCCAGCCGTGGTGGCGGCAGATGGCCGCGGAGACCCGCTCGATCGCTTCGAGCTGGCGCTCGGGCCACGGGTCGAGACCGTCGCCCAGGTTCTCGCACTCGAAACCGTAGAAGTGGCGGTTCCCGTCGGTGTTCGCCTCGTTGTCCGGGGGGAGGGCCGTCTCGGCGATCACGGCCCGCAGGACGTCGTCGTCGCCGCTGCCGGCGTGGTTGGCGCGGCCGTAGCCGACGAGGTGGACACGGCCGTCCTTGGTGATCACGCCGTGGCACAGCGGGCCCGGCAGCCCCGAGTAGCCGTCGCGGCAGATGCGGACGGTGCGTTCACTGCCGGAGGTGACCGTGTGGTGGATCATCACGCCGTGGACGGGGCCCCACGGCCCTTTGTGGTTGCGGTTGTGATGCTCCCAGTCGCCGACCTCGACGACGGTGACGCCTTCGTTCTTGAGGATGCTGAGAAATCTGGCCGCGGACATGGGTGGGGCCATGACCGACTCCTTCGAACGGTGCGACGGCCGCTGGTCCGGCCGCCTCGTACGCAGGGTTGTACCCAGGTCTCCGTGCGGGCGTCAGATGTCGCAGTGGGCTGCGAGCCGATCCGGTCATTTGCGGGACGGGACCGGACGGGACGGGGGCGAGAGAGGGATGGTGGACAAAGTCCCTCGATATGCCCAGCGTTCGTAAGATCCATTCCCGCTCTTTCGGGTAATAGCACCAGCACGCTGGGTGATGCCAGGCTGGTGGCGAGATCGGTGACCGCGATATCAGTGCACACCCGGAGGGGAAATCCGTATGTCGGTAGGCGAAGAGGTCCGTACGCAGCAGGAACGGCCGCAGCAGAGTCTCGGCACGGCTGCCGCGCGGAACCTGGCCACCACCACGAAGTCCGCGCCCCAGATGCAGGAGATCAGCTCGCGCTGGCTGCTGCGCATGTTGCCATGGGTGAACGTGCAGGGTGGCACGTACCGGGTGAACCGCCGGCTCACCTACGCGGTCGGCGACGGTCGCATCACTTTTGTGAAGACGGGCGACCAGGTCGCCGTCATCCCCGCGGAACTGGGCGAACTGCCGGCCCTGCGGACCTACGAGGACGTGGACGTGCTGGGCGAGCTGGCCCAGCGGTGTGAGCAGCGGGAGTTCGCGGCGGGCGCGGTGCTGGCCGAATTCGGCAGCCGGGCGGAGGAGGTGTTCCTGCTCGCGCACGGCAAGGTCGAGAAGATCGGCACGGGCCCCTACGGCGACGACGCCGTGCTCGGGGTGCTGGCCGACGGTGCCTACTTCGGGGAACAGGCCCTGCTGGACGCCGACGCGATCTGGGAGTACACGGCCCGCGCGGTCACCGCGTGCACGGTGCTCGTCCTGCCCCGCCAAGCCGTCGACCAGGTCGCGGAGCGCGCCGAGACCCTCAGCGACCACCTGCGGCAACTGCGCTCCATCCCGGAGCAGCGCACCAACAAGTACGGCGAGAAGGAGATCGACCTCGCCGCCGGCCACAGCGGTGAGCCGGACATCCCGCACACCTTCGTCGACTACGAGGCCGCGCCCCGCGAGTACGAACTGAGCGTCGCCCAGACCGTCCTGCGCATCCACACGCGCGTGGCGGATCTGTACAACCAGCCGATGAACCAGACCGAGCAGCAGGTCCGGCTCACCGTGGAGGCGTTGAAGGAGCGTCAGGAGCACGAGCTCATCAACAATCGGGAGTTCGGCCTCCTCCACAACTGCGAGTACGACCAGCGGCTCCAGCCGCACGACGGCGTGCCCAGCCCGGACGACCTGGACGAGCTGCTCAGCCGCCGCCGGGGCACCAAGCTGCTGCTCGCCCACCCGCGCGCGATCGCCGCGTTCGGCCGTGAGCTCAACAAGCGCGGACTCGTCCCGGAGACGATCGACATCGCCGGCAACCGCATCCCCACCTGGCGCGGTGTCCCGATCTACCCGTGCAACAAGATCCCGGTGACCGAGGCCAGGACCACCTCGATCATCGCCATGCGTACCGGAGAGGAGGACCAGGGTGTCATCGGCCTGCGCGCCGCGAACATCCCGGACGAGATCGAGCCCAGCCTGTCGGTGCGCTTCATGGGCATTAACGAACAGGCGATCATCAAGTACCTCGTGACGGCCTACTACTCGGCCGCGGTCCTCGTCCCCGACGCGCTCGGCGTTCTGGAGAACGTCGAGATCGGCCGTTGGCGGTGATCTCACCCGAACCGCCACCGTCCGCAGCCTCCTCGGGGGCGATCCCTTGGGTGAGTTCATGACGGAGACGCAGCAGAGCCCGGCCGAGACCCTGGAGGGCGGCGCTCTCGACCTCGAGATCCTGGAAAGGCGGAGCCACATCACGATCCCTCCGGACCCGACGGGAGCCCCGGACCCCACGGGAGCGGCGACTCCCGCCGGCGACGGGGGCGGGCCCGCGCGACAGGGTGCGCCCAGTCCCTTCGACGGGCAGGAGGCGGCCGAGATCCTGGAGCGGACGCGGCAGTCGGTCGACCCCGAACTGCGCGGGGCCGTGCAGTCCTTGCCCAGTTCGATGCGCCGGGTGGCGCGCTACCACTTCGGCTGGGAACAGGCGGACGGCACCCCGGCCGCCGGCAACGCCGGCAAGGCGATCCGGCCCGCACTGGTGCTGGCGGCGGTCGAGGCGCTCGGCGGACGTGAGTCCGCCGCCGTCCGGGCCGCCGCAGCGGTGGAGCTCGTGCACAACTTCACGCTGCTGCACGACGACGTGATGGACCGGGACGCCACCCGCAGGCACCGGCCCACCGCGTGGACCGTGTTCGGGGTGCCCGACGCCATCCTCGCCGGGGACGCGCTGCAGGCCCTGGCCCTGCGGCTGCTCGCGGAGGATCCGCATCCGGCGTCGGCCGCGGCCTCCGCGCGGCTCGCCTCCTGTGTCGTCGAGCTGTGCGCGGGCCAGCACACCGACACGGAGATGGAGGAGCGCCGGCCGGAGGAGGTCACCCTCCCCGAGGTGCTCGCCATGGCCGAGGCGAAGACGGGCGCGTTGCTCGGCTGCGCCTGTGCGCTCGGGGCGCTCTACGCGGGGGCCGGTGAGGAGGAGGTCGAGGCCCTCGACGCGTTCGGGCGGGAGGCGGGGCTCGCCTTCCAGCTCATCGACGACGTGATCGGGATCTGGGGGGATCCGAGCCGTACCGGCAAGCCGGCCGGCGCGGACCTCATCGCCCGTAAGAAGTCACTGCCGGTGGTCGCCGCGCTCACCTCGGGCACACCGGAGGCGGCCGAACTCGCCGAGTTGTACGGGGCGCCGTACCAGGAGGGCGAGTGGGAGCGGACGGCGCTCGTGGTCGAGCGGGCCGGCGGGCGTGACTGGGCGCAGGTCCAGGCGGCCGACCGTATGGCCCGGGCCATGCATGAGCTGTCCCGGGCGGTTCCGGACCCGGAGGCCGCGGGAGGTCTGCTCGCGCTGGCCGAGTTCGTGACGCGTCGCAGCAGTTGAGAAGAGGCCCCGGAGGCATCGGCACCGCGCCGACCTGACCCCGCGCGGTGTCGGTGCCTCCGGTCGGACGCGGGTCCCGCACATCCCCACGGTGTGCGGGGCCCGCTCATGCTTGCCATCACTACAATTGAAGTACTATAACTGGAGTGGTCAAGGAGGAAGTCGAAGACGAGGCCGGAGAGAAAGAGGCAGGTTTGCGCAAGCTCACGTATGTCGTCGCTTGTTCGATCGACGGGTTCATCGGGGGCCCGGACGGCGACGCGTCCTTCATGTACCCGCACGTGGTGGGGGAGTACGCCGAGTACCTCAGGACGGAACACCCCGACATCAACCCGACCCATGTGCGCCGGCTCATAGGGACCGACGACGTCCCGAACCATGCGTACGACACGGTCATCCAGGGGCGCGGCAGCTACGACGAGGCGCTGAAGGACGGCATCACCAGTCCGTTCGCGCATCTGCGGCAGTACGTCGTCTCGCGCACGCTGACGGAGTCGCCCCATCCGGACGTCGAGATCATCTCGACGGACCCGGTCGGCAAGGTCCGTGAGCTGAAGGCGGAGGACGGCCCTCTCGGGATCTATCTGTGCGGGGGCTCCGTCGTGGCGGGGGAACTGCTCGACGAGATCGACGAGCTGATCATCAAGACGTACCCCATCGTGCTGGGGACCGGGATGCCGATGTTCGGCTCCGGGTTCGACATCACCGAGTTCACGCTGGGCGAGGTCCGTGCCTTCGACAACGGGGCCGTGGTGCGGACGTACATCAGGAAGCGGTGATCCGGAGGATCGGCGGCGTACGGCGGGGGATCGACGGCGTACGGCGGGGAGCGCCCGGCGGCCGTCGGTCATACCCTGAGGGCATGGGCACCGACGAGCAAGTCTGCCCGGCCTGCGGACAGCCTGTGGCCACGATCGTGCGGCGGCACAAGACGCTCGGCGCGTTCGTCCCCGTGTGGGGTCCGGGTCCGTGCAGGAACCCCAAGTGTGAGGCGTACGTCGACAAGGCCGCCGAGGCCGAGGAGGCCGCCGCGCAGCGGCCGCGGGCGGTGGCCCGGCGGTCGCACGGTGCGCACGGCTCGGCCGGAACGCACGGCCGGGGCACGGCGCAAGCCGCCGACCGCGAAGCCGCGGAGCAGGTCGAGGACACCACCGACGGGTGAGGGACTGCCCCGCCCGGGCTGTACCGACGGGTGAGGGACTGCCCCGCCCGGGCTGTACCGACGGGTGAGGGACTGCCCCGCCCGGGCTGTCTCGTTCGGGACTCACCCCGCCCAGGAATCTCACCCCGAATCTCACCCCCGACACCTCGCCCGGACAACTCGCCCCGGGTGTACCGATGAGTTCGGCACGGCTCCGGCGTCTCCTGTGATTCGTGACGGTCGACGCCGACGGCAAGCCCGTCGTCGAGGACGGGCCGTACCCCGAGACCCAGGACGTGCTCGCCAGCTACTGGCTGCTGGACTGCGCGAGCCTGGACCACGTCACCGAGATCGCGGCCCGTGTGGCCCAGTGCCCCAGCCCGCCGGGGCCAAGGAGTACCCCGTGGTGATCCGGCCCGTGATGGAGGGCCCGGGAGACGTCGTCCAGGCCCGCCGTTCGGCTGCTCACGCAGCCGGCAGGCCCCCCGATTCCGGGTCGCGGCCGGTGAGGCAGTACGTGCCGCCCGCCGGATCCCGCATCACCGTCCAGTGGGGGTGGTCGGCCACGAAGGTGGCGCCAAGCCGTTCGTGTCGGGTGCGGGTGGCTCGCCGGTCCGCGCAGGCCAGGTCGAGGTGGGCCGACGCGGGGGCGGGGGCGTCCAGGCGCTGGAGGAGGATGCGGAGGGGGAGACCCGCGGGCGGGCCCAGGACATGGAACTCCGGGCGCGAGCCGGTGTACGACGTCCAGCCCGTCAGGGCGGCCCAGAAGGTGACCTCGCCGTCGAAGGCGTCCGGTGCGATGTCGAGGCACACCTGGTCCAGGCGGCTCCCGTCGACCACCGGCGGGCGGAGCGCCTCCCCGTGCCACGGCACCGCGCAGAAGAGCTGCCCGGCGGGGGAGCGGAGCACCGCCCAACCGTCGTGCGGGGCGACGACCTCGGCGCCGAGACCGACGGCGCGGTCGACGAACGCGGGTACGCCCTGCACCGCGAAGTCGAGATGGGCGCCGCCGTCGCCCGCCTCCACCACCTGGGCCTTCACCCACGCGTCGCCCGTCTCGGGGAGCAGCGTCACGAACTCGCCCCGCTCACCCCGTGGGGCGGACAGCTTCGTCGCCGTCACCGCGGTCCAGAAGGCGCACGCCCGCTCGTAACCGGCCTCCGGTCGGTCGGCGAAGGCGTACGCCCACCGGATCGCCCCACCGGTCACGCCACCCACGCCACCCACGCCCCCTCAGCTCCCCTGAGCCCCGTACTTCGATGCCTTGCCCGCTTCTCCCGGCTTCCGGGGCTCCATGAAGCGCAGCATGTTGCCAGCCGGGTCGCGGAACGCGCAGTCGCGTACGCCGTAGGGCTGGTCCATGGGCTCCTGGAGGACATCCGCGCCGGATGCCTCGACGCGGGAGTAGAGGGCGTCGCAGTCGTCGGTGGTGAAGTTGACGCCGCGGAGGACGCCCTTGGCGAGGAGCTGGGCGATGGCCTCGCGGTCGGCGGGGGAGATGTCGGGGTCCGCGCCCGGGGGTTCGAGGACGATCTCGACATCGGGCTGGAGCGGGGAGCCGACGGTCACCCAGCGCATGCCCTCGAAGCCGACGTCGCCGCGGACCTCCATGCCGAGGACGTCACGGTAGAAGGCGAGCGCCTTGTCGTGGTCGTCGACCGCGAGGAAGCACTGGGAGAGCTTGATGTCCGTGCCGGGGGCTCTGTTCGTATCCATAGGCCCACGCTAGGCCCTGTCGTCAAATTCCCGCCGTCGCCCGGAGGGCGGCCCCGCGGCGTCAGGTGCGTGCTCTCGGCGTGCCGGGCCCTGACCCGTGTACT
>NZ_JBVIBK010000067.1:0-7652 GCF_055573455.1 Streptomyces sp. NPDC030183
GCTGCACACCTACAATCACCACCGCGGACACACCGCGCTGAAGGGCCAACCACCCGCCAGCCGCGTCCCCAACCTCTCAGGGCAATACATCTAGGCCCATGACATATCGCGCATCGCAGCTTCCCGGTCGGCGTGGAGGACGCTCCCATCCGAGAACGGCCGAGACAAGCCACCTCTTGTGACGGCCAGGCGGGCGACACCGGCAGCCAACGCGAAGCCAGGAACCAGAATTACAGCAGCACTTGGATCGCGACCGCATGGAATCGGTCGGCGATGAGCGCGCGCGGGCCCGGCGAAGCCATGGAGTGGATGCGCATCCTGCAGCCGCTCGCCGACTCCGGCGGCATGTACGAGCCGGACACCCGCGCCGTGGTCCACTCATGCCGACCGCGTGAAGCATCTGTAGCCCGACAAGCGCCGCAGGAGGGGGGAAGCCCAAGCCGCCCGCCGCGCCGCCGTTGCACCAACGCGCTGCGCCACGCCCTGCCGCGCACCCTGGCCCGCGCAGGCCTTCTCGACTCGCTCGAGCATCCTCACGCATGGCGGCGAGGGGACTCGGCTACGCACTCATCTGCTGGCGACGCCTACGAGTCTCATCGAACAGTTCGCGGCGGCGGAGGCAGTGGAACGGGGCTGTGCCTGTTTCCCGTCCCTCGGCGCTCGCGTGGGGAGGTCGCATTGTGAGGGCATCCCGCCCCACGTAACCCACCATCGTGCCCATGGACCACGCCCCGCGCTTTCACCAGCGGCTGACCACCCTCGACGAGCGCCTGGCCCTTATGGGCGACGTGCCGGTGCGTCTCCTGTAGCACGACCCCGTCCCGAGGTCGGGCCGGTCGGCCCCGGCTAACGGACGGGACGGAGGGACGACGCTGTTCTTGCGGTCTTCACCCCTCTTGACACCCTATTTAACCCCGCTCTAACTTTGGCCGACTTCACGGACGATGTCCGACATTTCGAACGGGGTGTCACTTCGTCAGACACTGCCCAGCTCTCTCGCTTCGGCTCCGCGACGTGAAAAAGGATGTCTCTGTCATGAGCGTTGCTTCCGCCACTGCCGGCATGGAACGGATCGTTCCCCGCTCCACGGCAACGGCGCTCGCCGTCCTCGCCCACAACGCGACGGCCGGGACGGTCGGCACGGGCACGGCCACTCCCCTCGCGCGCGTCAGCGACGTCGGCGCCTCGAGCACTGGCCTGGCCCTGCTCGGACAACGCGCCATCGGCACAGCCACCGGCTTCCCGTGCTCACGCGCCCGGAATCACGTTGCCACCCCGTCCCGGCACCCGTAGAAAGACAGGACCCGCACATGGCAAGGCTGCTCACCCGGCTCGCGGCGATATTCCTCGCCGTCGGCCTCTTCTTCACCTCCCAGTCCTTGGCCGCACCGCAGCGGGCGGCCGCCGCCGACCCGGGCTACCTGATGCTGCACTTCACCGGGGAGGGGTCTGCCGGTCAGCAGATGTACCTCGCGCACAGCGCGGACGGCCTCCACTGGAACGACCTCAACGGTGGAGCGCCGATCCTGCGCTCCACGGTCGGTACCAAGGGCGTGCGCGACCCCGCACTGGTGCGGTCCCCTGACGGCAGCAAGTACTGGATCATCGCCACCGACCTGTGCATCAGCTGCGGCCAGGACTGGAACGCCTCCATCAACAACGGCAGCCGCAACCTGGTGGTGTGGGAGTCGTCGGACCTGGTGTCCTGGTCGGAGCCGTGGCTGCTCAACGTCGCCGGCGCCATCCCCGACGGGCGCAACGCCTGGGCCCCCGAGGCGATCTGGGACCCCCAGACCAACGACTACGTCCTGTACTGGGCGACGAACGTGCCCCTCGACGGCAAGACGAAGCACCGCATCTTCTACGCCCGCACCAGCGACTTCCGCACGATCACCACCCCGCAGATCTACATCGACCGCCCCGGAGCCCAGGAAATCATCGACACGCAGATCGTCGAGGTGCCCTCCGGCGTCGGCGACTACCGCTACGTGCGCGCCTCCGGTGACGGCGAGATCACCCTCGAGGGCAGCAACTCGATCCTCGGCACGTGGACGAACCTCGGCAACCTCTCCGGCATCGGCCTGACCGGCGCCCAGGGGACCGGCAACAGGGTCGAGGGCCCGATGTGGATGAAGTTCCGCGACCGCAACGAGTGGGCGCTCTACCTCGACCAGTACGCCACCGGACGCGGGTACATGCCGGTCTACACGACCAACCCCTCCGCCACCGGTACCTACCAGCTCCCGGCATCGGGCAGCTACACCATGGGCGTCAACAAGAAGCGCCACGGCTCGATCATGACCCTCACCGCCGCCGAGGAAGCCCGGGTCCTCGCCCGGTACGTCAACACCCCCGCCAAGCGGCTCCAGTCCTTCAACTTCCAGGACCGGTACGTACGGCACGCCAACTTCGACGTGCGCATCGACCAGAACATCACCAGCGACGACGCCAAGTTCCGGATCCGGCCCGGCCTGGCCGGCACCGGCACCGTCTCCTTCGAGTCGGTGAACAACCCCGGCTACTTCCTGCGCCACGCCAACTACGACTTCCAGCTGGTCCGCAACGACGGCTCCGCCCAGTTCGCGGCCGACGCCACCTTCCGCCAGGTCGCCGGCCTCGCCGACGCCACCTGGTCCTCCTTCCAGTCCTACAACCACCCCGACCGCTACATCCGCCACTACGCCTACCAGCTCCGCCTCGACCCCATCAGCACCACGACGGCACGCGCCGACGCCACCTTCCGCGTGACCAACTGACCCAAAACCCAGCTTCGGCACGTCGTACACGACGGTCATGAAGGACACCGAGGACAAGCTGTTCGAGGCGGTGGAGGTCTACAAGGTCCAGGGCCAGAACCAGTACCTCATGATCGTCGAGGCGAAGGGTGCGAACGGGCGCTACTTCCGCTCGTTCACCGCCTCCAGCCTGAACGGTCCGTGGACCGAGCAGGCCGGCACCGAGAGCAGCCCCTTCGCGGGCAAGGCCAACAGCGGTGCCACCTGGACCAACGACATCAGCCACGGTGACCTGGTCCGCAACAACCCGGACCAGACCATGACCATCGACCCCTGCAACCTGCAGTTCCTCTACCAGGGCAGGGACCCCAACGCGAACGACCCCGACTACCTGAAACTGCCGTACCGGCCGGGCCTGCTCACCCTGCAGCGCTGACCAGTCTGATCCACGGTGATCGCGATGTGGTGCGGTCCGCCGACGCGTGGACGAGCCGTCTACGACGTGGGCGACTCCACCCGCTGACCGATACCCACCACCTCCAGGAACCCCAGCCGCGCGTCGGCTGGGGTTCCTCTCTTTCGTGGACAGGCCAGGCGCTCACCACAACCGCACCACGAGCTTTCGACGGCCTCCTCGCTGTGGTGCGAGGACGCGTCGGGAACCTCGCTGGGAGCTGCGGCTGTCTCCTGTGGCTTCGTTCATCTCCAGGAACAGCGTGTGTCGACCGGTTCTGGAGTCAGTTGTCGATCAGCCGACTCGCAAGTGTCGAGGAGAAATGACGGCACTGCCGAGTGACTGAGGGGAACGTGGGTCGGCCAGCCGCCCGTCAGGGCGGCGGCCGTCGAGGTAGGTAGCGGCAGAAGCGATGCGTATGTGGCGGCCGCGGTGCTATGAGACCAACAGAGCCAGCGCTTCTTCGCGTTGTGCTCGGCGATTTCCTGCATCATCGTGCGGTGCGGGAAGCCGCCGTCGAGTAGGCGAAGGGGGCCGGCCACCAGTGAGAGACGCATCGCGAGCATGTAGAGGTCGAGCCGTGCCGGATCGAGTCCGGGGCGGGACAAGGCTGAGTACTGGCGCCGCCCCGGCCGCGCTCAGTGTGGTCTGCGGGACGTATCCGACCTTGTCGAGGGCGTAGGAGTCTGCGCACGGTTCGGTGGTCTCCTTGTCCACGGCCGTGACGGGTCAGGCGGTGGCCAGCAGCAGCAGCAGGACGAACGTGGGGTCCGGGTCCTTTCGGTCCGCCCGGTAACAGTGGAGCCTCCACCCGTCTGTAGCGCCAGGAGGTAGTCGAAGCCGCGCTTCGCCTGCTCGGGCGTCAGCGGTGTACGGGACGGGATCAGGTACGGCATCGCGCTCTTCTTGCGATTGGTCGCTGCGCGACTCGCGGCGTCGTTCCCGAGGAGAAGGCCGGTCGTGGCGGTGTCGATGCTCCGCTTCCGTCCGGCGATCTATTCTGCGTCGATGCCCTGGCTGGAGGCGAGCGCGCTTGGTGGAGGTTTTCACGCTCTGCGCGTCGATCACGCAGTCCGACAGTTCAGCCGCCCTTCCTTCCTTCTGCCGGATACCTGGAGGTGGGTGGAGGTCGACTGTCGGACACCGAACCCTGGGGGCTCGGTGTCCGACGGAGCGAACTGTTGCTCAGAACACGCCTTTGTAGCCCTGCCAGCCGCTGGCGATCTTGGTACGGCTGCCGAAGGAGCCCTTGTCCGTGCCGTTGGAGCGCCACAGGTTGCCGGCGGTGTCGCGGGCCACGAGGTCGGCCTTGCCGTCGCCGGTGATGTCGCCCGCGCCTACAACGACGTTGTACGACGGGCCCCAGTCGTCGAACAGCTTGACCCGGCTCTTGAACGTGCCGGTCCCGGTGCCGTCGTAGCGCCACAGTTCGTTCGACCTGTCCTGCGCCAGCAGATCGCCGTGGCCGTCGCCGTTCAGGTCACCGGCGCCCAGGATTTTCTTGTAGCCCGTCCACTTGGAAGCGATCTTCACCCGGGCCGAGAGCTTCCCCGTGCTCGTCGCCTTGTAGAGGTAGACGTCCCCGGTCGAGGACTGACGGGCGATCAAGTCCGCTCGGTCGTCACCGCTGATGTCCCCCGGCGAGGTCAGCACGTCGTACTGGTCCCAGCCCGTGCCCAGCGAGGTGTACGCGGTCGCCGGGGTCACCGCCGCCTGGCACGCGGGCCGGTAGGCGCGCAGCGTGCCGCTGCTGTGGCGGACGAGCACGTCGTTGCACCGGTCGCCGTTCAGGTCGCCGTACGGCACGAACTTCGCGCTCGTCGGCCATCCGAGGCCCGTCTTCTTGCTGGTGAGGGTGCCGGTGCCGGTCCCGTACTGGTACGTCAGTCCGCCCGAGCTGTTGAGGGTGAGCAGCTCGCCGAAGCCGTCCGAGGTGGCGAAGTCCCGCCGGACCGGGGTGGCACCGGTGATCTTCACCGTGCCGGTCTTGGTCAGGGACGCGCCCTGTCCGTCGGCCGGTGCGGCGGTCAGCATCCAGGTGTACACGCCGTTGGCGACCAGCTTGCCCGCGCTGTCCTTGCCGTTCCACGACGCCGGGATCACGCCCTGTGCCGTACCGCCGGTCAGGGTGCGCACGGTCGTGCCGGTGGCCTTGTTCCTGATGACGAGCTGCCAGGAGGCAGCCGGCTTCGACAGCCACCACTTGGGGTTCCAGCTCGCGGCGCCGCCCTTCACATCGGCCGAGCCGGCGACGGTCGAGTCGAGCTGGCTGAGTGCCGAGACGGGGACGCCGCTGGAGACCACGTGGGTGTCGCCCTTGGCGTCCACGTAGGCGATCAGGCCGGTGTAGGGGTCGACGTCCCAGGGCTGCCCGGACTGGAAGGTCCCCGCCGAGTGCGACACGGGCGTGCCGCTGCGGACGTCGGTGACCTTGAACTGGCCGTCCACACCGGTGACGACGAATCCGTCGCCGAGCTTCGCGGTCTCCCAGTCTCCCTCGGTGAGGGTCAGTTTGGTCTTGGCGACGGTGTCGTAGACGCCCTGGCTCTCCGCCGACCCCACGCACGTCCACAGCAGCCAGCGCCCGGCCGCCTGCAGGTCCTCCAGCAGACACCCTGGTCCGAACCACACCGATTCGCCGCGCGCGCCCGTGCGGACGTCGACCGGTGCCACGCTGTCGTTGCCGTCCCGCACCCATAGGGTGGTGCCCCACATCGCCGTGCTGTGCTCCGGCGAGGTCAGCACTGTCTCGCCCGTGTCGAGGTCGATCACCCTCGTGTGCGACCCGGCTTCGTCGGTGTACTCGGTGGCCATCGCGACGTGTCGGCCCCTGGCGTCCCACACGCTGACGTAGTTGTGCTCGGCGTCGACGGGTGTGCCGGGCAGCGAGCCCGTCGGTCCCACGAACCGGGGCACGCGGTCGCCGCCCGAGGCCCACGGGTTCCAGACCACCGTGCGGCCGTCGCCGGTGCCCACCAGGTGGGGGCTGTCGTCGGTGACGCCCTGGGCTGTGCGTGAGCCGGCCGTGGGGGCGCCGCCGGTCGTGGCGATCGTCCGGCCGTACATGTACGTACGCCCTCGGTCCCAGTCGTGTTCCGTCACGGTCAGCCGGCCGCCCGCCAGGGTGAGTTCCTGCACGGGGTCGGTCACGGGCTTCAGTTCGGCGGCGGCGACCTTCTTGGCCACGGGGGTGCCGTCGGCGCCCGCGCGGACCAGGTTCACTCCCCAGTCGGCGGTGTCGGGGCCGCTGCCGGGCACCAGTAGGCCGCCGTCGGGGGTGGGGACGGCGAGGGAGAGACTGCGCGAGCGGGCTAGTACGGTCCCCTTGGTCGTGCCGTCGGTGGCGAGCGCCTGGACGCGCCAGACGGGCAGGGCGCCGTCCATGGCGCCCAGCGAGGAGTCGTAGCGGGAGACCAGAAGGGTGTCGCCGACCATGCCCAGCAGGTGCGTCGGCCCGTCGTTCACCAGGGGCACCGTACGGACGACGGTGTTCAGGTCGTCGCGGGAGTAGACGGAGACGGTCGTACCGTTCCACGACAGCAGATGGGTGGCGGTGAGGATCACGTTCCCGCTGCCGTTGCCGCTCGGGTCGTGGGACAGCTCGGCCAGCCGGCCCTCGTCGGCGTCGAGCCAGCCGCGCCGGAACGTCCCGTTGGCCTTGTACAGGACCACCATGCCGTGGGCGTCGGCCACGGGCGAGTCGCTGCTGGTCACCGAAGTGATGCCTGTCGGGACGCCCGCCACCGTGCGGTCGCGCACCGTACCGTCGTCCCGGAGGTCGAACAGGTGCCACGTCAGGTCGTCGCCCGTCCCCGACCATGCGGTCGTCACGACGGTCCGCCCGAGCGTCCCCTGGTAGGTGTGCCGGTCCGGGAGCGGGATCTTCGTGGCCGTCCCGCCCGCCGCCATGTCCCGCAGCGTCACGGTCTGTGCGTCATCGTCGTAGCGGGCGACGACGTCCGAACCGGCGCCGAACTCCGGCATCCCCCAAACCTCGGCGGCCGAGGCGTCCACCACCGTGTCCTCACCGGTGTAGGTGGTCCATACATGGCCGCGCCCGGGTTCATAGCGCAAAAACCCCGACGGCCCCGCGCTGAACAGGGCGGTCTGGGGCCGCAGCGACGTTTCCGCCGGGATGACCACCTCGGCGGCCCCCTCCGCGTGCACGTCGAGGGCCAGCGGTCCGAGGCCCATGGCCAAGGTGAGCGAGGCGGCGGCGGCACCGCCGCGCATGAGGACACGTCTGCCCACTCGGTTCCTCCACAGGGGACGGGATTTTGAGGGAGTTGGAAGCCAGGGAAGCAAGAAATGCGGGGAGACTCGTGTGGCGGGTGCGCGGACAGGGCGGATGGCAAGACGTCGATGTCCGAACTACCGTCCGAGTGGCCGGATATTATCAGCGGCCCAACGCGGCCATGACAGGTGGTGACCTGCGCGAACGCCCGCAGGCGGACTTCTGCCTA
>NZ_JBVIBK010000068.1:0-3115 GCF_055573455.1 Streptomyces sp. NPDC030183
ACCCGTGTACTGGACGTACTCGGGTCGGGGCCCGGTGCGTCGAGAGCGCGTGCATGGCGTCGCGGGGTAGGTGGGAATGTGACGACAGGGCCTAGGAAGCGACCCAGTGGGGGTCGCGGCCCAGGTAGCGCAGCAGGGCCGCCACGTCGTCGTCGCCCTGCTCGGGGGTGAGGGCCGCTGCGTACGCGCCGTAGGGGCGGAGTGGCTCGACGATCTCCCTGGCGACCTTGAGGAGAGGGCGGGCCAGTTCGGGGGTGAGCGGCGACGGGCGGCCCGTCGCCACGGCGATGTCCCAGGCGTGGACCGCCGCGTCCAGCCCGCACGCCGCCGAGCCCGACCACGGGGACAACGTGTGCGGCGGTACCGGCACGGGTACCTCGGCTGCGTCCCGGTCGGCCCCCGCCCACGCCTTCGCCGCGCGTGCCAGGGCGTCCTCCAGGTACGCCGCCGGGTTCGCCCCTTCCAGGTCGCCCGACGGGGCGAACGGGTCGAAGTCGGGGCCGGGTTCGCCCGTCAGCGCGGCGGCGTAGCCGATCTGGTCGCCGACGGCGTGCTGGAAGACCTGGGTGACGTTCCAGTCCGCGCAGGGTGTCGGCAGGTGCCAGCCGTCGGCGGGCACGGCGTGGACCGCCGTGCGCAGTGCTTCGTGGGAGGCGTCCAGGACGTCCCAACCGCTCGAGTTCGTGGTCTTGTTCATCGAAGATCCCCCTGTGGTAATGGTCGCGCAGTGATCGATGGTGTGGTCATGGGTCGACTCTCGTCCCGTGAGGACGGGAGAACCAGTGCTCCCCGCGACGGCGGGACCGCCGGCACCTGGCACGGGCGACTGCCTCCCCGGGCGCCGTAGGACGGCCGGGTGTCAGGACCTGCCGGGCTCCGGGTCGCCGTCGCGGTTGGCCGAGAGGCCGTCCCGGCGGTCGCGGTCGCCGTCGCCCGTGGTGCTGAGGAGGGTGTCGCAGATTTCGCGGAGCTTGTCCGTGGCCTGCTTGGAGAACAGACCGCAGAGGCCGGCTATGCCGGAGAAGCCGTACGGGTTGGTCGCGCCGGCACCGGAGCTCCCGGCGAACAGTCCGCCGCGCAGCAGGAGGTAGACGAGGAGCGCGAGGGCCACACCGATACCGGCGCGCAGCAGGTACCACCAGAGCCAGCTCGCGTAGAGCCGCCGGTTGCCGACGTACGTCGCGAACGAGGTGGCCGCGTGGACGAAGCTGCCGAGCGCGCTGCACACCACCACGGCCAGCAGCATCGCGGTGTCCGCGGTCAGCGCCCAGTCGCCGAACCCGAACGGCGACCAACGCGCGGTGGCCGCGGGGTCCGCCCCCGGCTCGACCGTCGCCAGCACCACCGGCCAGAGGGTGACGAGGGCACCGCAGACGAAGACGACGTCGGCGAGGAGGAAGAGGCCCAGCACGGTGGTCGCCGGCGTCGACAGCCGCCGCTCGTCACGGGCGCCGTCCGCCCCCTCGCCGGCCCCGCCGTCGACCGGGCCCGCCCCCGTACCGCCCGCACCCCCGTCCGGGCCGGTGGCGCCCTCCGGGTCATGGGCGCCCTCCGGGCCTCTGGCACCGTCGGGGCCCTCGTTCACGCCCCCGCCCGTGCCGTGCTCCACGTCCACCGTGCTCAACTGTCCGCCCCCGTAAGGCTGTTCCTGCCGTATCACCGACGGTCAACCCTGCCGCTCCGGGGGTCAAGTCACAAGTCGGGGACGGCCGCGCCGCCGGTCGCAGCAGCGACTCGTCGCGAGCGGGCGACAGCAGGATCCCGGTCGCCCTGAGAGGGCGTCAGGAGACCCTCAGGCTCGGCACGTCCGCCGGGTGCGGCGACGGGCCGTCGTGGTGGATCGGCGTGTGCGCCCCCGTCAGGGGGATCCCGCTGCCGCCGCGACGGTGGGCGATGATCTCGGAGGCGATGGACAGGGCCGTCTCCTCGGGGGTGCGGGCGCCGAGGTCCAGGCCGATGGGTGAGCGGAGGCGGGCCAGCTCCAGGTCGGTGACGCCCTCCTGGCGGAGGCGTCGCTCGCGGTCGAGATGGGTGCGGCGCGAGCCCATGGCGCCGACGTAGGCGACGGGGAGGCGCAGGGCGAGACGCAGCAGCGGTACGTCGAACTTGGCGTCGTGGGTGAGGACGCACAGGACGGTCCGGGCGTCCACGTCGGTGCGCTCCAGGTAGCGGTGCGGCCACTCGACGACGATCTCGTCCGCCTCCGGGAAGCGGGTCCGGGTCGCGAACACGGGGCGGGCGTCGCAGACGGTCACGTGGTAGCCGAGGAACTTGCCGATCCGGACGAGTGCCGACGCGAAGTCGATCGCACCGAAGACGATCATCCTGGGCGGCGGTACCGAGGACTCCACCAGAACCGTGAGCGGCGCTCCGCAGCGTGAGCCCTGCTCTCCGATCTCCAGAGTGCCGGTGCGGCCCGCGTCCAGGAGGGCGCGGGCCTCGGCGGCGACCGTACGGTCCAGCTCGGGGTGGGCGCCGAAGCCACCGTCGTACGAGCCGTCCGGGCGGACCAGCAGGGCCCGGCCCCGCAGCTCCGCCGGGCCGGAGACGATCCGGGCCAGCGCCGCGGCCGCACCACCCGCCGCCGAGGCGAGCGCGGCGGCGACCACCGGGCGGACCGGGTCGCCGACCCGCACCGGTGTCACGAGGATGTCGATGATCCCGCCGCAGGTGAGACCGACGGCGAAGGCGTCCTCGTCGCTGTAGCCGAAGCGTTCGAGGACGGGTTCGCCGTCCTGCAGCGCCTGCCGGCACAGGTCGTAGACGGCGCCCTCCACACAGCCGCCGGAGACCGAGCCGATCGCCGTGCCGTCGGCGTCCACCGCGAGCGCGGCGCCCGGCTGCCGGGGGGCGCTGCCGCCGACGGCCACCACGGTGGCCACGGCGAAGTCGCGCCCCTGCCCGACCCACCGGTGCAGCTCTTCGGCGATGTCCAGCATCTGTCGGTCTCCTCACAGGCAGCGGTTGCGCGGACGGTACTGGGCGGTGGCCCGGGGGCCCGGTCGCGGATACGACCTAGTTGTTCTGTCTCGGGAGGTTGTGGACGAGTGAGCCAGGTCTCGGCTGGGGGATCTTGAACAGGTGAGGGCCTTCCGGTTCGGTGTGGATTGCGACG
>NZ_JBVIBK010000069.1:0-2031 GCF_055573455.1 Streptomyces sp. NPDC030183
ACCCGTGTACTGGACGTACTCGGGTCGGGGCCCGGTGCGTCGAGAGCGCGTGCATGGCGTCGCGGGGCAGGTGGGAATTTGACGACAGGGCCTAGGCGCAGGGCCTCCACGGACTCGGTACCCGATCCGCACCCTCTCCGGTTGCGGCGTGCCCGCCCTCGCGGCAGCCTGGTGCGCGTGCCGTACGGCCCCCGTACGGCACGCGCACCGTCACGCTGAAGTCACCCCGCAGACACGGAACGCGAGGGACGAGGGAAGGGCTCTGCCCCAAGCGTCCCTTTCGATCCCATGGTTCACGAGGACGTAACCGGCCATCGGCACGAATGGATAACGGCCCGTCGAAACCCCGTTCCCAGGAGTGTCTACGCGCGTTAATGTGCGCCGAACTGAGCACCCGGCTGCGGGGCTTTGGAGAAGATGGGGAACTTCAAGATGCGTCGGATTTCCAAACTGACCCGCGTCGCGGTGGGGGTCGCGTCGCTGGCGCTCGCCGCCACGGCCTGTGGCGGAACCAGCAGCGAGAGCGGCAACGGCGGCGACGGCGAGAGCAAGGGCACCAAGGGCCTCGCGATCGCGTACGACATCGGCGGCAAGGGCGACCAGTCCTTCAACGACGCGGCGTACGCGGGTCTGCAGAAGGCCGAGAAGGAGTTCGGCTACCAGACCGCCGACATCGAGCCCACCGAGGGCGAGACGGACGCCGACAAGCAGCAGCGTCTGGAGTCCCTGGCCAAGCAGGGCTACAACCCGGTCATCGGCGTGGGCTTCGCGTACGGCCCGGCCATGGAGGCCGCCGCCGCGAAGTTCCCGAAGACCACGTTCGGCATCGTCGACTCGGTCGTCAAGGGCGACAACGTCGCGTCCCTCGTCTTCGCCGAGGAGCAGGCCTCCTACCTCGCCGGTGTCGCGGCCGCCAAGGCCACCAAGTCGAACACCGTGGGCTTCGTGGGCGGTGTCGACATCCCGCTCATCCACAAGTTCGAGGCCGGCTACAAGCAGGGTGTCCAGGACACCAGCGGTGGCAAGGTCAAGGTCATCTCGCAGTACCTGACCCAGACGGCCGAGGAGGGTGGCTTCTCCAGCCCGGACAAGGGCAAGGCCGCCGCCGAGGGCCAGATCGAGAAGGGCGCGGACGTCCTCTACGCCGCCGCCGGTCTCTCCGGTCAGGGCGTGATCGAGGCCGCCGCCAAGGCGAAGGTCTGGGCGATCGGTGTCGACTCCGACCAGTACAAGCAGGAGGCCCTCGCCTCCTACAAGGGCTCCATCCTCACGTCGGCCCTGAAGGACGTCGGCGGCGCGGTCTACGCCCTCGCCAAGTCCGTCGAGGACGGCAAGCCGCTCACCGGCGTCCAGACCTTCGACCTGAAGGTCGACGGAGTCGGCCTGGCCGAGTCCAACCCGGAGTTCGCCAAGATCGCCGGTCTCTCGGACGCGGTCGCCAAGGCGAAGGAAGAGATCATCAGCGGCAAGATCAAGGTCAACACCGAGTAGTCCCCACTCCGGCCCCCAAGGGCCGGAGCACCCAGACCCGGGTGGGCGCCACAACGGCCCCCGCCCGGTTCTTTTTGCCCGGGCGGCCCGTCACGGGAATGCGCCGAGATACGACCAACCTCGCCCCGACCACGAGCCGAACCACCGACGGCCCCGCGCCACGCCCCTGCCGGGACGCCGGCCGCGCCCCGGACGGTCGGTTGCCGCCTCTGCCGGGACGTCGGCTGCGTCCCGGACGGTCGGTTGCCGCCTCTGCCGGGACGTCGGCTGCGTCCCGGACGGTCGGTTGCCGCCTCTGCCGGGACGTCGGCTGCGTCCCGGACGGTCGGTTGCCGCCTCTGCCGGGACGTCGGCTGCGCACCGGACGGTAGGTTGCCGCCTCTGCCGGGACGTCGGCTGCGTCCCGGACGGTCGGTTGCCGCCTCTGCCGGGACGTCGGCTGCGTCCCGGACGGTCGGTTGCCGCCTCTGCCGGGACGTCGGCTGCGTCCCGGACGGTCGGTTGCCGCCTCTGCCGGGACGTCGGCTGCGTCCCGGACGG
>NZ_JBVIBK010000070.1:0-1696 GCF_055573455.1 Streptomyces sp. NPDC030183
GCCCTGACCCGTGTACTGGACGTACTCGGGTCGGGGCCCGGTGCGTCGAGAGCGCGTGCATGGCGTCGCGGGGTAGGTGGGAATTTGACGACAGGACCTAGGTTGTGGTGCGGGATTCGAGGTCCTTGCGGGTGTCGTCGCCGTAGACGCCGGTCTCGTCGCCGCGGATGCCGTACCAGAGCTGGAAGCGGGCGACGGCCTCGCGCAGGACGACGTCGTACTCGCCGGAGGTGGGGCCGTTGTCGTAGACGTTGGGGATGCGGCGAAGGCGCTGCTGGAGTTCGGAGACCTCGGGGCCGCGGTCGCCCTCGCGGAGGGTGCCGGGGCCGTCGGGGTCGGCGGCGTCGTCGCGTGCCGGGGCGGAGGGCGCGGGCCGCGACGCGGACGGCGCGGACGGGGCGGGTGCGGACGGGGCGGGTGCGGTGGGCCGGGCCTCCGGCCTGGTGTCGCCGCGGGGGAGGAGGAGTGCGGCGCCGAAGCCGAGCAGGGCCGCCGCGCCGACTCCGACGACGACCGCCGCGCGTTTGAGTCCCGCGCCGCCGTCCGGCGCCGGGCGCCTCCGCGTCGGCCGTTCATCGCGCGGGGCGGCGCCGGTCGCGAAGTCCTCGCCCGCGCGCACCGGCGGGATCTCCTCGGTCTCGTACTCCTCCGTTCGGGGCAGGAGCCGCTCCGGGGCGGGTGCGGGGTCCGGCGCCGCGGGCCGGTCCGGCGCGGGTGAAGGCGGTACGACGACGGTCTCGTACTCCTCCTTCGGGGCCGTCGTCCCCTTGTGCAGCTCGAACTCCCGCAGCAGTTCCGCCAGGGCCTCGGTCCTGCGGCGGCGTATGACGTACGTGGGCTCGATCGTGGGACGTTTCGTCGTCTGCCCCGGTTCGGGCGGCATCGACACGCTGTTCTCCTTCCGTGCGAGCGGTCTCCCGCCATCCCCGTGAGGAGATACGGGAGGACCGGCCGGAGGGTTCAGCTCATTGCCGCGGGCCTGGAGACGGCCGCCGAGCGCGGTGACGCGTTCGGTGCGGCCGACGAGTCCGAAGCCGCCGCCCCGGGCCGCCTCCGGCAGGGGGCTCGCGGTCCTGTCCCCGGGCTTCCTCGCCGCCGCCTCCGCCGGGCTCAACGGGGCCCTCCCCGAGGAAGGGACGAGCGTCAGGCGTCAGGCGTCAGGCGTCAGGCGTCAGGCGTCAGGCGTCAGGCGTCAGGCGTCAGGCGTCAGGCGTCAGGGTGACGCGTACGCCGACGGTGCCGGTCGAGCCCCGGCGGAGGCGGCTGCCCAGGAGGGTGAGGCGGCCGAGGAGGCCGTACTTGCGGGCGATGAGCCGGCGGTAGGCGGCGGAGCCGGCCGCGTCGAGGATCTCGGCGCGGGCGGGGACGGAGTCGCCGGTGGGATTGCCGCGCACGTCGCAGGGGCCGACGAGGACGTCGGCGCGGTTGCGGATCCGCTTGACCTTCCAGGAGTCGGCGACCGTCCAGACACCGAGCGCGTCCCCGTCCCGCACCACCCACACCGGGGTGGGGACGGCGGTGCCGTTCTTCCGGTAGGTGGTGAGCAGCAGGTACGTGCCCGCGCCGAGCGCGTCGAGTGTGGTGTCGGCCATGGGCGGAGTCTAGGTGTTCTGTCCACGGAGGTTCGTGACGCAAGTCTCGGCTGAAGGATCTTGAAACGGGTGAGGGCCTTCTGGCCTGGTGTGGATTGCGACAT
>NZ_JBVIBK010000072.1:0-1566 GCF_055573455.1 Streptomyces sp. NPDC030183
TCTCGGCGTGCCGGGCCCTGACCCGTGTACTGGACGTACTCGGGTCAGGGCCCGGTGCGTCGAGAGCGCGTGCATGGCGTCGCGGGGTAGGTGGGGATTTGACGACAGGGCCTAGCCGCGCGCGGGGCGGTCGCTGCAAGGGGAGCTTTAGCCCGCGGTCCCACCATCGACCGACCATGACTCCGCTGGAGAGGCAGCAAAAACGATGACAGCAGAGCTGACCGCACAGGTGTGCGTGGTCGGAGGGGGGCCGGCCGGGCTCACCCTGGCCGTGGAGCTCGCCAAGCGTTCCGTGTCGGTGGTGGTTCTGGAGCAGAGCGGACACTTCAACCGGTCCTTCCGCGGCGAGTCGGTGTCCCCGGACTCGGTGTGGCTGCTCGACCGGCTCGGTCTGCTCGACCGGCTCGACGGAACCTACGCGCAGATGCACCACATGGAGATCATCGACTCCGGAAGCACCGTGCTGGGCGTCGACTTCTCCGACTTCCGCTACCCCCACCCCTACCCGGTGGAACTGCCGCAGCCCGCTCTGCTGTCCGCCCTGGCCGACGCCGGGCGGGCGCACCCGGGCTTCACGCTGCGTCAGTCCGCCACCGCGGTCGGCCTGCTGCGGGAGCGGGGCGACAGCGGCCCGGTGACCGGTGTGCGCGCCCGCACCCCCGACGGCGAGCTGGTCGTGCGGGCGGCGCTGACGGTCGCGGCCGACGGACGGTTCAGCAAGGTCCGGGAGATGTCCGGGCTGCCGTACGAGAAGCAGCCGCTGGACCGGGACGTGATCTGGCTGCGGCTGCCCTTCCCCGAGGAGTGGGACAGCCACACGTACCGCATCCGCATCCGGGGCGGTGAGCACGGGCTGTTCATCCCCACCCATCCGGACAGCGTCCGCGTCGGGCTCAACATCCCGAAGGGGGGCCTGAAGGACCTGCGGGCCAAGGGGCTGGGCGCGCTGCACGAGCGGCTGGACCGGCTCGCCCCCGAGCTGTCGGACACCGTGCGCAAGGAGGTGCGGGCCTGGTCGGACACCTCGATGCTGGACATCTTCACCACGGTGGTGCCCCGCTGGTCCATGCCCGGTCTGGTCCTCATGGGCGACGCCGCGCACACCCTGACCCCGATCCTCGGCCAGGGCGTCAACCACGCGATCATCGACGCGGTCACCCTGGCGCCGCTGGTCGGCGAGGCGCTCGCCGACGACAGCGCCGCCGCGCTGGTCCGGGCCGGCGAGACGTTCCAGGCCGCGCGCGAGGAGGCCGTACGCCGCTCCCGTGCCCTCCAGCTGCGCCAGGAGCGGCTGTTCGCGCTCGACGGGCGGCTCGGCGGCCTGGCCCGCCGGTCCCTCTACCGGGTCGTGGACCGCAACCGGGCGCTCCAGCAGAAGGTGCTGGCCCGGGCGTACTTCCAGGTGCAGGAGCCGGGTCCCGTCGTGGCCCGGCGGGTCGTGCGGCAGCCGGCCCCGCGCCCCTGACGGCGCGGGGGGGGGGGGGGGGGGGGGGGGGGGGGGGGGGGGGGGGGGGGGGGGGGGGGGGGGGGGGGGGGGGGGGGGGGGGGGGGGGGGGGGGGGGGGGG
>NZ_JBVIBK010000073.1:0-1487 GCF_055573455.1 Streptomyces sp. NPDC030183
GGGGTGCCTCTATGTCCTTCGTCAAGCGAGTCGAGGGCTCCTCGGCTCGTAGAAGGTTCCGTCGCGGAGCATGGCGAACAGGACGCTGATGCGGTGGCGGGCGAGGCGGAGGAGGGCCTGGGTGTGGGTTTTGCCACGGGCTCGGCAGCGGTCGTAGTAGCCGCGGGAGGCGGGATCGTGGAGGGCTGCGAACGCGGAGAGGAACATCGCTCGTTTCAGCTGCCGGTTGCCGCCTCTGGGGGCGTGCTCGCCGTGGATCGACGTGCCGGACTGCCGGGTTGCCGGGGCAAGACCGGCGTAGGAGGCCAGGTGGGCTGCGGTGGGAAAGCTGCTGCCGTCGCCGACGGTGGCCAGGAGGACTGCGGCGGTCCTGACGCCGATGCCGGGCATCGAGGTCAGGACCTGGGAAAGAGGGTGGGCCTCCAGCAGGGCCTCGATCCGAGTTTCCAGAGCCCGGCGTTGTTCGTGAACGGCGGCCAGCGACTTCGCCAGCGACGGGACGATCACGTCGAGGGTGCCGGTGCCCGGGACGACGACGGTCTGCTCGTCGAGTGCGGCGAAGATGTCGTCGACCAGCCGCTCGGCCATGCGCGGCGCCCTTGGGCGGATGACCTCGACCAGCTTGCGGCGGCCCGCTTTGCGGAGTGCTTGCGGGGATCCGTAGCGCTCGAGGAGCCAGGTCACTGCCGGATGGTCCAGTCGCGGGCCCAGGACGCGCTCCAGGCTGGGGTGGAACTGGGTGAGCAGGCCGCGGATGCGGTTGGAGGTGCGGTTGGCCTCGCCTGCGAGGTCCTGGTCGAAGCCGACCAGCATGGTCAGCTCGGCGGTGACCTCATCGGTCAGGTCGAGGGTGCGCAGGGTGTGGGGCATGGTGCGGGCGGCGTCCGCGATGACCACGGCGTCCTTCGCGTCGGTCTTGGCCTCGCCGGGGTAGAGGTCGGCGATCCGTCGCATCGCCAGTCCGGGCAGGTAGGCGACCTGGCAGCCGGCGTCCCGGGCAACGGTCAGTGGGAGGGCGCCGATGGAGGCGGGCTGGTCCACGACCACCAGGACGGTGCCGAACTTGGCCGTGAGTTTGTCGAAGACGGCCCGCAGCTTCGCTTCGCTGTTCGGCAGCTGCTTGTCGAACACCGTCTTCCCGGCCGGGGTCAGGCCGTGGCCGTGATGCGTCTGCTTGCCGACGTCCAGGCCCAGGAAGACGCCCACCCCGTGGATGCTGATCACCGTGCCCCCACATGTGTCGATGCGTGCCGGCCTCAAGGTCGGGAGCCGTTCTCGCGCATCCACGTTATGCAGACCTGCCGCCCGCAAGCGGCCAGGCATTGCGCCCGGCCGGGCGGTGGCCGGACCTCTGATCAGCGTCTCCGACGGCACCCCTCGGACCCGGTGACACCACCCCCCAGGTCATCCCATCGACAGGGGGCAACAGTCATGCCGGGCCCGGAGGCCAGCGGCCCTCTTGCAGGACCGCGAAAAACATAACGGGG
>NZ_JBVIBK010000074.1:0-1452 GCF_055573455.1 Streptomyces sp. NPDC030183
CCTAGTAGTGCTTGGTCAGGTCGTTATCAGTTCTGGCATGTTGCGGTGACAGGTGGGACAGGCGCCGGTCCAGACCGCGAGGAGTAACTGCAGCTCGCGGGCGACCTGGTAGAGGCTCAGGCCGGCGCCGTCTCTTTTGGGGAGCGGGTGATGCGCTGGAGGGTGCAGAAGGCGTGTGCGACGGAGACGAGGGTGACGTGGTGGTGCCAGCCTCGCCAGGTGCGGCCTTCGAAGTGGGCCAGGCCCAGGGTCTGCTTCATCTCGCGGTAGTCGTGCTCGATCCTCCAGCGCAGCTTCGCGGTGCGCACGAGGGTGGCCAGTGCCGTGTCGGCGGGCAGGTTGGACAGCCAGAACTGGACGGGTTCGGGCTGGTCGGCAGGCCATTCGGCAAGCAGCCAGCAGACGGGTAGTTCCGGGCCGGCGCAGGCTTTGCGGATCTCGCGTCCGGCGGGCCTGATCCGCAGGGCCACGAAGCGGGAGTACATGCGCTTGGCGCCGCTGCGGCCGCTGCCCGGGCGGGAGCCTTCCCGCCACTGCACCGGCCGGGCTGTCCGCTTGCCGGCCTCGATGACCAGCTTCTTCACCGTCTGGGCCGGCTCGGGATAGACCGGCTGGGGCCTCGGGCCGCGACCGCCGTAGGGCGGGGTATGCGGCCGTGCCGTTTCCGGGTGGGCGGTGGTCGTGGTGGAGATGCCGACCGCGTAGCTGAGCCCGCGTTCTTCCAGGCCCAGGCGGAAGGCTGCGGTATCGCCGTAGCCGCCGTCTGCGACGACGAGCGGAACGTCGATGCCCCACGACCTGGTCTCATCGATCATGTCCAGAGCCAGCTGCCACTTCTCCACGTGTCCGACGTCGGCGGGGATGCCGCATCTGGTGCGGCGGGCCACCTTGCCCGGATCGGCCTTGGGTGAGGCGGGATCCCAGCTCTCAGGCAGGAACAGACGCCAGTCGACAGCAGCCGACGCGTCGTCGGAGGCCAGGTGCAGGGACACCCCGGCCTGGCAGTTGGTGACCTTGCCCGCGGTGCCGGTGTACTGCCGGGCCACACACGCCGAAGCGTCCCCGTCCTTGAGGAAGCCTGTGTCATCCACGATCAGCGCGGTCGGTTTGATCACCTGCTGCATCCGCCAGGCCAGGCGGGCGCGGACATGCGCCGCGTCCCACGGGCTGGTGGTGATGAAGTTCGCCAACGCCTGCCGGTTGCCGTCCTCGCCCAGACGGGCGGCCATCGGTTCCACCGACTTGCGCCGCCCGTCCAGCAGCAGCCCCCGCAGATAGACCGTCCCCCACCGGCGCTGATCCGCCCGCGCGAACGGCTCGAACATCTCTGCCGCGAAATCCTCCAGATCACACCGGACCGCGGCCAGCTCCCCACCCATCACAACAGGCCAACGGAACAAGCGATCAAACGGACACGCCACCGGCGAGTGAACCTGACCAGGCACTACTAGG
>NZ_JBVIBK010000075.1:0-1379 GCF_055573455.1 Streptomyces sp. NPDC030183
TGAGCTGGGGGTGGCCGCAGAGACCAGCGAGAAGCGACTGTTTACTAAAAACACAGGTCCGTGCGAAGCCGTAAGGCGATGTATACGGACTGACGCCTGCCCGGTGCTGGAACGTTAAGGGGACCGGTTAGCTCACTTTCGGGTGGGCGAAGCTGAGAACTTAAGCGCCAGTAAACGGCGGTGGTAACTATAACCATCCTAAGGTAGCGAAATTCCTTGTCGGGTAAGTTCCGACCTGCACGAATGGCGTAACGACTTCTCGACTGTCTCAACCATAGGCCCGGTGAAATTGCACTACGAGTAAAGATGCTCGTTTCGCGCAGCAGGACGGAAAGACCCCGGGACCTTTACTACAGTTTGATATTGGTGTTCGGTTCGGCTTGTGTAGGATAGCTGGGAGACTGTGAAGTCCATACGCCAGTATGGGTGGAGTCGTCGTTGAAATACCAGTCTGGTCGTGCTGGATGTCTAACCCGGGTCCGTGATCCGGATCGGGGACAGTGTCTGATGGGTAGTTTAACTGGGGCGGTTGCCTCCTAAAGGGTAACGGAGGCGCCCAAAGGTTCCCTCAGCCTGGTTGGCAATCAGGTGGTGAGTGTAAGTGCACAAGGGAGCTTGACTGTGAGACCGACGGGTCGAGCAGGGACGAAAGTCGGGACTAGTGATCCGGCGGTGGCTTGTGGAAGCGCCGTCGCTCAACGGATAAAAGGTACCCCGGGGATAACAGGCTGATCTTCCCCAAGAGTCCATATCGACGGGATGGTTTGGCACCTCGATGTCGGCTCGTCGCATCCTGGGGCTGGAGTCGGTCCCAAGGGTTGGGCTGTTCGCCCATTAAAGCGGTACGCGAGCTGGGTTTAGAACGTCGTGAGACAGTTCGGTCCCTATCCGCTGTGCGCGTAGGAGTCTTGAGAAGGGCTGTCCCTAGTACGAGAGGACCGGGACGGACGAACCTCTGGTGTGCCAGTTGTTCTGCCAAGGGCATGGCTGGTTGGCTACGTTCGGGAGGGATAACCGCTGAAAGCATCTAAGCGGGAAGCCTGCTTCGAGATGAGGACTCCCACCTCTATAAGAGGGTAAGGCTCCCAGTAGACGACTGGGTTGATAGGCCGGATCTGGAAGCACGGTAACGTGTGGAGGTGACCGGTACTAATAGGCCGAGGGCTTGTCCTCAGTTGCTCGCGTCCACTGTGTTGGTTCTGAAACCACGAACAACCCCGCGTTTGTCACAGAGCGTGGTGCGGTTGATTGTTTCATAGTGTTTCGGTGGTCATAGCGTGAGGGAAACGCCCGGTTACATTCCGAACCCGGAAGCTAAGCCTTACAGCGCCGATGGTACTGCAGGGGGGACCCTGTGGGAGAGTAGGACGCCGCCGAAC
>NZ_JBVIBK010000076.1:0-1070 GCF_055573455.1 Streptomyces sp. NPDC030183
TGTATTGCCCTGAGAGGTTGGGGACGCGGCTGGCGGGTGGTTGGCCCTTCAGCGCGGTGTGTCCGCGGTGGTGATTGTAGGTGTGCAGCCAGCCGGGGAAGGTGTCGCGTCGTTCCTGTTCGGAGCGGTAGGGGTGGGCGTAGGCCCACTCGTCGAGCAGGGTGCGGTTGAACCGTTCGACCTTGCCGTTGGTCTGCGGCCGGTAGGGCCGGGTTCGCTTGTGGGTGATTCCGGCCGCTGCCAGCAGATCGCGCCAGTCGCGTGAGCGGTAGCAGGATCCGTTGTCGGTCAGTACCCGCTCGACGGTGATCCCGGCCTGGGTGAAGAACGCCTGGGCCCGGGTCCAGAAGGCGGTCGCCGTCTCCTTCTTCTCGTCGGTGAGGATCTCGCTGTAGGTCAGGCGGGAGTGGTCGTCGACGGCGGTGTGGAGGTAGCTGTAGCCGGCGTTCTGGCGGTTCTTGCGGCCTGCCTGCCGGCCCAGGGTCTTGTGGCCGCCGCCGTCGGGGATGTTGCCGAGCTTCTTGATGTCCACGTGCACCAGTTCGCCGGGCCGTTCGCGTTCGTAGCGGCGTATGACCCGGCCGGTGGTGCGGTCCAGGTGCGTGAGGCGGGCGAGGCCGAAGCGGGTCAGTACCCGGTGCACGGTCGAGGGCACCAGACGGAGCAGATGAGCTATGCGGGCCGGGCCCCACCGACGCGCGAGGCGGACCTTGATGATCCGGCGTTCTGTACGCGTCGGGGTCCGGCGGGGGCTGGAGTGCGGCCGGGAGGATCGGTCGGACATCCCGGCCTCGCCGAGTTGCCGATAACGGTCGGCCCACCGCTGGGCCGTGGTCGTGGAGACCTGGAAACGTTCGGCGGCCCGCCGCAGCGTCCAGCCGTCCTCCACGACGCAGCGGGCCAGGCGCAGACGGCCTGTCTCGGTCAGGGGTGCATTACGGTGGGGCATGAGGGCCTCTCTGGTCGCCGGTGCAGATGTCGCAATCCACACCAGGCCAGAAGGCCCTCACCCGTTTCAAGATCCTTCAGCCGAGACTTGCGTCACGAACCTCCGTGGACAGAACACCTAG
>NZ_JBVIBK010000077.1:0-1068 GCF_055573455.1 Streptomyces sp. NPDC030183
TGTATTGCCCTGAGAGGTTGGGGACGCGGCTGGCGGGTGGTTGGCCCTTCAGCGCGGTGTGTCCGCGGTGGTGATTGTAGGTGTGCAGCCATAGCGGGAACGCTTCGCGGCGCTCGGCTTCTGACTGGTAGGGGCGGGCGTAGGCCCACTCGTCCAGCAGGGTGCGGTTGAAGCGTTCGACCTTGCCGTTTGTCTGGGGCCGGTAGGGCCGGGTGCGTCTGTGGGCGATGCCGGCCGCTTCGAGGGCGTCGCGCCAGTTGCGGGAGCGATAGCAGGCGCCGTTGTCGGTCAGTACTCGCTCGACGGTGATCCCGGCCTGGGTGAAGAACGCCTGGGCGCGGGTCCAGAAGCCGGTGGCGGTCTCCTTCTTCTCGTTGCCGAGGATCTCGCTGTAGGCGAGGCGGGAGTGGTCGTCGACGGCGGTGTGCAGGTAGCTGTAGCCGGCGCCTGCGCGGTTCTTGCGGCCCGCTTGCCGGCCCAGGGTCTTGTGGCCGCCGCCGTCGGGGATGTTGCCGAGCTTCTTGATGTCCACGTGCACCAGTTCGCCGGGCCTGGCGCGTTCGTAGCGGCGGATGACGCGGCCGGTGGCCCGGTCCAGGTGCGTGAGCCGGGCCAGGCCGAAGCGGGTCAGTACCCGGTGCACGGTCGAGGGCACCAGATGCAGCAGGTGAGCGATGCGGGCCGGTCCCCAGCGGCGCAGGACGCGGACCTTGATGACCCGACGCTCGGTGCGGGTTGGGGTGCGGCGCGGACTGTGATGGGGACGGCTGGACTGGTCACACATGCCGGCCTCGCCCAAAGTGCGGTAGCGCTCGGCCCAGCGCTGGGCCGTGGTCGGCGAGACCTGGAAGCGTTCCGCGGCCCGACGCAGGGGCCAGCCGTCCTCGACCACGCAGCGGGCCAGGCGCAGCCGTCCGGTCTCTGTCAGGGGTGCATTACGGTGGGGCACGAGGGCCTTTCGGTCAGGTGTAGACGTCGCAATCCACACCGAACCGGAAGGCCCTCACCTGTTCAAGATCCCCCAGCCGAGACCTGGCTCACTCGTCCACAACCTCCCGAGACAGAACA